>NZ_JAHUZF010000004.1:0-300000 GCF_019218295.1 Maritimibacter sp. DP1N21-5
CTGGGGAGTACGGTCGCAAGATTAAAACTCAAAGGAATTGACGGGGGCCCGCACAAGCGGTGGAGCATGTGGTTTAATTCGAAGCAACGCGCAGAACCTTACCAACCCTTGACATCCTGATCGCGGTTACGAGAGATCGTTTCCTTCAGTTCGGCTGGATCAGTGACAGGTGCTGCATGGCTGTCGTCAGCTCGTGTCGTGAGATGTTCGGTTAAGTCCGGCAACGAGCGCAACCCACGCCTTTAGTTGCCAGCAGTTCGGCTGGGCACTCTAAAGGAACTGCCTGTGATAAGCAGGAGGAAGGTGTGGATGACGTCAAGTCCTCATGGCCCTTACGGGTTGGGCTACACACGTGCTACAATGGTAGTGACAATGGGTTAATCCCAAAAAGCTATCTCAGTTCGGATTGGGGTCTGCAACTCGACCCCATGAAGTCGGAATCGCTAGTAATCGCGTAACAGCATGACGCGGTGAATACGTTCCCGGGCCTTGTACACACCGCCCGTCACACCATGGGAGTTGGGTCTACCCGACGGCCGTGCGCTAACCCTTACGGGAGGCAGCGGACCACGGTAGGCTCAGCGACTGGGGTGAAGTCGTAACAAGGTAGCCGTAGGGGAACCTGCGGCTGGATCACCTCCTTTCTAAGGATGTTCCGGATAAGTTTGCCGAGCTTGCTCAGCTTACTTCGACGAACACTTAGCAAAGCGATGCACTCAGCATCGCTGTGATGTCCTTTGCATCACAACATCAAACGGACCAGGCCGTCCTCATATCTCTTCAGACTGGAAATCACAGACCTACCGGTCTGTCTGGGTCGGTAGCTCAGGTGGTTAGAGCGCACGCCTGATAAGCGTGAGGTCGGAGGTTCAAGTCCTCCTCGACCCACCAACGTCTTGTTTGCTTGCAAACATGACGGGCGACAGGTTGATGCGAAGCATCTACCGAAAGCCGGTTCGGGCAGAGAGACGTTCGATCGTAACTGTCTTGTTGCGAACCGATCCTTCGGAACGGGGCGTTAGCTCAGCTGGGAGAGCACCTGCTTTGCAAGCAGGGGGTCATCGGTTCGATCCCGATACGCTCCACCAAACCTTAGGTTTGGCTCCGCGTATCGTTGTTTGAGGGCTCCAGAAACCACCGATTAGATCGTTAAGCGCTTTCGAGTGTTTAACCGTCCAATCGGACGCCGTGTTCGACCAGAACACGCTTTGACATCGTATAGAGAGAAATCAACAACATCATGTTGGTTGTGGCAAGTGAGCTGCAACTGGTGGGTTTGACCCGCAAGACATGACGTTGTCCAAGTCAAGTACACTAACCAAGATGAACTACGGTTCATCTATGTCTCTTCCGACCGACATCGGAAGAGGCGGGAAAGTATGCTTTTGACCAGAAGCAAAGACATCGGACGAACCAGCCCGACTGTCGTGAAGAACTGGCAACGGTTTTTCTTCTTCTGGATCAAATCAAGCGCGAGAAGGGCGTTTGGTGGATGCCTTGGCAGTAAGAGGCGATGAAGGACGTGATACTCTGCGATAAGCCATGGGGAGCTGAGAATAAGCTTTGATCCATGGATCTCCGAATGGGGCAACCCACCTGACAGTTTGATATAATAGCTCTAGGGCTGCTTATATCGGGCTGAACCAGGTACTTTTAACCTGAATACATAGGGTTTTAAGAGCGAACCCGGGGAACTGAAACATCTAAGTACCCGGAGGAAAGGAAATCAATAGAGACTCTCCTAGTAGCGGCGAGCGAACGGGGACCAGCCGAGCCTTGAGTGTGACTAGAACATGCTGGGAAGCATGACCATAGTGGGTGATAGTCCCGTATAGGAAGCACGATTGGACGTATTAAGTAGGGCGGGACACGTGAAATCCTGTCTGAAGATCGGGGGACCACCCCCGAAGGCTAAGTACTCCTTACTGACCGATAGCGAACCAGTACCGTGAGGGAAAGGTGAAAAGCACCCCGACGAGGGGAGTGAAACAGTACCTGAAACCGAACGCCTACAAGCAGTCGGAGGGACCTCGAGTCCTGACGGCGTACCTTTTGTATAATGGGTCATCGACTTGGTCTTACGAGCAAGCTTAAGCCGTTAGGTGTAGGCGCAGCGAAAGCGAGTCTTAATAGGGCGAATGAGTTCGTGGGATCAGACCCGAAACCGAGTGATCTAGGCATGACCAGGATGAAGGTGAGGTAACACTCACTGGAGGTCCGAACCCACACCTGTTGAAAAAGGTCGGGATGAGTTGTGCCTAGGGGTGAAAGGCCAATCAAACTCGGAGATAGCTGGTTCTCCGCGAAATCTATTTAGGTAGAGCGTCATCCGAATACCCCGGGGGGTAGAGCACTGGATGGGTAATGGGGCCCCACAGGCTTACTGATCCTAACCAAACTCCGAATACCCGGGAGTACTAGATGGCAGACACACGGCGGGTGCTAACGTCCGTCGTGGAGAGGGAAACAACCCTGACCTCCAGCTAAGGCCCCCAATTCATGGCTAAGTGGGAAAGCAGGTGGGACGACCAAAACAACCAGGAGGTTGGCTTAGAAGCAGCCATCCTTTAAAGATAGCGTAACAGCTCACTGGTCTAATATAAGTTGTCCTGCGGCGAAGATGTAACGGGGCTCAAGCCATGAGCCGAAGCTGAGGATGTGCACTTAGGTGCACGTGGTAGCGGAGCGTAGTGTGACATAGTTCCATGTCTCCTTACTTCCTTCGGGAAGATTGGAGACAAGGAACTTTCGATGAAGCCGGGCTGTAAGGCATCCGGTGGAGAGATCACTAGCGAGAATGATGACATGAGTAGCGACAAAGAGGGTGAGAGACCCTCTCGCCGAAAGTCCAAGGGTTCCTGCTTAAAGCTAATCTGAGCAGGGTAAGCCGGCCCCTAAGGCGAGGCCGAAAGGCGTAGTCGATGGGAACCAGGTTAATATTCCTGGGCCATGTGGTGGTGACGGATCGCAGGTGTAGTTCAACCTTATCGGATTGGTTGGGCTGCTGAGCGGTTCCTGGAAATAGCCCCACTTTTAGACCGTACCCTAAACCGACACAGGTGGACTGGTAGAGAATACCAAGGCGCTTGAGAGAACGATGTTGAAGGAACTCGGCAAAATACCTCCGTAAGTTCGCGAGAAGGAGGCCCGGCTTCAACGCAAGTTTTGGCTGGGGGCACAAACCAGGGGGTGGCGACTGTTTACTAAAAACACAGGGCTCTGCGAAGTCGCAAGACGACGTATAGGGTCTGACGCCTGCCCGGTGCCGGAAGGTTAAATGGAGGGGTGCAAGCTCCGAAATGAAGCCCCGGTAAACGGCGGCCGTAACTATAACGGTCCTAAGGTAGCGAAATTCCTTGTCGGGTAAGTTCCGACCTGCACGAATGGCGTAACGACTTCCCCGCTGTCTCCAACATCGACTCAGCGAAATTGAATTGCCTGTCAAGATGCAGGCTTCCCGCGGTTAGACGGAAAGACCCCATGCACCTTTACTACAGCTTCGCACTGGCATCAGGCACAATATGTGCAGGATAGGTGGTAGGCTTCGAAGCAGGGACGCCAGTTCCTGTGGAGCCTTCCTTGAGATACCACCCTTATTCTGCTTGATGTCTAACCGCGGTCCGTTATCCGGATCCGGGACCCTGCGTGGTGGGTAGTTTGACTGGGGCGGTCGCCTCCCAAACAGTAACGGAGGCGCGCGAAGGTTGGCTCAGAGCGGTCGGAAATCGCTCGTTGAGTGCAATGGCAGAAGCCAGCCTGACTGCGAGACTGACAAGTCGAGCAGAGTCGAAAGACGGCCATAGTGATCCGGTGGTCCCAAGTGGGAGGGCCATCGCTCAACGGATAAAAGGTACGCTGGGGATAACAGGCTGATACTGCCCAAGAGTCCATATCGACGGCAGTGTTTGGCACCTCGATGTCGGCTCATCTCATCCTGGGGCTGGAGCAGGTCCCAAGGGTACGGCTGTTCGCCGTTTAAAGAGGTACGTGAGCTGGGTTTAGAACGTCGTGAGACAGTTCGGTCCCTATCTGCCGTGGGTGTAGGATACTTGAGAGGAGTTGCCCCTAGTACGAGAGGACCGGGGTGAACGTTCCACTGGTGGACCAGTTATCGTGCCAACGGTAGTGCTGGGTAGCTATGAACGGAAAGGATAACCGCTGAAGGCATCTAAGCGGGAAGCCCCCCTCAAAACAAGGTATCCCTGAGGGCCGTGGAAGACCACCACGTCGATAGGCCGGAGATGTAAGTGCAGCAATGCATTCAGTTGACCGGTACTAATGGCCCGATAGGCTTGATTTGATCCAGTAGTAGAAAAACCAAAGCGCTCAACTAGCCAACAGGCGACAGCGCACTACTCTGACAAATCAAAAGCATACACATACATACTTGACTTCGATTGCTGGCTCGCCAGCTTGGTTTCTTCCTCGGTTTGGTGGTCATAGCTCGAGTGATACACCCGATCCCTTCCCGAACTCGGCCGTTAAGCACCGATGCGCCAATGGTACTGCGTCTCAAGACGTGGGAGAGTAGGTCACCGCCAAACCTAGAAAGAAACCAATCTCTCAATACAACACAACAAAACCGCCGCGGAGAAATCCTCGGCGGCTTTTTGTTGCGGTACTCCCATCCACACCGTCACAAAACCCCATGGCCGCCAGCGATCAGGACATCGTGACACTGCGTCTTACCCTGCTCGACGTCACCGACGCCAAGGAGCGGGCGGGGATCGCGGTTCTTCTGTCCCGCAGTCTGCGTGCCCACGGCCTGTTCCCCGAAGCAAGGCAAGTTCTTGAGACGGAATATGCCGCCGGGAGCCGGGCACCGCATCTCTTGCGCACGCTGGGGCTCGAACGATTTCGACAGGGCGATATCGCCGGGGGATTGACCCTATACGACCGCGGGCGCTGGCAGCTCGACAGTTTCCAGGGATCCCGTAGACCGTTCGCCGCCCCCTTCTGGTCGGGCGAGCCCATCGCGGGGAAGCGCCTCCTCGTCTGGGGCGAGCAGGGGCTTGGGGATCAGGTCATGCAGGCCCGGCTCCTGCGACAACTGGTAGACGCCGGCGCGCAGGTTACTGCCGAAGTCGATCATCGCCTTCTTGGGTATCTGGCCCTGCGCAACGACATCGACGCATTCCCCCAGCTTGAAAAGCCGCCACCCGCCTTGTCGTCCCGGCGGTTCGATTATCAGACTTCAATGCTGTCGGGATGGCGGTTCGTCGCGCGACCATTGTCCCATGCCAGAACCCTGACGCCCGACCAAGCGCGCGTCGCGTCTTACCGGTCGCTCTGGTCCCGCATGGGGCAGGCGAGAAACGTTGGCCTTTCTTGGCATTCGCAGGCGACGGGAACCGGAGCCGATCGCAGTCTGGACTTGTCCCTCCTCACGCCGCTTGCGCGACGGGAAGGCGTCCGGTTCCATTCGCTTCAGTATGGTGACGTCGATCCGCAGACGGCGTCCAGGCGCCTTGGCGCGCCGATCCTCGTGGATCCCAAGTCGAACCCCTTGAAGGACCTCACGCACCAGCTTGCCCAGATCGCCGCGCTCGACCTGGTGATCACCATCGACAACGCGACCGCGCATCTGGCCGGCGCGCTTGGCGTGCCCTGCTGGGTGATCCTGCCGAAGGCGAGCGACTGGCGGTGGGGCACGGCAGAGCATCCGAACCGGCTCTACGACAGTCTCCGGCTGTTTCGATCGGGCGACAGCGGGCAGTGGAGTTCCGCCCTCCTCCCGCTGTTCGCCGCATTCGAGGACTGGTGCAGGGCAGGGTCGGCGTCGTCCTATGAGGACCCAAGGATCGCCTCCATTCGATTTGCGCGCGGGCTGGCCCCACCGGGCAAAAGGGCCGGATCTTGATCAATGTATTCTTCCCGAAACCACAGTCACCGTCCCGCGCCGGCATGACGTGAAGGCTCCCCGTTTCGGCCACATGCCTGCCGCCATCTTCGGTCATCCTCAACGGGTCCGAAGTCACAGGGGGCGCCCTTGCCCGATACCTGCCAAACCACGATAAGGATGGAACGACACATGCAGGATGGACAGCGGATGATCGTATTGACGGCGGAGGAGGTTCTGGCCGAACTGCGCCGCGTCCTGGCCGTTGAGGCCGAGGCGATTACAACGCTTGCGTCCGATCTTGGGGCCGACCATGTCCGTGCCATTTCCCTTCTGGGATCGATCACAGGGCGCGTCATCGTCGCGGGGGTCGGGAAGTCCGGCCATATTGCACGCAAGATCGCGGCGACACTCGCCTCCACGGGCACCCCCGCCCAATTCGTTCATCCGACGGAGGCGAGCCACGGCGACCTTGGCATGGTCACGCCGGCGGACGCTTGTATCGTGATCTCCAATTCCGGGGAGACGACCGAGCTTGCCGACCTCGTCACCTATGCGCGCCGCTTCGCCATACCCCTGATCGCGATCACCAGCCGGGCAGACAGCACGCTCGCGCGGGAAGCTGACGTGGTCCTGACCCTGCCTGATGTCCCGGAGGCCTGTCCGCTTGGCATCGTGCCCACCACCTCGACCACCGCGACGCTCGCGCTTGGCGACGCGTTGGCGGTCGCGCTCATGAACGCGCGGGGGTTCGGGACAGAAGAGTTCGAAGTCTTCCACCCCGGCGGCAAGCTCGGCACGCGGCTCAAGCGTGTCGAAGCCCTGATGCACCGGGGTGAGGCCTTGCCCCTGCTTGCGCCGGACACATCCATGCGCGAGGGCCTGATCACCATGACGACCAAGGGTTTTGGCCTTGCGGGCGTCGTCGAGGACGGCCGCCTGACCGGGATCATTACCGACGGCGACCTGCGCCGCAATCTGGACGATCTGCTCACGCGAACAGCTGGCGAGGTCGCCACCCGCGCGCCCAAGACTGTGCCCATGGGAACGCTGGTGTCCGAGGCGCTTCACCTCATGAACGATCGCAAGATCTCTGCGCTCTTCGTGCTGGACGACGAAGGCCGGATCATGGGTCTGATCCATATTCACGACTGTTTGCGTCTGGGGCTCGGCTGATGCGGCGCGTGCAGGTCGGCAATGTCACCTTCGGAAACGACCAGCCGCTCGCGCTGATCGCCGGGCCTTGTCAGCTCGAAACCCTGGATCACGCCCGGATGCTCGCCGAGCGGATCGGCGTAGCGGCCGAGGCGGCCGGGCTGCCCTTTGTCTTCAAGGCGAGCTACGACAAGGCGAACCGCACCTCGATCAAGGGCGTCCGGGGGCCGGGGCTCGAGGCCGGGCTCGAGATCCTCGCCGCCATTCGGGCCGAATTCGGCTGTCCCGTGGTCACAGACGTACATGACATCGACGGAGTGCGCCGCGCGGCCGAGGTCGCGGACATCCTTCAGATCCCGGCCTTCCTGTGCCGCCAGACCGATCTCCTGCTAGCGGCTGGTGAAACGGGCAAGACGATCAACGTCAAGAAGGGACAGTTCCTCGCGCCGTGGGATATGGCGAATGTCGCGGCCAAGATCGCATCGACCGGCAATCACAACATCCTGCTTTGCGAACGCGGCACGAGCTTCGGCTACAACATGCTGGTCAGCGACATGCGCGCCCTGCCGATCATGGCCGACACGGGTTATCCCGTGGTCTTCGACGCGACCCATTCCGTGCAACTGCCGGGCGGGCAGGGCGCGTCCTCCGGCGGGCAGGCCGAATTCGTGCCGGTCCTTGCGCGGGCTGCGGTGGCGGTGGGATGCGCGGCCCTGTTCCTCGAAACCCACGAGGCGCCCGAGCGGTCGCCTTCGGACGGTCCCAACATGGTGCGGCTCGATGATCTGCCGGCCCTCTTGGGGCGTGTTGCTGCCCTGGATCGACTTGTGAAAGCGTGACATCCGGTCGATCTGGCCAAACCCATTCGCGATTGCTTCCGCTCTCCGTGCAGACCCTGCCGTTTTCCTGAGCAAGCGATTTGCGCACTGCTTATCGGGTCGGCAGCGCCTGAAATGCTGCGCTGCCGCGTTTTTTACCGATTGATAAAAAAACAGGTCGTGTTAGCGTTCCTGAAAACAAGACGAACACGCCAGCAACAGGGAGCCAGCCGTGACCAACACCCCGACCACGCCGGGCATGGTCGCCGGACGCCTCGCGCCTCCGGTCCTCGCCGACAATTTCGCCGACCTGCACCCGCCGCTCGATGCGCATGAGGCGCGCGTCGCGGCGGACCGATGCTATTTCTGCCACGACGCGCCCTGCATGACGGCCTGTCCCACCTCGATCGACATCCCGCTCTTCATCCGGCAGATCCTGACCGGAACGCCGGAAGCGGCGGCGAAGACGATCTTCGATCAGAACATCATGGGCGGAATGTGCGCCCGGGTCTGTCCGACTGAGACGCTCTGTGAAGAGGCCTGCGTGCGCGAAGTGGCCGAGGGCAAGCCAGTCGAGATCGGACGCCTTCAGCGCTATGCTACCGATACGCTCATGGGGAAGAACGTCCATCCGTTCGAGCGCGCCGACCCCACAGGCAAACGTGTCGCCGTCGTCGGTGCGGGGCCGGCGGGTCTGTCCTGCGCCCATCGCCTCGCCATAAAGGGGCACGATGTCGTCGTCTACGATGCGCGGCCCAAGGCAGGCGGGCTCAATGAATATGGCATCGCGTCATACAAGAGCGTCGACAATTTCGCGGCGCGCGAGGTCGACTGGCTGCTCCAGATCGGCGGGATCGAGGTTAAGCTGGGTCAGGCGCTCGGCAAGGGCCTGTCGCTCGACGGGCTGGCCGCCGACTACGACGCCGTGTTCCTTGGGGTCGGTCTTGGCGCCACCAACGATCTCGGGATCGGGGGCGAGGATTTCGATGGGGTTCGGGATGCGGTCGATTTCATTGCCGAGCTTCGGCAGGCCGATGATCTGACCACGCTCGACGTCGGTCGCCGCGTCGTGGTGATCGGCGGCGGCATGACCGCCGTGGATGCCGCCGTGCAATCAAAGCTTCTGGGCGCGGAAGAGGTGAGCCTCGTCTATCGCCGGGGGGCCGAGGCGATGCCTGCCTCGAAGTTCGAACAGGATCTCGCCGCCTCCAAAGGCGTGCGCATCGTCACCCATGCCTCGCCCGCCGTGATCCTTGGCGAAGGCCAGGTGAACGCGGTCGATTTCGACTATACCGACGAGAACGCCAAGCCGACCGGCGAAAGCTTTACCGTCGCCGCCGACATGGTGCTCAAGGCCATCGGTCAGAAGCTGGGCGATGCCTACGGGCTCGACATGGCGGGGCGCAAGATCGCCGTGACCGGCGCCGGGCGCACCTCGCGCCAAGGGGTCTGGGCCGGGGGCGACTGTGCCTCGGGCGGGGACGACCTGACCGTGACCGCCGTGGCCGAGGGGCGCGACGCCGCCGAGGACATTCACGCCACCCTGATGTCTGCCTAAGCTGAGGAGTTCCGAG
This sequence comes from Maritimibacter sp. DP1N21-5, assembly GCF_019218295.1. Taxonomy (NCBI): domain Bacteria; kingdom Pseudomonadati; phylum Pseudomonadota; class Alphaproteobacteria; order Rhodobacterales; family Roseobacteraceae; genus Maritimibacter; species Maritimibacter sp. DP1N21-5. The sequence goes on from NZ_JAHUZF010000004.1 coordinate 9,387, forward strand.
CCATGGCGAACCTGACCACCACCTTCGCGGGCATCACGTCCCCCAACCCCTTCTGGCTGGCCTCCGCGCCGCCCACCGACAAGGAATACAACGTCCGACGCGCCTTCGAGGCCGGATGGGGCGGTGTCGTGTGGAAGACGCTGGGCGAAGAAGGCCCGCCCGTCGTCAACGTGAACGGCCCCCGCTACGGCGCGATCTGGGGCGCGGATCGGCGACTTCTGGGTCTCAACAACATCGAGTTGATCACCGACCGCCCGCTCGAGATAAACCTCGAGGAAATCAAGCGCGTGAAGGCCGACTATCCCGACCGCGCGGTGGTCGTGTCGCTTATGGTCCCGCTGGACGAGGACGCCTGGCGCAAGATCCTCGACCGGGTCAGCGAAACCGGCGCGGACGGGGTCGAGCTGAACTTCGGCTGCCCGCACGGCATGGCCGAACGCGGCATGGGGTCTGCCGTAGGGCAGGTGCCGGAATACGTGGGCCAGATCACCGAATGGGTGAAGAAACACTCGGACCTGCCCTGCATTGTGAAACTGACGCCAAACATCACCGACATCCGCCAGCCCGCGCTCGCCGCGAAACAGGGCGGGGCCGATGCGGTGTCGATGATCAACACCATCAACTCGATCACCTCGGTGAACCTCGATGAGATGTGCCCCGAACCGATGATCGACGGTCTCGGCACCCACGGCGGCTACTGCGGCCCGGCGGTCAAGCCCATTGCGATGAACATGGTGGCCGAGGTCGCCCGATGGGAGAAAACCGCGGGCATCCCGATTTCCGCCATCGGCGGCATCACCACTTGGCGCGACGCCGCCGAGTTCATGTCGCTGGGCGCCGGCAACGCGCAGGTCTGCACGGCCGCGATGACTTATGGCTTCAAGATCGTGAAGGAAATGATCTCGGGCCTCAGCCAGTGGATGGACGAAAAGGGGTTCGCCAGCACGGAAGATTTCATCGGCATGGCGACGCCAAAGGTCACCGACTGGCAGCACCTGAACCTAGACTATGTCACCAAGGCGCAGATCGACCAGGACCTCTGCATCTCCTGCGGACGCTGTTTTGCGGCCTGCGAGGACACGAGCCACCAGGCCATCGCCATGAGCCCCGACCGCGTGTTCACGGTGAAGGACGACGAATGTGTTGCCTGTAACCTTTGCGTCAACGTGTGCCCGGTGGAGGACTGCATCACCATGCGGCGGCTGGAGCCGGGCGAGAAAGACCTGCGCACCGGCATGACGATCCCGGCCAAGGACGACAAGCGGACTTGGCTCCAACATCCCAACAACCCGATGGGCGATCCGCTCACCTGCATTTCGCGGGGCCAGTGACCCGCGGGATTGAACGGAATGGTGAGGCTTTCTTGACGCGGCAACGCGCTGTGTTAGCCTCACCTTGACCAAGTGGTCAAAAGGCCGAAGCCCCAGAAAAATAAGGGGCGCGGACGAGATACAGGGAAATGGGGCTGTGCCCGGATACGGAAATCACACTGCCTCGCCGCGCGACGACGGACCCCTTTTGGGCGCGTTCCGTTTCCCTGTTGATTAATTATGCGGCGCGTTGCCTGATGTGCAAGCACGCGCCGGGACAAGACAGGAGGGTGCCATGGCTGCACCGGGTGAAAACCTTCGGATCAACGGCGACCGGCTATGGGACAGCCTCATGGAAATGGCCAGAATCGGGCCGGGTGTCGCGGGCGGCAACAACCGCCAGACCCTGACCGATGCCGACGCCGAAGGCCGCGCGTTGTTTCAGACCTGGTGTGAAGAGGCCGGTTGCACCATGGGCGTCGATACCATGGGCAACATGTTCGCGACGCGGGCGGGCGAGGATGCCGACGCGCTCCCCGTCTACATGGGATCGCACCTGGACACCCAGCCGACGGGCGGCAAATACGACGGCGTTCTGGGCGTTCTGGGCGCGCTCGAGGCGATCCGCTCGATGAATGACCTCGGGATCAAGACCAAGCACCCGATCGTGGTCACCAACTGGACCAACGAAGAGGGCACGCGCTTTGCCCCCGCGATGCTGTCCTCGGGTGTGTTCGCGGGCATTCACACGCAGGACTGGGCCTACGGGCGCAAGGACGCCGAGGGTAAGTCCTTTGGTGACGAGCTTAAGCGCATCGGCTGGGTCGGGGACGAGGAAGTCGGCGCGCGCAAGATGCACGCGATGTTCGAGCTTCACATCGAACAGGGTCCAATCCTGGAGGCGGAGGGCAAGGACATTGGCGTCGTCACCCACGGACAGGGGCTGTCGTGGACGCAAGTGACGATCGTGGGAAAAGAGGCGCACACGGGGTCGACCCCGATGCCCATGCGCAGAAACGCGGGTCTGGGCATGGCGCGGGTGCTGGAACTGGTGGACGAGATCGCGCTGTCTCACGCACCCAACGCGGTCGGCGCTGCGGGTCACATCGACGTCTATCCGAACTCGCGCAACGTGATCCCGGGCAAGGTCGTCTTTACCGTCGATTTCCGCCACCCGGAGCTGGACGTGATCACCGACATGGAAACCCGTCTGAAGGAGGGCGTGCAGAAGATCTGCGACGACATGGGTCTGTCGGTCGAGATGGAAAAGGTCGGCGGCTTCGACCCGGTCGCCTTCGACGAGGGCTGCGTCACCGCCGTGCGCTCGGCCGCCGAACGGCTAGGCTATTCGCACCGCGACATCATCTCAGGCGCGGGCCATGACGCCTGCTGGATCAATCAGGTCGCGCCGACCGCGATGATCATGTGCCCTTGTGTCGACGGGCTGAGCCACAACGAGGCCGAAGAGATTTCAAAGGAGTGGGCGGCGGCAGGGGCGGACGTCCTGTTCCACGCCGTGCTCGAAACCGCGGAGATCGTGGGGTGACATCCCCGCGCGCCAACCCTTCCCCGGGCTTGCCCCGGGGCCACGCCCGCAGGGCAGAAGATTCCGGGTCCAGCCCGGGACGGGAGGCGCGTGGATGGTAAGCCAAGGCCCGCTCAGCGCGCAGGAGATCGCCCATATCAAGGACCGGATCGCCGCCGAGGTCGCGAACTTCGACGCCCACCGCGATCACGGCATTCCCGACTGGAACGAGGCAGTGCTGACCGACTTCGAGGCCGCGCTCATCGAACCCGAGATGATGGAGGTGAACCTCCCCGGGGGCGTCACTGACTACGCCTATGCTGTCACCGCCCCCATCGGCCCTTACCGCGTGTTCTGGCTGCCTTGGTCCGACGTCTTTTCACTGGCCGTCGAGAGCAAGTTCGGCCCCTGTGATATCTCGGTGCATGGCGATGCCATCGGGTGTTTCGCGAGTGTCTGAGGAGGAATGATGAAAGCCCTGCTGATCCTGTTCCCAGTCCTCGCCCTCGTGGCATGTGACAGCGCCGGCACTGCATCGAACGGCCTTCCTCCACGCATCCAGGTTGCCGAGGCGCCGATCACACCCGAGGCCATGGCGGCCTTTCCTGCCGACCTTCCGACCTCCGACATGCTCGTTCAGGTCGACCGGAACGGGGTCGGCTTTTGTTACTTCTATCGCCGCGATGGCAAAATTTATCCGCTGACCGATGCCCGGGGCTTCAACGTCTGCGTCCAGTAGCGGAAAACACCGAGGAGAAAGACATGACCACAGTCATCAAGAATGGCACCATCGTCACCGCCGACCTGACCTACAAGGCCGACGTGCTGATCGACGGCGGCAAGATCATCGAGATCGGGACGGACCTGTCGGGGGACGACACCGTGGACGCCACCGGCTGCTACGTCATGCCCGGCGGGATCGACCCGCACACGCACCTCGAAATGCCGTTCATGGGCACCTATTCCTCCGACGACTTCGACTCGGGGACGCGTGCGGCGCTCGCGGGCGGGACGACGATGGTCGTGGACTTCGCGCTCCCCAATCCCGGTGAGGGGCTGCTCGAGGCGCTCCAGCGCTGGGACAACAAATCGACCAAGGCGCATTGTGATTATTCCTTCCACATGGCCGTGACATGGTGGAGCGAACAGGTCTTCAACGAGATGGAGACGGTGGTGAAGGAGCGGGGGATCAACACCTTCAAGCACTTCATGGCCTACAAGGGCGCGCTCATGGTCAACGACGACGAGATGTATGCCTCGTTCCAGCGGTTGGCCGAACTGGGCGCGACCCCCATGGTCCATGCCGAGAACGGTGACGTGGTGGCCGAACTGTCGGCGAAGCTCCTGAAGGAAGGAAACACCGGGCCGGAAGCCCACGCCTATTCCCGCCCAAGCCAGGTGGAAGGCGAGGCGACGAACCGCGCCATCATGATCGCCGACATGGCCGGCGCGCCGCTCTATGTCGTGCACACCTCTTGCGAGGAAGCGCATGAGGCGATCCGGCGGGCCAAGATGAACGGCAAGCGCGTCTGGGGCGAGCCGCTGATCCAGCACCTCACGCTCGACGAAAGCGAATACTTCAACGAGGACTGGGACCACGCCGCCCGCCGCGTGATGTCGCCGCCCTTCCGCAACAAGAAACATCAGGACAGCCTCTGGGCCGGGCTTGCCTCCGGCACGCTCTCGGTCGTGGCCACGGATCACTGCGCCTTCACCACGGATCAGAAACGCTACGGCGTCGGAGACTTCACCAAGATCCCGAACGGCACCGGCGGGCTCGAAGACCGGATGCCGATGCTCTGGACCCACGGCGTGAACACCGGGCGCCTCACCATGAACGAATTCGTTGCCGTCACCTCGACCAATATCGCCAAGATCATGAACTGCTACCCGAAGAAGGGCGCCGTTCTGGTCGGTGCCGACGCCGATCTCGTGGTCTGGGACCCGGAGGCGGAAAAGACGATCTCCGCGTCAAGCCAGCAATCCGCCATCGACTACAACGTCTTCGAAGGCCAGCACGTGAAGGGCCTGCCGCGCTTTACTTTCACCCGTGGTCGCCTCGCCTTTGCCGAGGGGGAAATCAAATCGAAGGAAGGCTGGGGCGAGTTCGTCAAGCGCGAGCCGAATGGCACGGTGAACACGGCACTCTCGAAATGGAAGGAGCTCACCGCGCCGCGCCCCATCGAACGGTCCGGCATCCCGGCGACGGGGGTCTGATCCTTGGCCAGCCCCTCCGCTCCGCAAGGCGTTCTGGAAGCCGCCGTCTATGTCGATGACCTCGACGCGGCAGAGGGTTTCTATGCCGGGATCGTGGGGCTGAAGGTGATCATCCGTCACGACCCGCGCCACGTCTTCTTCGTCTGCGGGCAAAGCGTGGTGCTGGCCTTCGTGGCGGCGGAATCGTCACAGCCGGGGGACGGCTCCGGCATACCGGTCCCGCTGCATGGTGCGACGGGACCGGGGCATATCTGTTTTTCCGTTCCGGGCGAAGACCTGGACGAATGGGTCGACTATCTCTCGGCCAAGGGGATCGGGATCGAAGCGGACTTCCATTGGCCCAACGGTGCGCGCAGTGTCTATGTGCGCGATCCGGCCGGAAACTCGGTGGAATTCGCAGAGCCGAAACTATGGGGCCTCAAGACGTGAAGGATTTGGGACAGTGACAAAGCCGGTGATCGAGGCGAAAGACCTCGACCTGACCTTCCAGACGAACGACGGGCCGGTGCACGCGCTCAAGGGTGTGAACCTGAGCGTGGAAAAGGGCGACTTCGTGAGCTTCATCGGCCCCTCGGGCTGCGGCAAGACGACCTTCCTGCGCTGTGTCGCGGCGTTGGAGACACCCACAGGCGGGGCCCTGACGGTCAACGGCATGTCCGCCGATGAGGCGCGGCGGTCGCGGGCCTATGGCTACGTGTTTCAGGCGGCGGGGCTCTACCCCTGGCGCACCATTTCGGGAAACATCAAGCTGCCGCTCGAGATCATGGGCATTCCGAAAGCCGAACATCAGGCCCGGGTCGAAAAGGTCCTGTCGCTCGTCGATCTCGAAGGTTTCGGGAAAAAGTTTCCCTGGCAGCTCTCGGGCGGCATGCAACAGCGCGCTTCGATCGCGCGGGCGCTGGCGTTCGATGCGGACATCCTGCTCATGGACGAACCCTTCGGCGCGCTGGACGAAATCGTTCGCGACCACCTGAACCAGCAGTTGCTGGAGCTCTGGGCGCGGACGGAAAAGACCATCGCCTTCGTGACCCACTCGATCCCTGAAGCGGTCTACCTGTCCACGAGGATCGTGGTGATGAGCCCCCGGCCGGGGCGGATCACCGACGTGATCGAGAGCACGCTTCCCCGTGAGCGTCCGCTCGAAATTCGTGACACGCCGGAGTTTCTGGAGATCGCCCACCGGGTGCGCGAAGGGCTGCGGGAGGGGCACAGCTATGACTGACCCCGCCCGGACGAGGTCTTGCGCCTTTGCTTCGCAAAGTCACCGGACAAGAGATTGCGCCTTTGCTTCGCAACGTCGCGGGGAGGGCCTCGGCGCTGCGCGCCTCGGCCCGGCCCGGCCCGACCATCGCCGCCTTCCATTAAGGTTAACGCGCGCGCCCGCAGGAGGCACGGTCAGGCGTCCCCGTGAGGCACTCGGCGCCAAGTACCTCACGGTTCCGCCCTGCGGTTTGGGTAAGGACGCAGGCGCGCCTTTCACCTTTCACGGTCATCGGCTCGCCAGCCTGTACCGTGGTGTCTGGTTAACCGCTCTTTCTTTCATCTTTCTTAAAATACGCAAAATCCTGTCCTCTGTGGCAGGCGGAGCGATTGCGTATTTAGGGAAAGATGAAAGGGCAGGGGGGGCGGCATGAACAAGCTTCTTCCCATCCTCGCCGTGGTCGCCGCGATCATCGTGGTCTGGTACGGGGCTGCGGTGAAGATGAACGCGCAGTGGGCGATGGATCAGGCGGCGCGCGCCGAGACCACGCTCACGTTCCCGGAACTCGTGGTGGATACCTGGTCGCAGGATCGGCCTGTGTTGCCCGCCCCGCATCAGGTGATCGCGGAACTCTGGGGTTCGACCGTGGCGATGAACCCGACCTCGAAGCGGAGCCTCGTCTATCACGGCTGGATCACGCTGTCGGCGACGCTCCTGGGTTTCGCCATAGGCACCGGGCTCGGCATCCTCTTGGCCGTTGGCATCGTTCATAGCCGGGCGATGGACATGGGCGTCATGCCCTGGGCCATCGCGTCCCAGACCATTCCCATCCTCGCCATTGCGCCGATGATCATCGTGGTCCTGAATTCGGTGGGCATCACGGGGCTGATCCCGAAGGCGATCATTTCCGCCTATCTCAGCTTCTTTCCGGTGGTCGTCGGCATGGTGAAGGGGCTCAGGTCCCCTGCGGCTTTCGACCTCGACCTGATGAAGACCTATTCGGCGAGCCGGTCCCAGACCTTCTGGAAACTGCGGCTGCCGGCCTCGATGCCCTATCTCTTTGCCTCGCTCAAGGTCGGCATCGCTGCGGCATTGGTCGGCACCATCGTGGGCGAGCTTCCGACCGGCGCCATACGCGGCCTCGGTGCGCGGATGCTGTCGGGGAGCTATTATGGCCAGACCGTCCAGATCTGGTCCGCGCTCTTTGCCGCCGCCATTCTGGCCGCGATCCTTGTGGGCATCATCGGGGTCATTCAGGCGCGCACCCTGAAACGCATGGGGATGAGCGCATGAGCTGGGGCTGGCTGATCTTTGCGCTCGCCTTCTGGGCCGGTGCCTGGGCCCTCAACGGCTGGCTCGCGAACTCGCGCCACGCCCGGACGCGTGCCGTGCGGCTGGCCGTGCCGGTCGTCTTCGGCATCACCATCCTCGTGGTCTGGGAGGGGATCGTGCGCGGCCTTGGCGTGCCGCTCGTCATCCTGCCGGCCCCGAGCGACATCTGGGCCCGGATCCTGTCGAGCGTGCCGATCCTTTGGGGCGACTTTCTTCAGACCTTCGTAAAGGGCGCACTCACGGGATACATCATCGGCTGCGGGGCTGCGATCCTCACCGCGATCCTCATCGACCGCTCACCGTTCCTGCAACGCGGGCTGCTTCCGGTGGGAAATTTCGTCGCAGCACTTCCCATCGTCGGTACCGCGCCGATCCTCGTCATGTGGTTCGGTTTCGACTGGCAGTCGAAAGCCGCCGTGGTGGTCGTCATGGTGTTTTTCCCGATGCTCGTGAACACGGTCGAGGGGCTCGCTTCCACCACCGCGATGCAGCGCGATCTGATGAAGACCTATTCGGCCTCGTATTGGCAGACGTTGGGCAAACTCCGGCTGCCTGCCGCGATGCCCTTCGTCTTCAACGGGCTGAAAATTTCGACAACCCTCGCCCTGATCGGGGCCATCGTCGCCGAGTTTTTCGGCAGTCCGATCAAAGGGATGGGTTTTCGCATCTCCACCGAAGTCGGCAGGCTGGGGCTTGATATGGTCTGGGCGGAGATCGCCGTCGCGGCCGTGGCGGGCAGCGCCTTTTACGGCGCGGTGGCACTGATAGAAAAGGGCGTGACCTTCTGGCATCCGTCCCAACGAGGCTGAGCAAGAAAACCAATCAACCGGGAGTTAGACAACATGATGAAATCAGTGAAAACGGGCCTCGCTGCCTTTGCGCTGAGCGGCGCGATGGCCGGATCGGCTTTCGCCGCCGACGAGGTGACCCTGCAGCTCAAATGGGTGACCCAGGCCCAGTTCGCGGGCTACTACGTGGCGCTTGAAAAAGGCTTCTACGAGGCCGCCGACCTCGACGTGACGATCAAGCCGGGCGGGCCCGACGTGGCGCCGGTGCAGGTGCTCATGGGTGGCGGTGCCGACGTGATGGTCGACTGGCTGCCCTCCGCTCTCGCCGCACGCGAGCAGGGGGCGCCGGTGGTGAACATCGCGCAGCCCTTCAAATCGTCGGGCATGATGCTGACCTGCCTCAAGGAGTCGGGTGTCGCGACCCCCGAGGATTTCCCGGGCAAGACGCTGGGCGTCTGGTTCTTCGGCAATGAATACCCCTTCCTGTCGTGGATGAGCACGCTGGGTATTCCGACCGAAGGCGGCGAGGACGGTGTCGAGGTTCTGAAACAGGGCTTCAACGTCGATCCGCTCCTGCAAAAGCAGGCCGCCTGTATTTCGACCATGACCTACAACGAATACTGGCAGGTCATCGACGCGGGCATTTCCGAGGATGACCTCATCACCTTCAAGTACGAGGATCAGGGCGTCGCTACGCTGGAAGACGGTCTTTACGTGCTCGAGGAAAACCTGGCCGACGAGGCGTTCAAGGACAAGATGGTGCGCTTCGTGAAGGCCTCCATGGAAGGCTGGAAATACGCCGAAGAGAACCCGGACGAGGCCGCGATGATCGTTCTCGATTACGACGAGACCGGCGCGCAGACCGAAGAGCACCAGAAGCGCATGATGGGCGAAGTGGCGAAACTGACCGCCGGCTCGAACGGCGCGCTGGACGTGGCGGATTACGAGCGCACCGTGGCGACCCTGATGGCGGGCGGCTCGGACCCGGTCATCACGAAGGAGCCGGAAGGCGCCTACACGCTCGACATCACTGACGCAGCGCTTCAGTAAGCGGCGGTTCTGAGAATGGGGAAGGGCGGTCCGTAAGGGCCGCCCTTTTTCATGTGGGATTCTGGAAACCCACGGTCCGGGCGCGCCTTTCGGTGTTGCCGGATTTCAGTCGCGTTCCAACCCCTCCAGAATTGGGCAATCCGGCCGGTCGTCTCCGTGACAGCAATGCACCAGATGCGCGAGCGTGTCGCGCATGGCCGTGAGGTCCGCGATCTTGCGTTCGATTTCGGACAGATGCCCTTCGGCGACCTTCTTCACCTCGCCCGAGGCGCGGCTCTTGTCCTGATAAAGCGCGAGAAGCGTGCGGCAATCCTCTATCGAGAACCCGAGTGCGCGCGACCGTGCCAGAAAGCGCAGGTTGTGCACGTCCACCTCACCGAAGGACCGGTAGCCGTTCGCATCGCGGGCAGGCGTGACCAGCCCGATGTCCTCGTAATAGCGGATCGTTTTCGCGGGTAGGCCGCTGGCCGCCCCGGCATCCGAGATATTCATGGCGTTCCTTTCACGAACCGAAGGCGCAGCGCGTTGGTCAGGACAAAGACCGACGACATGGCCATGGCGAGGGCGGCAAGCATGGGCGAGAGCTGCCAGCCGAAGAGCGGATAGAACACTCCGGCGGCAACGGGGATCAGGACGACGTTGTAGCCAAAGGCCCAGAAGAGGTTCTGCCGGATGTTGCGCATGGTCTGGCGGGAAAGCCGGATGGCCGTGCCGATTCCGGTCAGCTCGCCCGACACCAGCACCACATCCGCCGCCCCGATGGCGACGTCCGTGCCGGTGCCGATGGCGAGACCCACGTCGGCGGCGGCGAGCGCGGGGGCGTCGTTGATCCCGTCGCCCACGAAAGCCACGGCGCCATGGGCCGCGCGCAGGTCCTCGACCGCCTTCACCTTGCCGCGCGGAAGAACCTCGGCGCGTACGTGGTCAATGCCAAGCCGCGCGGCGATGGCCTCTGCCGTCCCGCGCGCGTCGCCGGTGATCATCGCCACTTCGAGACCCTGCGCGTGAAGCGCCTTGATGGCGGCGGGGGTGCTGTCCTTGATCGGGTCCTCGACCGCGACGAGCGCGGCCAGACTGCCGTCGACCGCGATCCAGAGCGGCGTCTTGCCCATCGCGCCAAGCGCCTCGGCCCGTTCGGTCAGGACGCTGGTGTCGATCTCCTCCCTCGCCATGAGCCGGCCAGCGCCGACCAGAACCGCATGACCCTCGACCTCGGCCTTGATCCCGAATCCGGGAATGGCGCGGAAATCCGACACCTGCGGCGCGGCGCCGACATGGGCGCGCACGATGGCCTCGGCGATCGGATGCTCCGATTGTGCCTCTGCCCCGGCGGCGAGTCGCAGCACGGTCTCACGGTCAAAACCGTCCAGAACCTCGACGTCCGTCACTTCTGGCTGACCGCGCGTCAGCGTTCCGGTCTTGTCGAATGCCACGACACTGGCACCTTCGAGAAGTTGCAGCGCATCGCCCTTGCGAAACAGCACGCCCAGTTCCGCGCCACGCCCGGTGCCCACCATGATCGAGGTCGGCGTGGCGAGCCCCATGGCGCAGGGGCAGGCGATGATCAGAACGGCAACCCCGGCGACCAGGGCATGGGCCAGTGCGGGCGACGGTCCGACGACGAACCAGACGACAATCGTCAGCGCCGCGATCCCCATGACCGCCGGCACGAAGACCCGCGTGATCCGGTCCACCACTGACTGGATCGGCAGCTTCGCCCCCTGCGCCTGTTCGACCATGCGCACGATCTGGGCCAGCGTGGTGTCCGCCCCGACCCGTGTGGCCGTGACCCGGAGCGCCCCGGTCCCATTCACCGTGCCGCCGGTCACCGCGTCGCCCGGCCCCTTGGCCACGGCAAGAGGCTCGCCGGTCAGCATGCTCTCGTCCACGTGGCTGTCGCCGGTCCGCACCGCGCCGTCCACGGCGATCGCCTCGCCGGGCCGCACGACCAGCACGTCACCTGCCACGATCTCGGCCGTCGGGAGGTCAACGATGGAGTCTCCGCGCTCCACCCGCGCCGTCTTGGGCGCGAGGTTCATGAGCGCGCGGATCGCCTCGCCGGTGCGGCCCTTGGCGCGCGCCTCCATCCAGCGTCCGAAAAGGATCAGCGTCACGATGACCGCGGCGCTTTCGAAGTAGACGTTTGCTGTGCCCGCGGGAAAAATACCGGGCACGAAGGTCGCCAGGGTGGAATAGGCGAAGGCCGCCAGCGTGCCCACGGCGACGAGGCTGTTCATGTCCGGCGAAAAACGTGCAAGTTGCGGCAGACCCTTGCGATAGAAGCGCAGACCCGGACCCAGAAGCACCACGGCCGTCAGAGCGAACTCGGCGATGCGCAGCGGCGTCGTCCCGACGAGACCCATGAGCAAGTGATGGAACGGTGGATAGAGATGTCCGCCCATCTCCGCCACGAAGACGGGCAGGGTGAGGAGCGCGGCCAGCAAGGTGAGCCGCCCGAGGTGTCGCATCTCTTCCGCCTTCTTCGCATCGAGGTCGAGCGCCCTGCCGGAGGTGATCCGGGCGACATAACCCGTGCCGCTCGCCGTCTTCGCGATGGTGGAGGGCGCGATGGCGCCCGCAGCGATCACCACATGGACAAGCTCCGTCGCGGGGTTGCCGCTGGCGTCCAGAACGCCGGGCAGCTTGCGCAGCGCGTTTTCCACGCTTGCGACGGACGCGGCATCCGCCATGCCCTCCACATGCAGGTCGAGCGCATCGGTCACCACCGGGTAACCGGCCCGTGCCAGCGCCTCGGCCGCTTCGGCCATGCGCCCGGGGTCATCGATCCCGAAGCTCGCCTGTTCCCCGGCTAGGTTCACGCTGGGGTGGTCTACGAAGGGCAGTGCGCCAAGCGCATCCTCGACCCGCGCGACACAGGCGGCACAGGTCATCCCCTCGATCTTCAGCGTCATATCCTGCATGGCGTGGCTCCTTTGCCACAGCACATAGGGGTTCCAGTTACTGGAAGGTCAAGGGGGTCGTTTGTAATTTATTGACGGCACCGGAGCTCGCGCCTAGCTCATCCCTGAAGCCGATAGAGGAGTTCGTCATGACCGAGACATTTTCCGTTCCCGACATGCACTGCGGCAAGTGCCGCGCCAAGATCGAGGATGCGCTGCTCGACGTCGACGAAGGCGCAGCGCTCGACTTCGACATGGAAGCGCGCGAGGTGACGGTGGACTCGACCCTCGGGACCAAGGCCATTCAGGAGCTGATTCAGGCCGCAGGATACGCTGCGGTGCAAAAGCCCTGACCTTTCCCCGGCTTCGCCCCTGCGTTAGGGATAGGCGAGGGGCATAATGGAGACGGAAATCATGCAACGGCTGCATCTGGTCTTTGGCGGCGAACTGGTCGACCCGACCAAGACGCAATTCAAGAACGTGGACGACATCCATATCGTCGGCATCTATCCCAACTATCAGACCGCCTATGACGCCTGGCGGGCTGAAGCGCAGCGCACCGTGGACAACGCGCACATGCGGTATTTCATCGCCCACCTGCATCGGCTCAGGGACGAGGAATCGCCCGCCGCCCCGACCGAGGAACTGGGCTGAGGCCCATATGGTCAAACGACCCGGCCTTCCCCTTTATCTCGTGACCCAGCGGCTGCGCGGCCGTTCGGCCGCCGATGCGCGGCTGAACCGGGCTGTCGAGGCGGGCGAGGAAGACGCGAGCCGCACGGGTGAGCGGCGGGGTCACGCGGCTGTCCCCCGGCCCGAGGGGCCGCTGGTCTGGCTCCACGCCGGCAACGAGGGCGAGGCGCTGGGGTTTCCTGAACTGATCGACCGCCTGCGCGACGAGCGCGACGACCTGAACTTCCTCGTCACCACCGCCCGCCACGATCCGGACCACCCGCTCGAGGCACGTCTTCCCTCGGATGTCATCCTGCAATACGCGCCCTATGATTTCGCGCGCGGCGCCGAGGCCTTTGTCGGGCACTGGAAACCCGACATCTGTCTTTGGGCGGAGAACCGGTTCGAGCCGGAGCTGATCGAAACGGCGGGTAAGGCCGGGACCGAGATGTTCCTCGTCGATGCACGCGTGCCCGAACGCCCCGGTTGGCGCTGGGTGCCGGGAATCCGCCGCGCGCTTCTCAAGCGGTTTTCCTATGTGCTCGCGGGCGACAAGGCGGCGGCTGAAGGGCTGATGGGGCTGGGTGTTCCTTCGGGGCGGATCGAGGCCGTCGGGTTCCTGCAGGAAGGCACCGCGCCCCTCCCCTGTTCGCAGGCCGAGCGCGACATGATCGCCGAGCAACTGGGCGCACGGCCGGTCTGGCTCGCGGCCGGGGCGCGGGAGGCCGAGATCGACATGATCGTCGCGGTCCATCGAACCGTGATGCGCCGGTCGCACCGTCTGCTTCTGATCCTCGTGCCGCAGGACATGTCGACGGGGCCGGCGCTCAAGGACCGGCTCGAGGAGGACGGCTGGGTCGTGGGTCTGCGTTCGGTCGAGGACGAACCGGAGCCAGAGGTCGAGATATTCGTCGCCGATGAGCCCGGCGAACTGGGCCTTTGGTATCGGCTCGCCCCGGTGTCCTTCATGGGCGGCACATTCGACAAAGGGGCGCTGCGCAACCCGTTCGAGGCCGCGGCGCTCGGCTCCGCCGTGATCCATGGCCCGCTCATGGGGTCATGGCGGGAAAGCTACGAGCGGTTGCGCGACGCGGGCGCCGCATGGGCCGCGAAGGATGAAGCCGGTCTTTCCGCCGGGCTCGAGCATCTGCTCCAGCCGGACAAGGTCGCCGAAGTCGCCACCGCCGCCTGGGAAGTCACGACGAACGGGGCCGAGGCGACCGACCGCGTGGTCGAACTGGTCGTCGAAGCGCTCGACCGGCGCGGGCTGTGAGACTGCGCCGCAGAGAACCTGCGACCATGAGCCGGCCCATCGTCGCCGTGGGCAGCCTGACGCGCGGGGGCGGGACCGGGGTCACGCCGACGGTGATCGCGCTGGCCCAGAAGCTGTCCGAGATGCAGCGCAACGTCCATGTCGTCACCACGGGCGCGGGCACGCCGCGGTCGATCGCCTATACCGACCGCGCCGAGGAGGTCGGGGACGAGCCGCTCCTTATCGCGGCCTTCGCCCCGACCTGGACCGCCGCCGATCTGGCGATGGGTGCGCGTGCCGCCATCGACGCGGGCGCCGAGGTCGTCATCATCGACGGGGGCCTGCCAGATAGCGCTGTGCGCGCGGACCTTGGCGTGTTGGTGGAAAGCGCGGTGCGCGGCTTCGGGAACGGCCGGGCCTGGCCGCTGGGGCCGCTCAAGATCGCGCGCGACAAGGGGCTTTCGCAGGCCGACGTGTTGATCACGCTGGGACCGATGCGCGCCCAGACGGACTTTGAATCGCTCCCGATTCCGCGTGTCGCGGCGCGGCTCGAACCGCTTCAGACCGGGATGGACTGGACGGGGGCACGGGTCTTTGCCTTTGCCGGGATCGGGGTGCCGGAGCGCTTTTTCGCCACGCTCAACGATCTGGGCGCCGAGGTGGTGGGCAAGCAGGCGCTGGCCGACCATCAGGACATGACGCCCGCGCTCCTGACCCGCCTGGCCCGCGAGGCGGCCATGCTGGGCGCGCAGATGGTGACGACCGAGAAGGACGCGGTCCGGCTTCCGCCCGAATTGCGGCCTCATGTCCTCGTGGTGCCGGTGCGGCTGGTGCCGGAGGACTGGACGAGCCTGGAGGTCAGGCTCGCCCGGTTGTTCACGTAGAAGACGAGATCACCCTGCCAGTTCGGCGTCGATGATTTCCTTCATGTCTTCCCAGGTCATGTTGGAATGACGCTCGCCGTTGATGAAGAAGGTGGGCGTGCCCTGCACCTCGTCCTCGGCGGCGTAAGTCTGGAAGGCGGCGACCATGCTTTGCGCGGCGGCCTGATCGTTCAGGCAGGTCTCGAGCTGCGCCTCTTCCATCCCGGCCTTCTTGCCGATGGTCTTGAGGTTCTCGAGGATCGTGGCTTCCTGCCCGTCGCCGATCCAGTCCTTCTGACCTTCAAAGATCATGTCGGAAATGCCGTAATACTTCGACTCGCCGCCGCAGCGGGCGATAAGGCCGGCCCAGAGACCATACTTGTCGAAATAGACCTCGCGCTGGGTGAATTTCACCATGCCAGTGTCGATGTATTCCGTCTTGAGGTTGTCCCAGGAGCGGTCATGCCAGTCGGCACAATGGGGGCAGGTGAAAGAGGCGTATTCGATGATCTCGACCGGCGCGTCTTCCTGGCCCAAGGTGAAGGCCGGGGCCAGTTCGATATCGGCGTCCTGCGCCACGGCGGCGGTCACGGGGGAGAGCGACGTGGTCGTCGCCGCACTGTTGCTGCCCGATGTGGCGAGCCATGCGCCGCCGCCAAGGACGATGCCGACGCCGACGGCGATTGGGATGATTTTGTTCATGGGGTCTGCCTCATTGCTTCTGGGAGTTCTTGGTGAAGACGTTTGCCGCCAGCGCTTCGAGCGCCGCGCGCAGGTCGTCGTTCTGGATACCCGTTGCCGTGTCATGGGCGCGGGCGGCGATCTGGGGATCGTCCGGCTTGGCCGTCTCGGGCGTGCGCGGGGCGAACTGCGCTTGTCCTTCGGAAAAGCCGGTGGGCGCGGTCTGGGTCAGGCGGATGCGGCTGATTGCGGCGTAACCGTAGGCGGCGTTGACCTTTTCCCGAAGCTGCTCCTTCTGCATCTCGAGCATCGGCGCATTCGCCCCCGTCGTCAGCAGCGTGAGCGTCGCGCCGAACCCCTGACGGCCATAGGAAACCTCGACCGGGCGGCAGATCGCCGCGATGGCGGTGCCTGCGATTTCTTCCCAATGGGTGAGCAGCCGCGACTGTGCGAAGCCCCGGCTCTCCGACGCCGCGCGAATGCGGCCGCCAAGGAGCTTGGACGTGCGTTCAAAGCCCCGCGTCGTGCGTTCACGGCGGGTCGATTTGCCGGTTCCATTGGAGGTGGGGGCGTCGGTCACTGGTCTCTCCATGTCAGGGCGGATACTAGGGAAAGGGACGTGCGCGCGCCATGTGGATTATGGTTTCAAAAGGATAAAACATGTGTGAGAGCGGGGTGAAGCCGGACGCGCTTCTGGCGTGGTATGACCGCCATGCCCGCGAGATGCCGTGGCGTGTGGGCCCGGCTGATCGCGCTGCCGGTATCATGCCGGACCCCTACCGCGTCTGGCTGTCCGAGGTCATGCTGCAACAGACTACCGTGGCGGCCGTGCGCGCCTATTTCCTTCGGTTCACGGCGCTTTGGCCGACGGTCGATGACCTTGCCGCGGCGCCCGATGCCCGCGTGATGGGGGAGTGGGCCGGGCTTGGATATTACGCCCGGGCGCGCAACCTCCTCAAATGCGCGCGTGTGGTGAGCGCCGATCACGGTGGGCAGTTTCCTGGCACGCGCGAGGGGCTGATGACGCTTCCGGGGATCGGACCCTATACCGCCGCCGCCATCTCGGCCATCGCCTTCGACCGGGCCGAGACGGTGGTGGACGGCAATGTCGAAAGAGTCATGGCGCGGGTGTTCCATGTCACCGATCCGATGCCGGGTTCGAAGCCCCGTCTGCGCGACCTCGCCGCAACGCTGACCCCGCAGGACCGGCCGGGCGATTACGCGCAGGCAGTCATGGACCTTGGCGCGACGATCTGCACGCCGAAGTCGCCTGCCTGCGGGATCTGTCCGTGGCGGGACGGTTGTCAGGCCCGCGCGGTAGGCGACCAGGTCGATCTGCCCGCCCGCGAGGCGAAGAAGCCCAAACCCATCCGCCATGGCGTGGCCTATGTCGGCCGGCGCGAAGATGGCGCATGGCTGGTCGAGACGCGGCCCGACAAGGGGCTTCTGGGCGGCATGTTGGGCTGGCCGGGCGCGGACTGGGGCGAGGTGGCCGTGGAGAAGCCGCCCGTGCCCGGCGACTGGCACGACCCGGGCGGCGAGGTGCGCCATACCTTCACGCATTTCCATCTGATCCTGTCGCTCAGGGTCGCGACGCTGCCGATGGACACGGTCCCTGACCGGGGGCATTTCACACGCCTCGCCCCTTCGGACCTGCCCACGGTGATGCGCAAGGCCTATGATCTGGCGCGCGGTCATTTCGACGCGGGTTGAGGGGCGCGGTTGTCTCGTCCGGGCCTAGGGCGTAGGCTTTCGGCGAGCAGAATGAGGGTCAGATGAGCGAACCCGCCAAAGTCGATTTCCGGCACGCCGCACCCTTCTGGCTGTCGCTGGGTGTGGTGCCGCTCGTGCTCCTCTCAGCGGCCTACGGCGGCTGGGCGCTCCTCCTGCCCATCGCGGGAACATGGTGGCTCTTTACCCTGCTCGACCGGCTTCTGGGTCACAACACCGAGAACCCAGGCCCCTCCGGCGGCGACGCGCATCTCTTCTGGTACAAGCTCATTACCTGGATCTGGTTTCCGGTGCAGGCCACGGTGCAGGTTGGGATGCTGATCTATATCCCGGGGGCCGAGCACCTGACCGGGTGGGAGAAAGTCGGCGTTTTCGTCGGCGTGGGCGTCATGTCCGGCTCCATCGGCATCGTTTATGCTCATGAGCTTCTCCACCAGCAGGACAAGTTCGAACGTTGGCTCGCGGACCTGTTGCTGGCCTCCGTGCTTTATTCCCATTTCCGCACCGAGCACCTGCTGGTTCATCACCCCTGGGTCGGCACCCGGCGCGATGCGGTGACGGCGCGGTATAACGAAGGTTTCCATCGCTACTTTTTCCGGGTGCTGCGCGAAGGTCCGATTTCGGCATGGCGCGCCGAGGCCGCCATGCTTGCGCGGCGCGAGCTGTCGCCGTGGGACGAGGCGAACCCGTTCTGGCGCTACTGGGCGTTGCAGGGCGGCGCGCTGATCGGTGCGCTGGTCCTGGGGGGCTGGATCGGGCTCGGGCTGTTCCTCGTGCAGGCCATCGTGGCGATCTGGCAGCTCGAGCTGACGAATTACGTCGAGCACTACGGTCTGACCCGCAAGCATCTGGGCGAGGGGCGCTATGAACCCGTGCGACCGCATCATTCGTGGAACGCCGACCATCGTGCGACGAACTGGCTTTTCATCAACCTCCAGCGTCATTCGGACCACCATTACAAGCCCGCCCGCCGGTTCCCCCTGCTCCAGACTTACGAGGACAGCGTCGCGCCGCAATTGCCCTATGGCTACGCGCTCATGGCGACCATCGCGATGATCCCGCCGGTCTGGCGGCGGATGATGAACCCGAAAGTGCGGCAATGGCGGCGGGACTATTATCCCGAAGTCGAAGATTGGGGACCTTACAAGCGGGGCGAGTTGCCGGTGCCGCAGGTGCGGTAAAACTGAGGTAGCCCCATGCAAAAAAACCCCGCCACGAGGGCGGGGTTGAGTGGTGCCGTGGCTATGGCCACAGGCACAGGCGGTACGCCTTGGCCGGATGGAACCGGCGTCTCGTTCAGCGCATTTCGGCGCGAATTTGTTGACGGAGCACGTCGATGGGCACGGTCTTGCCCTCGGTCTTGAAGTGCCAGTATGTCCAGCCGTTGCAGGACGGCGCGTTCTCGAGCGAGGCGCCGACCTGGTGGATGGACCCACGCGCCTCGCCCGAAATGAGCGTGCCGTCGGCGCGCACCTTGGCAAGTTGGCCACGCGGGCTGACCAGCATTTCACCGGGGCGCAGCATGCCACGTTCGACGAGCTGGCCGAAGGGAATGCGGGGTTCGGCCCGTTTGGACGCGGTGGTCTCCAGCGCCTCCTTGTCGAACTTCCGGATCCGCGCGATCCGCGCGGTCGCGACCTTGCGATAGGCTTCTTCGCGTTCGATCCCGATGTATTCGCGGCCCAGCATCTTGGCGACCGCGCCGGTCGTGCCGGTCCCGAAGAAAGGGTCAAGCACCACGTCGCCGGGGTTCGTGGTGCCGATCAGCACGCGGTGGAGAAGTGCCTCGGGCTTCTGCGTCGGATGCGCCTTGTCGCCGTTCTCGTCCTTCAGACGTTCGCCGCCGTTGCAGATCGGGATGACCCAGTCGGACCGCATCTGCACGCCTTCGTTGAGGGCCTTCAGCGCCTCGTAGTTGAAGGTAGGCTTCGATTCCTCGGATTTCGACGCCCAGATCAGCGTCTCATGCGCGTTGGTGAGCCGTTTGCCGCGAAAATTCGGCATCGGGTTCGATTTCCGCCAGACCACGTCGTTCAGGATCCAGAAGCCCTGGTTCTGAAGTTCGGCGCCCATCCGGAAGACGTTGTGATAGGACCCGATCACCCAGATCGCACCGTTCGGCTTCAGAAGCCTGCGCGCGGCGGTCAGCCATTCACGGGTGAAGTCGTCATAGACCTTGAACGACGCGAACTGATCCCAGTGATCGTCCACCGCATCGACCTTGGAATTGTCGGGCCGATGAAGCTCGCCCCTCAGTTGAAGGTTGTAGGGAGGATCGGCGAAGATCAGGTCCACGGAGCCAGCCGGAAGGCTGTTCATCACCTCGATGCAATCGCCATCAAGAATAGTGTTCAGCGGCAGGGTCTTGCCCTCCGCAGTCGTCTTGGTCGTCATTCGTCTGCCTCGTTCCCCGGGGCCGTTTTCGGCCTCCTTGTTGTGGATAACTTTGAGTCAGACGGAGTCCGGGGTCAATTTCTTTATTAAATCAGGGGGTTACAGTTTTTGTGGACACAAGATATTGTGGACCGGTTTGAAGGATCGCCTATGGTGTGGGGTCACCCCAAGGTCTTGGAGAGCCGAAATGTGGCTTTTTGATGGATATCCGGCGTTGCGCTCCCAGCCGTAACCCGGGTGCTGTTGCGCCAAGTCCACCATGAGGCGATCGCGCGTCACTTTCGCCACGATGGAGGCCGCCGCGATCGACAGGCACTTGCCGTCGCCCTTGATCACGGCCTCTGCCGACAGAACGCAGCCCTGCGGCAGAAGGTTGCCGTCGATCAGCAGGTGATCGGGCGCGAGGTCGAGCAGGGCGACCGCGCGCAGCATGGCGATATGGCTGGCGCGCAGGATGTTGTGGGTGTCGATTTCCTCGACGGTGGCATGGGCGACTGCGACCTGCGCCGTGGCGAGGATTTCGTCGAACAGGGCATCACGACGCGCCGCGCTCAGTTTCTTCGAGTCGTTCAGGCCCTCGGGGATCCGCGCGGGATCGAGCACGACGGCGGCGGCGGTGACCGGGCCGGCAAGCGGTCCGCGCCCGACTTCGTCGACGCCCGCGATGCGGAGATGGCCACGGATCAGCGCGGCGCTTTCATACGAGAAGTCGGGAGCCAGGTTCATGGCTTGTGCTCGCCCATTGCGCGCGGCGATGCAAATGGAAATCGGGCGGGGGCCCGAAGGCCACCCGCCCCGTCGAAGGCGGCATTGAAAGCTGGATAAGGTGCCGCCCGCTGCTCGACGTGTCTTAGCGGTTGCCGCGCCCGCCACCGTAGTGACCGCCGTACTGGCCGCCACCGTGGCCGTCGACCCGGTAGCCGGCGCGTTGCAGGCAGGAGCCGTTATAGACGTTGCGCACCCGGCCCGACTGGCGGTCGACCATTTGGGTCTCGCAATAACCCGGGAGCGCCCGGGCGCCTGAGAAGTTCTGCGACAGGCAGCGTTTGCCGAAATAGAGGCCCTGGTTGTGACCACGGCCGATCGGAATGGCGCAGGCCGAGGGCAGCGTGCGACTGTGGCGACCATAGTCGTGGTCCCGACGCGGCTGGTGGACCTGCTGGCGCTGGGGCTGCGGCGCGACGCGCACGCCGTTGCCCTGGCCTGCGTTGTTATAGGCATTGAGCGCGATGGCGCCCAGCACGACGGTGCCGATCGCGCCGGCGATCAGTTCGGCGTCTCCCGCACGGGCCGGCGTGGCGGCGGCGGGGGAAAGGGCCAGAGCGGCGGCGATGGCGGCGGCGCTGGCGGAGCGGGTAATACGGGACAGGATGGACATTGGCGGTACCTCTCTGTGGGCGGGCCGGAATGACCCGTTGCTGATGGACCGAGCATGGGGCCAAGTCGCGCCGCTAACCCATAACGGCGCATTGTCATCTGATATCGCGCGTCCGACGCGGGGGTGTTATTGGATAGCAAGGCAATTCGGATGCATCCCGGGCGCATGACACAGTCATCTTTCCTCCGCTTCCTTCGTGCCCTTGGGGCCGCCCTGATCCTTGGCGTCGCGGGGTCGACGGCGGGCGCTGCCTGCTATGCCGATTACAAGGCCAAGCAGGACAATCCGCTGAAGCTGCATTACGGGGTCATCGAACTGCCCGATGCGGCCTGCGCCTCGCCCGAGGCGGCGGGACCCGTGGTGGCCGACCGTATTGCACGTGAGGGGTGGACGCTCCTCAATGTGCTGGGCATCTTCGACGACCAGGGTCTTGCGGAAAGGAAAGCGAGTGCCGGTGAATTCTTCCTCCGCTACTGAGTTCTCCATGCCCGGCAACCGGGTCGTGGCGCTGGGCATCGGGGCGATCGTGCTCATCCTCGCGGTGGCGGCGGTCTTCCTGTTCCGCACGCTGCCGGACGCCAATGCCTTCAACGCGCGAGTCGAGCAGCTTTTCGTCGAGAACGACGCGCTGACCGGCGCGGCCGAGATCAAGCTTCTGGAGATCCTCGCCCAGTCCGGCACGGCCTTTTCCGACACGCTCAACAGCTACCGGGTGGTGATCTTCGTCCTGATGCTCTTCGCCACGGCGCTTCTGGTGGCCGCACTGGTGTTTCTGGTGATCATCGTCGCCCAGAACCGGCGCATGGCGCAGCTTGAGGAGGCGGGAATCACGGTGAAGTCACTGGCGATCAACCGCGAACAGCGCACGGTGTCGCTAAACAACATGGAGTTCAGCCTGACCGAAGCGGCGATCGAGACGATCTCGGTGCTGGCCGAGGCGCGGATGGATGAAGACGTGCTGACCGGGGCAGAGCTCGAGGGGCTGATTTCCGGGCGCGATCCCTCGGACTGCGAGGAAGCGGCGGGGGCGACGCGGATCAAGCGGCTGCGCGACGCGCTGGGCAACCAGATGATGGCCGAACTTCTGGTCAAGACCATCGCACGCCGGGGCTACATGCTGGCCATCGACAAGAACGTCATCCGGGTGGAGTGATCCGCCCGGTCGTGCTGCCCTGCGAGGGTCGCTAGATGGACGAGACCGGCGCGTAGATTCTGAATCTTTGTGACATCGTGTTGCAAGGCCGTGTGAGGTAGGTTCTATGGCGGCAATTGACGCAGGCAACTTGGACGCCAGATGAAGTATAGACCTCATATTGACGGGCTCAGGGCCATTGCTGTACTTCCAGTCGTCGCCTTCCACCTGGGAATTCCATTGTTCTCGGGCGGCTACGTCGGCGTCGATGTCTTCTTCGTGATCAGTGGATTTCTGATAACGACCATTCTTCTGGAAGATATAGAGTTCGGCCGCTACTCACTGCTGGAATTCTACAAGAGGCGCATGCTTAGGATCCTGCCAGCGCTTTCGGTCGTTCTGATCGTGACACTCGTCGCTTCAAGTTTCCTATTCTTCGAGAGTGAAAGGATTGAGACGGGAAAATCCATAGTTGCCGCTGCTACTTTCACGGCAAATTTCTTTTTTTGGAATGATGCCGGATATTTCACTGCGCCCGCTGAGACGAAACCACTTCTACACACGTGGTCTCTGGCGGTTGAAGAGCAGTTCTATATTTTCTTCCCGCCATTGTTGTTCGTCATCATGAAGTTTGTACGTGGCTATCTGCTGCAAGTTGTCACAGCCCTGATAATTCTGTCATTACTAGGCTGCATCTTTCTTACCACAAGGCAGCAGCCTACCGCATTCTATCTCCTTCCACCGCGGGCATGGGAGCTGGGTCTCGGCGCTATACTAGCAATAATGGTTCGACAAGGACGTCCAAGAACGCTGGTCTCACTGCGGGTTCTTGGCCCCTTGGGCTTGGCCTTCACACTGGCACCGATGTTTCTTCTGGATAGTTCTTCCGCTTTTCCCGGTTGGAACGCTATGGCGCCCGTTGTCGGGGCGGCACTCTTGATAGGATGGGGAGGAGATGGAGCGATTGGCTGGATTCTTTCTTCGAGACCATTCGTGGAGGTCGGCAGGATTAGCTACAGCCTATACTTGTGGCATTGGCCTTTGATTGTCTTCTGGAGAGCGTTTTCTGGAGACGATTTATCAGCTACCGAGACGTTCGCTCTGCTGATCTCCTCCTGTGCGTTGGGGGCTCTTTCAACATACTTTGTAGAAAGACCATTTCGATCTGGGCGCGCTAGGGCCTGGTCAGCCCCAAGAGTGACCTTGGGTGGTGGCGCTACACTTGCAATTCTTGCTGCGCTCGGCGTTTCAGCGGCAGCGAATATGACGGATTGGCGCACCTTTCCGAACGAAGTTCAGAGAATTGCGGCGACTGCCGATTATCGGTCTTGGCCCGACTACGCGGCGCAGTTTCGCACTGGTAGCTGTTTGATTGGACAGGCGGATGGGACCTTCGATTCGTTCGATCAAGAACAATGCATAAAGTTTGATCCGGATCGGCAGAATGTTCTTCTGATTGGCGACAGCCATGCAGCCCAGTATTGGGGCGCCCTGAAAGAAGCGATGCCCGGAGCAAACGTAATGCAAGCGACAGCGTCTGGTTGCCGCGCATTGATCGGTGCCAAGGGGGCGGAGCGCTGCACTGATCTCAGAGACTGGGTGTTTTCTGAGTACTTGCCGTCTCGTCGCGTCGACATGGTGATCCTAGGAGGGCGCTGGGAAGAAGCTGAACTGGAATATGTGATGCCTACGCTTGAGGCATTGAAGCAGTTGGCGGACCGGGTCGTTGTCGTTGGACCGACTGTTGAGTATGAGGGAGTATTGCCCGAGTTACTTGCACGCAGTCGGCTGACCGGGGAAGCGTTCGATTTCGATGCGTTAAAGACGCCTGGTCGAGATCAGCTCAACGGAATGATGCGCCAACTTGCGACAGCGGCGGGAGTTTCCTATGTCGACGTGTACGGGACAATCTGCGATGACAGCGCTTGCCGGCTCTTCGCACCTGACGAGGTACTGATGCAATTCGATTATGGACATCTGACTTTGTCGGGCGCCCGCTACGTGATCTCCGAGAATTCGCGCTACCTCGGCAAGTGATTGTCCAAAAGCGGACTACATTTCTGAAAGGGATCAAATCCAAGCCATCAGAAACCGATAGTTTGGTCGTTGGCTCCTGCAGACCGTAGTAAGTCCGAATCGTTGCTTCAAAAGGAGCGTCAACCGCTTCCTCGGGATTGAGCATAAGCTCCCGTTTGGCGTCGCCAAGAGATTAACCGGCCAACACGAATTACTTGCAGTCCTTATTGTCGCGACGGGAGTCCGTCGCGCAATCGAAAACTGGTGATCCCGGCAGGATTCGAACCTGCAACCTGCCCCTTAGGAGGGGGCTGCTCTATCCAGTTGAGCCACGGGACCGACCGTGTGGTGGTTTGCCCTGATCGCGGCGGAATGTCCACTTATTCCGGGTAGGCGGCGTCGAGGGACTTCGGACGGAGCGTGTCGCCGCGGTCGATGGTGGGGGTGAGTTCGATCTTCACGCCCTCGCCGCGGCCGTCGGCGGCTTCGACCCGTTCGGCGATGATCTCGGCGGCCCGGCGCCCGATCTCCTCGCGGCAGGAATCCATCGTGGCGAGTTGCTTGGGAAGACCCTTGAGCAATTCGACCCCGTTGAACCCCGCGAGACCCACCCGGTTCGGCACGTCGATCCCGGCGTCGAGACAGTAAAGCAGCCCGCCAGCGCCGATCATGTCGTTGGAATAGTAAAGGAAATCGAGGTCGGGCGAGCGCTTCAGCATCGCCTCGGTCATCTCGCGCCCCTTGGCGAGGGCGGAGCCGCCTTCGTAGAACTCCTGATCCATCACCTCGAGCCCGGCCTTGGCGAGCGCTTCGGTGAAGCCTTCGAACCGTTTGCGGGCGCGGTGGTCGAGCGGCATCTTGGTGCCGAGGAAGCCGATCTTGCGGTAGCCCTTGGAGATGATCCGCTCGGCCATCATCCGTCCTGCCCGGCGGTGGGAGATGCCTACGGCGCTGTCGATCGGGGTGCCGTCGGTGTCCATGATCTCGACCACCGGAATGCCCGCGCCGCGCAGCATCGCCTTGGACGCGTCCGAGTGTTCGAGTCCGGCGATGATCACCCCCGAGGGCCGCCACGACAGCATTTCGTAAAGCACCTTCTCCTCGCGGTCGGTGCGGTAGTTCGTGACCCCGACCACGGGTTGCAACGGCGTGTCGTCCAGAACGTCGGAGATCGCGGTCATCACCTCGGGAAAGACCATGTTGGACAGGGAGGGGATGATCACGGCAACGAGGTTCACGCGCTGGGAGGCCAGCGCACCGGCGATCTTGTTCGGAACGTAGCCCAGCGACTTCGCCGCCTCGAGAACCTTTTCGCGCGTCGCATCCGAGACGTCGCCCCGGTTGCGCAGGACGCGGGAAACGGTCATCTCGGACACGCCCGAGGCTTCGGACACGTCGCGCAGCGTCAGCGGGCGTTTCGGGGTCTGGACCATATCGGGTGTCTCCTGTGCGATTCAACCCGATGTTAGGCGCTGACCGGAGAAAACCAAAGCCCTTATTTCATGCATGTTATCGACGTTGTGTCCCGCTAACATGAGTGGCGCGTCAATCGCTTGCCACACAGCGGGTTTCCTGCCCATCCGGGTCCGGTGAGCGGTAGGTCGCTTCGTTTCCCTTGATCCAGATGAAGCGCCCGAAGCTGCCGTCGTAGCGGCTGCCCGAAGCCGTGCGCGTCAGGCTGCCAGTATCGACGGTGTCCCCCACTTCGAAGCGGACGGAGGGAAGCGGCGTGTCGAAGTAGCTCGTCACAACCTCAAGATTACCGTCGCAGCGCCAGAAGGTGGTGCCGGTAGGGTCCGACAGAAGCCAGCGCGCCGTGAGCTGACCTTCGCGGGTGAGATAGGCGGTTTCGATACAGGCCTTCAGATCCTCTGCCTTCCAACAGTCGTCCCGCCCGCCAATCCAGCCGCGCTGTTCTGTCTGAAGGGCGGTGCGGGCCTCCTCAGCGCCGGTGTCGAGGGCGTCGACCACGGTGAGCGCACGGGCAAAGACCTCGGCGATCCGCCTATCCAAGGCCGCGAGGTCCGGCGTGGCGCAGATCGCTTCTTCGGCGCTGCTTTCGGCTTTCGAACAATCGAAGGAGGACCCCTCTTGCGCCAAGGCAGGGGCGGCGAAAAGCGTGACGGCGAGGAGAAGGCGCATGGTGGGGCTCCGATCAATCGTGATGCCTGATGATAGCATCAAAGCAGCCTGTCGATCAGTCCGGTTTGCACGCTGCCACCTCCCGCAACGATACCGTTCAGTTGCGGCACCTCGTTGTTGAAGCGAAGCGCGCCGCCCTTGCGGTCGGTGACGACGCCGCCCGCTTCCTCGACCAGCAGCGATCCGGCGGCGACGTCCCACTCCCAAGTCGCGCGCAGCGCCATCATCGCGTCGTAGCGGCCTTCGGCGGTGGCGGCGAGGCGATAGGCGAGCGAGGGGCGGAACTTGCGCACGACCGGGGGCACCACGGCGTCGATCCACTGGTAAGGTTCGAGAATGGGTTTGGCGGCGAGCACCGAGGCGCCGGCAATATCATCCCGCGACGAGACCCCCATCGGCACGTCGTTCATTGTCGCCCCGCCACCCAGATGTGCAGCATAGAGCTTGTCGCGCACCGGGAGGAACACGACGGCGGCGATGATCCGCCCGGCTTCGGCGATGGCGAGCGAATGCGACCATGTCTCGCCCCCGTCGATGAAGGCGCGGGTGCCGTCGATAGGATCGACGATGAACACGCGTTCGCGTGACAGGCGGTCGATGTGGTCCGGGGTTTCCTCGGACAGCCAGCCGTAGTCGGGTCGCGCGGCGGTAAGCGTGTCGCGCAGGAGGTTGTCCACGGCGAGGTCGGCTTCGGTCACCGGACCCTGGCCGCCCGGCTTGTCCCATCTTTCAGGCTGCGCGCGGAAGAAGCCCATCGCCACCTCGCCCGCGGCACGCGCGGCCTCGGTCAGAAGGGCGAGGTCAGCTCCCGGCAAGCGTCAGCCCTTCGATCAGGAGCGAGGGCACGCGGCGGCTCTTGTGGTCCTCGGCATCGTTCGCCGGGATGATCCGCTTGAGCATGTCGTTGAGGTCGCCCGCAACCGTGCATTCGTTGACCGGATAGGCAATCTCGCCGTTCTCAACCCAGAACCCCGAGGCCCCGCGCGAATAGTCGCCCGTGTTCATGTTCACGGTGGACCCGATCAGCCCGGTGATGAGGAGGCCCGTGCCGATATCGCGCATCATTTCTTTGGGCGAGATATCGCCCGGCGTGAGTGTGACGTTGGACACGCCGGGGCCGGGCGGCGACCCGGTGCCGCGCCCGGCGTTGGCGGTGCTGGTGGTGCCGAGCTTGGCGGCGGTGGACAGGTCAGTGACCCAGCCGGTCAGCACACCGTTCTCGACCCAGGCGCGTTTCGTAGTGGGAAGACCCTCGCCATCGAAGGGGCGCGAACCGGTGGCGCGAGGGCGATGGGGGTCTTCCACGATCGACAATTGTTCGGGCAGGACGATCTGGCCCAGCTTGTCGCGCAGGAACGACGAGCCACGCACGATGGAGGTGCCGTTGATCGCAGACAGAAGGTGCCCGACGATGGAGGAGGCCACCCGTTCATCGAAGATCACCGGAAAACGACCCGTCGGCGGCTGTTTCGCGCCCTGCCGGGCGGCGGCGCGTTCGCCCGCGATGCGGCCGATCTCCTCGGAGGAGGGGAGGTCCTTCTGCCAGATGCGGCTTTCGCCGTTGAACTCCCGCTCCATCGCAGGGCCTTTGCCGGAAATGGCGGCGAGCGAGACCGCACGGGTCGTGCGCCCGTAACCGCCCGAGAAGCCGTTCGAGAAGGCCATGTGAATGTCGGTGCGTCCGTAGCCGGCGCTTGTAGATTGCACCTGGCTCACGCCCTGCACCGCGAGCGCGGCGGCCTCGGCACCGAGGGCGTCGGCCTCTAGGGCAGCGGGATCGGGTTCGGCGGATGGGTCCATGATTTCGAGCGCGTCGAAATCCCAGTCGCGGGCGAGTCGCGAAGGATCGGCCTGCCGGATCGTGGGGTCCTCGGGGGCCTCTTTCGCCATCGCAACGGCGCGTTCGGCCATTTGGGCGATGGTCGCCTCGGAAATGTCCGAGGCCGACACGTTCGCTTGCCGATCACCCACCATGACGCGCAGGCCGATGTCGATGCCTTCGGAGCGTTCGGCATGTTCGAGCGCCCCTTTCAGCACGTCTATGGAGAGCGACGTGCCCTGAACCGCCATCGCATCGGCGCGGTCGGCCCCGGCGCGCTTCGCGGCCTCGAGGAGTTGCTGGGTCAGGGTGTCGAGAGAAGCCTGCATGTGCGTCCTTTCCGGGTTTCACCTGAGGTAGCCTCGCAGGGCGCATCCCGCAAGGGCGGGTGGCGCAGGCAGGGCGCATGGGCTAGCCATGGAGAAAACGGAGGTGCGCTATGGATATGAGTGGGAAGACGGTGCTGATTACCGGCGCGAGCCGCGGGATCGGCGAGGCAGCGGCGCGGGTCTTTGCCGACGCTGGCGCGAACGTGGTGCTGGTTGCGCGCACGTCAGGCGATATCGAACGGATCTCGGCCGAGATCGGGGACCGGGCCATGGCCGTGACCTGCGACGTGGCGGAGTACGCCAGCGTCGCGGCTGCGGTCGAACAGGCCGTGGCGCGTTTCGGCGCGGTCGATGTGCTCATCAACAACGCGGGCGTGATCGAGCCGATTTCCCATCTGCGCGACAGTGAACCGGCGGGTTGGGGTCAGGCGATCGACGTGAACCTCAAGGGCGTCTACCACGGGATGCGCGCGGTTCTTCCGGGGATGCGCGCGGCGGGCGGAGGCACGGTGCTGACGATTTCTTCGGGCGCCGCGCATAACGCGCTGGAGGGCTGGAGCCATTACTGCGCCTCCAAGGCGGCAGTCCACATGATGACGCAGGCGCTTCACAAGGAAGAATGCGAGGCCGGTATCAGGGCCATCGGCCTGTCACCCGGAACGGTGGCGACGGAAATGCAGCGCGAGATCAAGGCCTCCGGTCGGAATCCCGTCGCCGCGCTCGAATGGTCCGACCATATCCCGCCGGAGTGGCCGGCGCGGTGTCTGTTGTGGCTTTGCGGACCCGAGGGCGACGCCTGGCTTGGGCAGGAGGTGTCGCTGCGCGAAGAAGGGGTGCGGCGGTCGGTGGGGCTGATCCGATGATCCGGCTTGAAAAGGACGGCGGTCTTTGGATCGCCACCATCGCGCGACCTGACAAGGCCAATTCCCTGACCGGGGCGATGCTGACCGAGCTGTGCGAGATCGCGGAAGAGGCGGCGGGAACGGCGCGGGCGCTGGTCCTGACCGGCGAGGGCAGGGTGTTCTCGGCGGGCGCCGACCTTGACGAGGCGCGAGCGGGATTGGCGACCTCGCCGCTTTGGGAGCGGCTCTCGGGGGCCATTCATGACGCACCGATCCTGACCATTGCGGCGCTCAATGGCACGCTTGCGGGCGGCGCGATGGGGATGGCGCTGGCCTGTGACCTGCGGATCGCGGTGCCGGGGGCCAAATTCTTCTATCCGGTGATGAAGCTCGGCTTTCTCCCGCAACCCTCGGACCCGAAGCGGATGGCGGCGCTTGTCGGGCCGTCGCGGGCCAAGATGATCCTCATGGCGGGGCAGAAGGTTCCGGCGGAGGAGGCGCTGTCCTGGGGGCTCATCGACCGGATCGTGGAGGACCCGTTGGCCGAGGCCCGGGTCCTCGCAGCGGATGTACTGGGCGCGAGCGCGGGGCATGTCGCCGGGATCAAGGCGCTGGTCTAGGGGATCGCGACATCCACCCAGACGAGCCGATGGCGGCTCGCCTGGGTCACCACCTCATGCGCCGGGTCCACGCTGGGCGGCCAGTGAACCCCGGCCCCCTCGATGGTGAGGCGCGCATCGGGAAGCACGTAATCGACGCGCAGATTGCCGGGTGTCGGATCGGCGAAATCGGCGGTGTCGGTGGCCGGGTCGCCTGTGTGATGGGCATTCGCGGCCTCGATGCCGCCCGCGCTGGTCGGTCTCGGGTCCTGCAGCCGACCGTCCGTCAAGAGTGCCTGGATCGCCTCGTGCCGCCCGTCGCCATCGACCGGGTCGATGTTCGCGTCGCCCATGAGGACCACCGGCGCTTCGGGCGCATCGAAGGGCAGGGCGCCGTCGAGGAGCTTGAGCCAGAAGGTCGCCTCATCCGCGCCGCGCCGCCCGTTGAGGTCCTCGGGCCCGTCGAACACCGGGGTCGAGCCGTGCCAGACCATGAGATCCACCTCGCGCCCCGCGATATCAAGCGGCAGGCGCCAATGTGCGACCGAAGACAGGCGCTGGACAGCGGCGGCCTCTTCCGAGGGGAAGGGCCCCCCTTCGACCACCGGCGCGATGTTCCCCGGAAGGTCGCGCCAGAGGAGGTCGGAGTAATCCCAGGCGCCGGTCCAGGGGTACTTCGAAAACACCACCATGCCGCCCTGTCCTGTGAAAGTGCCGAAACCCTGACTGTCGCGGGCTTCGCCATACCATCCGTTGCCGTCCAGATCTTCGTCCGAGGGCAGGCCGGCGTTCACCCTTGGCGAGAAAATGTGAGGCAAGTCCATGCCGCGTTCGGCCAGAAGCGTTTGAAATGCCGTCGCGGCGCGCTTGTCATGGTCCCAGTCGAAGCCGGTCAGGAGCAGCACGTCGGGCGCGGTCGCGGCGATGACGTCGGCCACGGCGCGAACCTGAGTTTGCCCGGTCAGGATGTCGGCCAGAAGCACGCCGGGCCCCTTGCGCACGAGTTCGGCGTTGTAGGTGGCGAAGCGGACGGTTTCGGCCCGGGCAGGTCCCGCAAGCGACAGGCCGATAAAGACCACGACCGCGACAGCGGTCTTTGCAACGGACGCCAAGGGGAGGATCACGCCGGTTGAAGCCCCGCCGCGCCGGACCTAATCGCATTGCGAGTGCGCTGCGCCGTGATGAGGCTCGCGACCCTCTGCATCGCGATGCCGCGCATGAAGAGCGAGGCCGGCAAGAAGGCCCAGGCAGCCAGCGTCCAGATCATCGTCTGGTCATTGGTGATCGAGAGGGACCCGAAGAGGCCCGAGGCCGCCTTGACCGCGGCCGGTGTCAGGAAGGGCAGGATGAACCCCAGCGCCACGTTGAACCGTGCGTCGCGTTCGAGCCGCTCGACAACGTCACCTCCTGCGGTCGGGTCGAACATCGGAAGATTGACCCAGACGTTGAAACTACCCGTGCGTTTGGGCCAGCCGGTCACGCGCAGAACGATCAGGAAGACGGCGAGCGAGATGATCGAGATGAGATAGGCGATCCCCGCCTGCGTGCGCAGCATCAGGATATCGTGCACCGTGGCATTCTCGGGCAGCATGAGGGTGATCAGCCGGACAGGGGAATAGGGAAAATCGAGCGCATTCCCGATGAGCGTCCCGACGGCGGTCAGGAAAGCGGTGAAGGTGGTCGGGTCGGTATCGCCGCGCATCACGGACGACAGGATGAAGACCGTCACCATCAGGCTGAAAAAGCGGATGCGGTTGAACGGCGGGGCTTCGCGGAACTCCACGAGGCCGGGATAGGTCGAGGCGTATTCGAAGATCGTGAGCGCAAAGGCGAAGATCGCGGCGAGCGCGACGATCTGTGCGGTTTCCTGATGGATGCCGGGAAGCATGAGGGATGGCGTGATGATAAGCATCACGACGAGAACCGCGCGAATGAACGCGCCTATCAGACGACTTGTCACTGCCTATATCCCTCGTTTCGGACGGTCGCGATACGATGCCGCTTACCTTGTTCCAAACCGGGTCCGCCATTTGTGGCGGCCTGCCTTATGATTGACACAAAGTTGCCCACTTTCTCGTCCTGCTGCAAGCAATGGTCTGAATAGACTGGGGATTCTTGGCGTTAATGGGCAGTAACTGGTGCTTTTCTGCACCTATCACGCGGCAGGATTTGGGCAGGGTTGGGGTAACTACTCCCGGCTGTTGGGTGCGCCGGGCGGCCCTACAAAATATGGGGTTTCGGCGCGCCGAACACCGGTATGACCGGCGGAATCTCTTGGGTTTCCCTTGCGATGGGCCTTTGAATTGTCACCTTTTTCGAAACGGAAGAGCGCAAGACCCCGGGTTGTTTCCTATGGGTGAACC
Source organism: Maritimibacter sp. DP1N21-5 (assembly GCF_019218295.1). NCBI lineage: Bacteria > Pseudomonadati > Pseudomonadota > Alphaproteobacteria > Rhodobacterales > Roseobacteraceae > Maritimibacter > Maritimibacter sp. DP1N21-5. The sequence goes on from NZ_JAHUZF010000004.1 coordinate 41,923, forward strand.
GAGAATCAGCACTTTGTGCCTGATGCGCGCTTGCATGCGGCGCCCTCGGCACCGGACTGACGAAGGAAGGCACAAGGGAAAAGGCCGACCCGCGTGAACGGATCGGCCTTGTTTTAAGCGTTAACCGGGTCGGTTCGCCGGGGATCAGACCCAGGGACGCGCCTGGGCGGCCTGCGTTTCGAAGGCCGCGATCGCGTCCTGTTTCTCGAGCGTCAGGCCGATGTCGTCGAGACCGTTCAGGAGGCAGTGCTTCTTGAAGGCGTCCACTTCGAAGGCGAAGCTTTCGCCTTCCGAGGTGGTGATCGTCTGGCCCTCGAGGTCGACGGTCATCCGCGCATTCGACCCTTTTTCGGCGTCTTTCATCAGCACTTCGACCTGCTCTTCCGGCAGCACGATCGGCAGGATGCCGTTCTTGAAGCAGTTGTTGAAGAAGATGTCGGCAAAGGAAGTGGACACCACGCAACGAATGCCGAAATCGGCAATCGCCCAGGGGGCGTGTTCGCGCGACGAGCCGCAACCGAAGTTGTCGCCCGCGATCAGGATCTCTGCCTCGCGATACTGCGGCTTGTTGAGCACGAAGTCGGGAATCTCGTTGCCCTGACGGTCATAACGCATCTCGTCAAAGAGGTTCACGCCCAGACCCGAGCGTTTGATCGTCTTCAGAAAGACCTTCGGAATGATCATGTCGGTGTCGATGTTGACGAGCGGCATGGGCGCCGCGATGCCGGTGAGTTTTTCAAACTTTTCCATTCTCGCAGGTCCTTATGCGGGTTCGTTTTCGGACATCATCTCACGCACATCGGTGAGACGACCGGTGATTGCGGCGGCGGCGGCCATCGCGGGCGACACGAGGTGGGTGCGGCCCTTGTAGCCCTGACGTCCCTCGAAGTTGCGGTTCGAGGTGGACGCGCAACGCTCGCCCTCGGCCAGCTGGTCGGGGTTCATGGCCAGGCACATGGAGCAGCCCGCCAGACGCCATTCGAAACCGGCGTCGATGAACACCTGGGCGATGCCCTCTTCCTCGGCCTGCGCGCGGACTAGACCCGAGCCGGGCACGACCATCGCGCGCATCCCGTCCTTGATCTTCTTGCCCTTGAGGATCGCGGCAGCGGCGCGCAGGTCCTCGATCCGGCCGTTGGTGCAGGAGCCGATGAAGACCGTGTCGATCTCGATATCGGTGAGCTTTTGACCGGCCTTGAGCCCCATGTACTCGATGGAGCGACGGGCCGCGTCGACCTTGCCGCCCTTGAAGCTCTCCGGCGCGGGCACCACGGCGGAAATCGGCAGCACATCCTCGGGCGAGGTGCCCCATGTGACGACCGGCTCGATCTCTTCGGCCTTCAGCGTCACGACCTTGTCCCAATGGGCGTCGTCGTCGGAGTAGAGCGTTTTCCACCAGTTCAGCGCGGCTTCCCACTGGGCGCCTTTGGGGGCGTGGGGGCGGCCTTTGACATAGGCATAGGTGGTTTCGTCCGGCGCGATAAGGCCGGCGCGCGCGCCGCCTTCGATGGCCATGTTGCAGACCGTCATCCGACCTTCCATCGACAGATCGCGGATCGCTTCACCGCAATATTCGATGACGTAACCGGTGCCGCCCGCGGTCCCGGTCTTGCCGATAACAGCCAGTGTGATGTCCTTGGCGGTCACGCCGGGGCGCAGCTTGCCGGTGACCTCGACCTTCATGTTCTTGGACTTCTTCTGGATCAGCGTCTGCGTCGCCAGAACATGCTCGACCTCGGAGGTGCCGATCCCGTGGGCCAGCGCGCCGAAGGCGCCATGCGTCGCCGTATGGGAATCGCCGCAGACCACGGTCATGCCGGGCAGGGTCCAGCCCTGCTCGGGGCCGACGATATGCACGATGCCCTGACGGACGTCGGACACGGGATAGTAATGGACTCCGAAGTCCTTGGCGTTCTTGTCGAGCGCCTCGACCTGAATTCGGCTTTCCTCGTTGTCGATCTTGCCCGACACGCGGTCGAGCGTGGTCGGCACGTTGTGGTCCGGCACGGCGATCGTCTTGTCCGGCGCGTGAACGGTGCGGCCGGCCATGCGCAGGCCCTCGAAAGCTTGCGGCGAGGTGACTTCGTGGACGAGGTGACGGTCGATGTAGAGCAGACAGGTGCCGTCGTCGCTTTCATGCGCGACATGGGCATCCCAGATTTTGTCGTAGAGCGTTTTTCCAGCCATGGGTAACTCCTCAGGGGAAATGGCGAATGTGATGAGTATGGACGTGCGGAAAGGTCGCCGCGATCAAAGTCGGGCGAGAATTGTCAGCGTCGCGCCGAAAAAGCGCCAAGGCAGGCGCGCGCGATCATCCATATCGAAAACACGTGTCATGGGCGGTCATTTACGCCCTGGCGGTGAGTCTCGCAAGGGTTTCGGGTGGGCTTCGCCGATGGGGGCCGGGATTGGAGCGGGCGACCAGCCCGCGACGCGCACTCCCTCCCCCCGGGAGGGCGCATGTCGCTGTCGGTCACCAGATGCAGGTCTTCCGGGCTTTTGAGACAATGCGGCGACCACGGGCGTTGGTGCGCCCACCCGAGGGAGGGCGCGTCGCTACGCGCTGCCAAACAACCCCACATGCTCGTCCCGCAACTGCCGCTTCAGGATCTTTCCCGCCGTGTTGCGCGGCAGTTCCTCCACGAAGACCACCGCCTTCGGAAGTTTGAACGCGGCCAGTTCCGCCTTGGCGAAGTCCACGAGCTCCGCCTCGGTCACGGTCCCGCCTTCGCGCAGAACAACGACCGCCGTCACTGCCTCGACCCACTTGTCATGGGGCAGTGCGATCACCGCGACCTCGTGAACGGCGGGGTGGGTGAACAGCACCTCCTCGACCTCGCGCGAGGCGACCATGGTGCCGCCGGTCTTGATGATGTCTTTCGTGCGGTCCACGACGGTGATGTAGCCTTCGTCGTCCATCACTCCCACGTCGCCGGAGTGGAACCAGCCGCCGGCAAAGGCCTCGGCGGTCGCCTCGGGCTTTTCCCAGTAGCCCGACAGAAGCTGCGGCGAGCGGTGCACGATCTCGCCCTGCTCGCCGGGGGCCACGTCGCGCATCTCCTCGTCCACCAGCCGCGTGTCGACGTTGTAGATCGGACGACCCGCCGAGGCCGGGCGCGCGTCATGTTCGTCGGGGTAGAGCACCGTCGCGAGCGGGCCGATCTCCGACTGGCCGTAACAGTTGTAGGGCGCCGCGCCGGGGAGCCGCTCGCGAAGTTCCCGAAGCACCGGAACCGGCATGATCGACGCGCCGTAGTAGACGTATTGCAGGCTGGTCAGGTCGCGGTCGTCAAACGACCTGGCGCGCAGGAGGCTGATCCACACTGTCGGCGGCGCGAAGAATGACGTGATCCCGTGACGTTCGATCAATTCGAGGCAAAGGTCCGGCAGGGGCGCTTCGATGAGCCATGTGGTCGCCCCGACAAGGAACTGCGGCACGGTGAAGACATGCATCTGAGCGGAGTGATAGAGCGGCAGGCCGGCGAGCGCCCGGTCGGCACCGGACAGGTTCAATTCCACGATACAGGAGGTGTATTCGGCGAGCAGCGCCCGGTGGCTCATCATCGCGCCCTTGGGGGCGGCCGTGGTGCCGGACGTGTAGAGCAACTGGACAAGGTCCTCGGGGTCGATCCCCTCGCCAAGGTCGTCGGGCACCGTGATCGACGCGTCCCGTGCACGCGACAGGATATCGTCGTCACCTTCGAAGAGCCGCCCGTAGACCGTCATCGGTCCACGCTTCGCCAGCACCTCGTCCGCCTTCGCTTCCAGTCCCGGATCGACGAAGAGTGCGGCGGCGCCGGAGTTGTCGAGGATGTAGTCGAGTTCGCGCCCGACCAGCGCGTAGTTGATTGGGACATGGATGAACCCGACCCGCGCGCAGGCGAGATAGAGGACGAGATAGGCGTCGGAATTGCGGCCGTAGGCGGCGATCCGGTCGCCGGGTTGCAACCCCTGCGCCAGAAGGCTCGCAGCGACCCGGCCGGCGGCGTCGTGGATCTCGCGGAACGTCCAGCTCCGGTCCGCGAAGTGAAGCGCGGTCCGGTCGCGAAACCGTGCGGCGGCCCGGGCGAGCGCATCGGCGATGGTGTTGCGCCCGGCGCGTTTGATCTGTGCATCGGTCATGATGTCCTCCCTCGGTTGCAAGCTTCGTCCGGGGATCGGAAATCGCAACCGGTTTTCGCGCCGTTCGGGGCTGACGTCCGGTCACATGGCCCGGCGGGCAGGACTGGACGCCGCGCCGGAGAAGCGCTTACGCTGTGGAAAAGGGAGTGCGATGGCCACAGGGTTTTTCACGTCAGGACAAACGGATACCGGCGCGATCCGGGTGCAATCGCCCGGCGATCCGGCGGCCAGCTCCGGGCCGGTCCCGCCGGTTCCGCCGGGCCCCGCGCCAGAGGACATCGCGCTCGACCTCTGGGATCAGGCTCTGGTCTTCGTGCAAAGCCTCCTGCGACCGTGGAACGCCTATCAGGTCATCATCGCCCTCGCGATCCTCGCCTTCGCAGTTCTCGCCCGCCGCTATGTCGCGCCCCGCTATTACGAATGGCTCAGGGCACGCGAGGGCTGGCCCACGTGGCGGATGCGGTTCGGGATCGTGATGCACCGTCGCATGTCGCTCATCCTCTTCGTTGCGACGATCTGGCCGGTGGTCTGGATCATGCGCGAGGTCACCTGGCCCTCGCGGTCCTACCTTCTGGGCATCATTGGGCAGATGGCGCTGGCCTGGCTCATCATCGCGGTGCTGGCACGCTTCATCGGCAATACGTTCCTGCGCGGCGTTGTGCGCACGGCCGGCTGGATCTGGGTCACCCTGTCGCTCATGAACCTGACCGACGAGGCGGTGACGATCTTCGACGGTCTCGCCATTCACCTGGGCGACATGCGCCTGTCGGTCTGGATGATCATTCAGGCCATCGTCATCCTGGGAGCGCTTTTTTTCGCTGCGCGGTTCGTGTCGATCAACTCCGCCGCTCGCATCCGGCGCAACGACGATATCTCGCCCTCGATGCAGGTGCTCGCGATCAAGTTCCTCCAGGTGATCTTGTTCGGTGCGGCCATATTCATCGGGTTGCGGGTGGTGGGCGTCGACCTCACCGGACTCGCGGTCCTGTCGGGCGCGATCGGCGTCGGGCTCGGTTTCGGGCTTCAGAAGGTGGTGTCGAACCTCGTGTCGGGCGTGATCATCCTGCTCGACAAGTCGATCAAGCCGGGCGACGTGATCAGCCTTGGCGACACCTTCGGCTGGATCGAGCAACTGGGCGCGCGATACGTGAGCGTCGTGACGCGGGACGGCAAGGAATACCTGATCCCGAACGAAGACCTGATTACCGGACAGGTTGTGAACTGGTCGCACACCAACGCCTTCGTCCGGCTCGATATCTACTTCGGGACCGCCTATCAGGACGACCCCCATGTGGTGCGCCGGGTGGCGATCGAGGCGGCGACGTCAGTCAAGCGGGTGCTGAGTTTCCGCCCCCCGGTCTGCCATATCGTGGGCTTCGGCGATTCCTCGGTGGACTACATCCTGCGCTTCTGGATCGACGACCCGACCGGGGGGCTGACGAACATCCGGGGCAACGTCTATCTGGCGCTTTGGGACGCGTTCAAGGAGAACGGCATCTCGATTCCCTTCCCGCAAAGGGAGGTGCGCCACCTGAACGATCCGCGTGATATGGCGTATTCGACGGAATCCGAGAATTGAAAATTCGCGTGAGGATGATACCTTTAAACTATCCTCGCGTCGGGATAAGACAGGCGCTCAAATTAGGAGGACTATGTCCTGGACACTGACACGAAGGCGGCCGACCTGGCGGCCGCAGGTGCGGGCGACATGAGCGCGACGCCCGCTGAACCGACGAGCCAGAAAGTGCTCGAGCGCATTCTCGCTTCGCTGGAAGACGACAAGGCCGAGGACATCGTGACCATCGACCTGCGCGGAAAATCCGCCATGGCCGATCACATGATCGTCTGTTCTGGCCGGTCGTCGCGGCAGGTGGCCGCGATCTCGGAGAAGCTGACCGACAACCTCAAGCAGGATTTCGGCATCATCTCCAAGCTCGAGGGCAAGGATCAGGGCGACTGGGTCCTCATCGACACGGGCGACGTCATCGTCCATGTCTTCCGCCCGGAAGTGCGAGAGTTCTATCAGATCGAGAAGATGTGGATGGACACGCACGCGGTCCCCAAGACGGCGCGGACCTGATCCGGGCCTGAGCTGTCATGCGCATTCACATCGTCGCTGTCGGGCGTCTGCGCAAAGGCCCCGAACGCGAGCTGATCGACGACTATGTCACCCGGTTCGACCGCACCGGCCGCGCGCTTGGTCTGGGTCCGCTCACGCTTCATGAAGTCGAAGACAAGAAGGGCGGCGGAATGCCGGCCGAAGCCGCGTTGCTCGACCGCGCCGTGCCGGATGGCGCCGTTCTGGTCGTGCTGGACGAACGCGGGCGGATCATGACCTCGCCGGAGTTTTCCGACCAGCTGGCCGGCTGGCGCGATCAGGGGCGCGGCGACGTGGCCTTCGTCATCGGGGGCGCGGACGGGATCGACCCCAGCTTGCGCGCCCGGGCCGATGCCGCGCTCTCTCTTGGCCAGATGGTCTGGCCCCACATGCTGGCGCGCGTGATGCTCTCCGAACAGCTCTACCGCGCGGCTTCGATCCTTGCGGGATCGCCCTATCATCGGGTCTAGGCGACGCGGTCCCTTTGCGCCAAGCTGACCCAAGGGACCAAGGGGCGCGCACATGACCGACTTTCTTCTTCTTGCATTCGTCTTTCTGATCGCCGGCGTGGTGGCCGTGCCCATCGCCTCGCGCCTGGGGCTCGGGTCCGTGCTAGGCTACCTCCTTGCGGGCATCGTCATTTCCCCGGTGCTGGCCTGGCTCCATGTCGATGTGATCCAGATCCAGCATTTCGCCGAATTCGGCGTGGTGATGATGCTCTTCCTCGTCGGGCTGGAGCTCGAGCCCCGGCGTCTCTGGGCCATGCGCGCGCGCCTTCTGGGCCTTGGCGGAGGGCAGGTCGTCCTCACGGCCGCCGTGGTTATGGGTGCTGCGATGCTTCTCGGGCAGGTCTGGACCGTCGCGCTGACCGTGGGTCTGGTCCTGGCGCTGTCGTCCACGGCCATCGTGCTCCAGACGCTCGGCGAGAAGGGTCTCATGCGGTCCGACGGGGGACAGTCGAGCTTTTCGGTCCTTCTGTTTCAGGACATCGCCGTCATCCCGATGCTGGCACTCATTCCGCTCCTCGCGCTTCCCGAGCTGACCGAGGCTTTGCACCACGGCACCGAGGGCGACCACGGCAGCGGCCTGTCCCTCGTCGACGGGCTTCCCGGCTGGGGCGTCGCGCTTGCCACGGTCGGGGCCATCGCGGCGGTCGTGGGCGCGGGCGCCTATGTCGTCGGCCCGGTGTTTCGCTTCATCGCTGCGGCCAACCTGCGCGAGCTGTTCGTCGCCACGGCGCTCATGTTCGTGATCGGCATCGCGCTTCTCATGTCGCTCGTCAGCCTGTCGCCCGCGCTGGGCACCTTCCTCGCGGGCGTCGTGCTGGCCAACAGCGAATACCGGCACGAGCTCGAAAGCGACATCGACCCGTTCCGGGGCCTACTTCTGGGCCTTTTCTTCATGACCGTTGGGGCGGGTATCAACTTCGCCCTGCTCGCCGAGAGCTTTGCCGTGATCCTTGGCCTGACCCTCGGCCTGATCCTTCTCAAATGCGCCGTGCTCTACGCGCTCGCCATCGTCTTTCGCGTCCGGGGCGCGGATCGCTGGCTTTTCGCGCTCGGCCTCGCACAGGCGGGCGAGTTCGGCTTCGTGCTCCTGTCCTTCACCGTGGCCAATGGCGTGCTTCCCACCGACCTCGCCGATCGCCTGCTCCTCGTCGTGGCGCTGTCCATGCTGCTCACCCCGGCGCTCTTCATCCTCTACGACCGGGTCATCGCGCCGCGGTTTTCGCAAACCGAGGACCGCGAGATGGACGAGATCGAGGAAGAGAACGACATCATCATCGCGGGCCACGGGCGGGTCGGCGGCATCGTCGCCCGGATGCTGCGCGGTGCGGGCATGACGCCGACCGTCATCGACTATTCCTCAACGCAGCTCGAGATGCTCAAACGCTTCCACGTGCAAGCCTACTACGGCGATGCCACGCGCGCGGACCTGCTCCACGCCGCCGGGATCGACCGCTGCAAGCTCTTCGTCGTGGCCATCGACGACAAGGAGCAGATCACCGAACTCGTGAAGCATCTCGTCCACAACCACCCGACTATCCACGTCATGGCCCGCGCCCTCGACCGCAACCATGTCTACGACCTCTGGTATGCGGGCTGCCGCGACATCATCCGGGAAACCTACGACTCGTCTTTGCGCATGGGCCGCTCCGCCTTCGAGGCGCTGGGCTATTCCCCTGATCAGGCGCAGCGGGTCACCGATCTCTTCGCCGACATGGACCGCAGCGGCATGCTCATCGCCGCCGAGCACTATGACCCGACCATCCCGACCCAGGAGAACGAGGCCTATATCGCGAAGCTCAACGAGGCGCGCGGTGATCTCGAGGCCGATTTCCTCGCCCGTGCCCGGATGATCCTGTCGGATAGCGAGGCGGCGCGCGCCTGATCCCCTTCACTGCTTCCCAAATACCTCGGAGGGGTCTGGGGAGGCAGAGCCTCCCCAGTTGATCGTGCCAGACGAAGTCTGGCGCGAAACCTTTTCAATCCTCCGCCCCCCGTCTACAAATCTCCCCAAGGCAAGAACGAGGCGCATATGACCATCCCGAAACCCGTCGTCCTTTGTATTCTCGATGGCTGGGGCCTGCGCGTGGAAAGCTCGGGCAACGCGGTGGCGCTCGCCGAAACGCCCGCCTTCGACGAGTTGATGATGGTCTGCCCGAATGCCACGCTCGTGACCCACGGCAATGACGTGGGCCTGCCCAAGGGACAGATGGGCAATTCCGAGGTGGGTCATACCAACATCGGTGCTGGTCGCGTGGTGGCGATGGACCTCGGCCAGATCGACCTTGCCATCGAAGACCGCAGCTTTTTCCAGAACCCGGCGCTGATGGCCTTCATCGACGATCTGAAGACCTCGGGCGGGACCGCGCATCTGATGGGGCTCGTCTCTCCGGGCGGTGTGCATTCGCATCAGGACCACATGGTCGCCGCCGCGCGCGCGCTTCATGATGCGGGTCTCGCGGTCACGGTGCATGTCATCACCGACGGGCGCGACGTGGCACCCAGTTCGGCGGCCGCTCAGGTGGCGCAGTTTCTGGCGGACCTGCCGGAGGGCGTGACAGTTGGTTCGGTCACGGGCCGCTATTTCGCGATGGACCGCGACAACCGTTGGGAACGCGTGAGCAGGGCCTACGACGCGGCGGTCAAGGGGATGGGCGAGACGGCCGGCTCCGCGCTGGACGCCATCGCGAGCGCCTATGCTCGCGGCGAGACGGACGAGTTCATCCAGCCGACCGCGATCGACGGCTACACCGGCATGCACGACGGCGACGGGCTTTTCTTCCTCAACTTCCGCGCCGACCGCGCCCGCGAGATCCTGCGCGCCATTGGCGAACCGGGCTTCGCCGAGTTCGATGCAGGCCTGCGCCCCAAGCTCGCCGCGCGCCTCGGCATGGTCGATTACTCGACGCGACACAATGAGTATATGACCACCTGTTTCCCCAAGCAGGAAATCGTGAACACGCTCGGCGAATGGGTGGCCAAGAAGGGGCTGCGCCAGTTCCGGCTGGCCGAGACCGAGAAATACCCCCATGTCACCTTCTTCCTGAACGGCGGAAAGGAAGAACCGGAAGCGGGGGAGCAGCGCTACATGGCGCCCTCGCCGAAAGTCGCGACCTATGACCTCCAGCCGGAGATGTCGGCGCCGGAAGTTGGCCGGGAACTGGTGCGTGCGATCCACGAGAAATACGACCTCATCGTCGTGAACTTCGCGAACCCCGACATGGTCGGTCACACCGGCGATCTGGACGCCGCCATTGCCGCCGTCGAGGCGGTCGATGAACAGGTGCTCGAAGCAATGATCGCGCTCAAGGAAGAAGGCGGCGCGATGATCGTCTGCGCTGACCACGGCAATTGCGAGATGATGGTCGATCCAGAAACCGGCGGGCCGCATACCGCGCATACGACGAACCCGGTGCCGGTGGCGCTCTTCAACGGGCCAGAGGGGGCGGGCATCAGGTCCGGTCGCCTTGCCGACCTCGCGCCGAGCCTTCTTGACCTCATGGGGATCGCGCCCCCCGCCGAAATGACGGGCGAAAGCCTGATCGTCCGGTGAAGTCCTTCGTCCTCGCCCTCTCGCTGCTGATCGCTGGGCCGGTGGCGGCTCAGACCGATCCGACGATGAGCGCGCAGGAGGCTATCGAGCTTCTGGAAGACGCCCGCGCGGCACTGGAGAACGCCGATAAGGCGGGCGACCGGGTCGAGGCACTGACCCAGACCGTGCAGGCCTATGAGGCGGGGCTTGCCGCGCTGCGGGAAGGGCTGCGGCAGGCACGGGTGCGCGAAGCGGCGATTCAGGGCGTCTTTCTGGCCGAGAATGACCGACTTGCCCAGCTTCTGGGCGTGCTTCAGGCGATCGAGGCAAGCCCCGAGCCGCATCTCCTTCTTCACCCCGAAGGGCCGCTCGGCACGGCAAGGACCGGGATGATCCTGTCCGAAGTGACGCCGGCGTTGAACCGCGAGGCGTTGCGCCTGCGCTCTGCGCTTCAGGAAGTCGCGCTTCTGCGCGCGCTTCAGGAAGCCGCGGTCTCTACCCTGGAGGACGGGCTGGCGGGGGTGCAAGAGGCGCGGACGGAACTGTCGCAGGCGGTGTCTAATCGCACCGATCTTCCGAAGCGGTTCCTCACCGATGAAGAGGCGATGGAAAACCTTGTCGCCACCGCCGATACGCTCGAAAGTTTCGCCTCGGGTCTCATGACCGCGACGGTCGAGGATACGAGTGTTTCCATCGCCCAGCCTGATTTCCAGGAGGCGCAGGGGGCGCTTGAACTGCCCGTGCTCGGTCGCATCATCCGGCGCTATGGCGATACCGATGCTGCGGGCGTGACCCGCCCCGGCTGGGTCATCGCGACCCGGCCCCTGACCCTCGTCACAACGCCCTGGGCCGCGACGATCCGCTATCTCGGGCCGCTGCTCGACTATGGACAGGTCGCGATCCTCGAGCCGGGCGAGGACTATCTTCTCGTGCTCGCCGGGCTTGGACAGCTCTTTGGCGAGGTGGGCGAAGTCCTGCCGCAGGGGGCACCGATCGGCCTCATGGGCGGCGCCGCGCCAAGCGACCCTCAAGCGTTCTTGATTTCAAGTGCGGACGGGAGTGGTGCAGAAGCATCCGAGACCCTGTATCTGGAGTTGCGCCATATGGGCGACCCTGTTGACCCGGGGGATTGGTTCGTGGGACCAGAGGGATGACGACCGGGGCACCGGCCATTTCGGATAGGACGAAAGAGTAGAGACCTCATGAAGAAATTCCTGATCGCCGCCATCGGCGGAACACTGGCCGGGGCGGTTCTGACGACGCAGGTGGCCGGCCCGCTTCTGGCGCAGGACGGCGAACGCAACAGCACCGTCTATGAACAGCTCGACCTTTTCGGTGACGTCTTCGAACGCATTCGCGCGCAGTACGTGGAAGACGTCGATGAAAGCGAGCTCATCGAAGCGGCGATCAACGGGATGTTGTCCTCGCTCGATCCGCATTCGAGTTATCTGCCCCCCGACGACGCCGACGCCATGCGCGTGCAGACGCGCGGGTCCTTTGGCGGTCTTGGCATCGAGGTGACGCAGGAAGAGGGTTTCGTGAAAGTCGTCTCGCCGATGGATGGGACACCCGCCGATCAGGCCGGTGTGCTTGCAGGCGATTTCATCACCCATGTGGATGGCGAAAGCGTTTTGGGCCTCACGCTTGACGAGGCGGTGGAATTGATGCGCGGGCCGATCGGGTCTGAGATCCTGATCACCGTAGTGCGCGAAGGCATCGAGGAACCCTTCGACATCTCGATTATCCGCGACACCATCAAACTCACCGCCGCCACCGTGCGGCAGGTGGGCGACTCGGTCGTGATCCGCGTCACCACCTTCAATGACCAGACCTATCCCAACGTGGAAGAAGGCTTCCGTACCGTGGTCGAGGAAATGGGTGGCCTCGCGAATGTCGAGGGCGTCGTTCTCGACCTGCGCAACAACCCCGGCGGTCTGCTGACCCAGGCGATCCGGCTCTCCGACGCGTTCCTCGAAGGCGGCGAGATCGTATCGACCCGTGGCCGCAACCCGGAGGAAAGCGACCGCGTGAATGCCGAGCCCGGCGACATCACCGAAGGCAAACCGATGGTCGTGCTGATCAACGGCGGCTCCGCCTCGGCGTCGGAAATCGTGTCCGGTGCGCTTCAGGATCACCACCGCGCCGTGGTCGTGGGGACGAAATCCTTCGGCAAGGGGTCGGTGCAGACCGTCATGCCGCTTCGGGGTGACGGCGCGATGCGCCTGACCACCGCGCGCTATTACACGCCGTCGGGCCGGTCGATTCAGGCGCTGGGCGTGAGCCCCGACATCGTCGTGGAACAGCCGCAACCCAATCCCATCGAGGAAGAGGAAGAGGACACCAGCCGTCCCGCCCGCACCGAGGCTGACCTGCGCGGGTCGCTCAACAACGACAGCCTGACCGAGGACGAGATTCGCCAGATCGAGGAAGAACGTCTGAAGGCCGAGGAAACCGCCCAGATGCGCGACGAGGATTTCCAGCTGTCCTATGCCGTGGACCTGATCCACGGCTTGTCCAAGCTTGGCACCGAGTAAGCGTCACATGACGCCGGAAGACATCGAGGCCCTTCCCTATCGGCCCTGCGTGGGGGTCGTCCTCGCCAATGCCGAGGGGAAGGTTTTCGCGGGTCAGCGTATCGATGCCAAGTCGCTTGGCACCGATGCGACGGCCTGGCAGATGCCGCAGGGCGGGGTGGACGAGGGCGAAGATCCTCGCGACGCCGCGCTGCGCGAATTGTGGGAGGAAACCGGGGTGACGGCCGACCTTGTCGAGGTCGAGGCCGAGCATCCCGACTGGTTGCCCTATGACCTGCCGCACGACATCGTGCCCAGGATCTGGAAAGGGCGCTACCGGGGCCAGAAACAGCGCTGGTTCCTCCTGCGGTTCAAGGGGACGGATGGGGATGTGAACATCGCAACCGAACACCCGGAGTTTGACCAATGGTGCTGGATCGACCCTGCCGAAATCATAGAGAAGATTGTGCCTTTCAAGCGCGACATCTACCGCGCCGTGCTGGCGGAGTTCTCCGACCGGCTGTGATGGCGCTGGCCGCACTGGCCTTGCCGGGGCAGGCGCTGGCCTTGTCTTGCCTGCCCTACCCGCCGACCGTCGCCTATGAAACGGCGGATGCGTCGGAGAAGGTCTATTCCGTCGTGCGCGGGTCCTTCACCTTTGACGCCGAAGGCGCGCCTTCGGGCTATGACGAGGCTGCGCCCGAAGACGACTGGCTCACGAATGGCCATATCACCGGGAACCTGCTTACGCCCGAGGGGTACACGACGCCGGTGGATGCCGAGGTGGTCGTGGTCATCTCCTGTGTCGGGCCGTGGTGCCCGACGCTGGCGCAAGACGAGGACGCCCTGATGTTCGTGCGGCAGGAGGCCGACGGTAAAGCACTTTATCTGGACGTGGGTGCCTGTGCGTCGAACGTGTTCACGGGTGTCGATGAAGCGGCCTTCGAGGATATGAAGGCCTGCATGGCCGGGGAGTGTCCGGGGGAGTGACTGCTATGCTAGGTGCGAGCCGCGCGAGCGCCTGCCCGGGGGATGGCGCTCCGACGGTCGAGTGGTGCGCTTTTTGGTGCCACATACATCTTCGCTCTGAGTTCGGTGCTGACCGTTGCAAAGCGCCAGCCTGCGGGCAGGCGCTTGCGCGGCGGCCTGCGGCCTTGATTCCGCGCGGTGGTGGCGACCTCAGCGTTTGAAACTAGAGGTTCCTCCTCCCCGACTCCACATGAGAACAAAAGGTGAATATACTCCCGACTCACCATGTTCGCGGAGCTTTGCATAACGTCCAACTTCACCTTCCTCACGGGTGGCTCGCACCCCGAGGAATACGTGGAACGGGCCGCGCTTACGGGAATGAGCGCCCTCGCGGTGGCCGATGTGAATTCGGTCGCCGGGATCGTGCGCGCCTTTACCCAGGCCAAGACCATCGCGCGCCAGATCGCGGACCGGGACCGGCAGGAGGTCGCGCTTGGACCCATCGGTCCGCCCGCGCCCGCGCATCTGCCCAAACCGCCTTCTGCCGACATCCGCAACGTGCCCCGGCTGCTGCCTGCCGCGACGCTCGTCACCACCGACGGTCTGCGGGTGACGGTGCTGCCCCGGACGCGGGCGGGCTGGGGGCGTCTGTCGCGGGTCATCTCGACCGGGCGGCTTCGGGCGGAAAAGGGGGACTGCCTGCTCCATACCGGGGATCTCGCGGGGGCACTCGAGGACTGCGTGCTCCTGCTCCATCCGGGCACCGCACCTAAATGGGAAGCCAATGCGCGCCGCCTGATCCGGGCGCAGGAGCGCGACATCTACCTCGTCATGGCCCCAGCCTATGATGGGCAGGACCGGGCGCGTTTTGCCCGGCTCACCCGGCAGGCGCGGACCCTTGGTATCCCCACCGTCGCCGCCGCCGCGCCGATCATGCACCACGCCCGCCGCCGCCGGATCACCGACGTGCTGACCGCCGTCCGGCTGGGGGTGCGGATCGAGGCGCTGGGGCGCAACGCGCAGGTCAACGCCGAACGCCGTCTGCGCACCGAGGCCGAGATGCTGCGACTTTATCCGGGCTACGAGGATGCCGTGCACCGGGCGGGCGAGATTGCGGACAGTCTGCGCTTTCAACTGGACGAACTGCGCTACGAATATCCCTCGGAAATTTCGGGCGACGAAACCCCCGCCGCCCGGCTTGAACGGCTGGCGCGGGCCGGGCTGCGCGACCGCTATCCGGCAGGGGCACCGGAGCGGGTAACGAAGATGCTGGAGCATGAACTCGCGCTCATCGCCAAGCTGAAATACGAGCCCTATTTCCTGACCGTGAACGACATCGTCGCCTTCGCTCGGTCGCGAAACATCCTGTGTCAGGGGCGCGGCTCGGCGGCCAATTCCGTGGTCTGCTATGCGCTGGGCGTGACGAGTGTCTCGCCCGAGATCGGCACGATGGTCTTCGAGCGTTTCGTGTCGGAAGCCCGCGACGAGCCGCCCGACATCGACGTGGATTTCGAACACGAGCGGCGCGAGGAGGTCATCCAGCACATCTATCAGCGGTATGGTCGCCACCGCGCGGGGCTTTGCGCCACCGTGATCCACTACCGCGGCAAGCGCGCCATTCGCGAGGTCGGGCGCGTGATGGGTCTGTCTGAGGACACGATTGCCTCCATGTCCTCGCAGGTCTGGGGCTGGGGCGGATCGGGGATGCGCACCGAACGGCTGCGCGAGATCGGGCTTGATCCGACTGACCCGAAGCTCGGTCAGGTGCTCGACCTCGTGGACGAGATACAGGGCTTTCCCCGGCATCTGTCCCAGCACGTGGGGGGGTTCATCATCACCGAGGGGCGGCTTGATGAACTCGTCCCCATCGAGAACGCGACGATGGAGGATCGCACGGTGATCTGCTGGGACAAAGACGACATCGACTCGCTCGGGATTTTGAAGGTCGATGTCCTTGCGCTCGGGATGCTGACCTGTATCCGCAAGGCGTTCGACCTGATGGGCCGGCATCTTGGCCTCGACTATGGCCTCGCGACGCTCCCGCCCGAGGACCAAGGGGTCTATGACATGCTGTGCCGGGCCGACAGTCTGGGCGTGTTCCAGGTCGAAAGCCGGGCGCAGATGAACTTTCTCCCCCGGATGAAACCGCGCACGTTCTACGACCTCGTTATTCAGGTCGCGATCATCCGGCCGGGGCCGATCCAAGGCGACATGGTGCATCCCTTTATCCGGCGCAGGAATGGTGAAGAAGCAGTCGCGTTTCCCTCCGACGAACTGGGCACTGTGCTGGCGAAAACGCTGGGCGTGCCGCTGTTTCAGGAACAGGCCATGCAGATCGCCATCGTCGGCGCGGGGTTTTCGCCGGAAGAGGCCGACCAGTTGCGTCGGGCGCTCGCCACGTTCAAGAAGCACGGCAACGTGTCGGATTTCCGCACCCGGTTCCTGAGGGGCATGCGCCAGAATGGCTATGACCTCGACTTCGCCGAGCGCTGTTTTTCCCAGATCGAAGGCTTCGGCTCCTACGGCTTTCCCGAAAGCCATGCGGCGAGCTTCGCGCTCCTCGTCTATGCCTCCGCCTGGATCAAATGCCATCACCCGGCGGTCTTCGCCTGTGCGCTTTTGAATTCGCAACCCATGGGCTTCTACGCCCCTGCCCAGATCGTGCGCGATGCTCGCGAACACGGGGTCGAGGTGCGCCCGCTGTGCATCAACGCGAGCTACTGGGACAACGTGCTCGAGCACGACGGGCGCGGCGGGCTCGCGCTGCGGCTGGGGTTCCGGCAGATGAAGGGGATGACCGAGGACGAGGCGGGCTGGATCACCGGGGCGCGGGGCAACGGATATACCTGTGTCGAGGATGTCTGGCGCCGGGCCGGGACCGCGCCCCGGCTGCTCGCCCGTCTGGCCGAGGCGGATGCCTTTGCCGGGCTGCGTCTGTCGCGGCGCGAGGCGCTCTGGCAGGCGCGCGCGATCACCGGGGACGAGCCGCTGCCGCTCTTTTCCGGTGACCTGGACGGCGAGGGGATCTTCGAGCCCGCCGTGGTGCTGCCCGAGATGACCGAGGGCGAGGAGGTGGTGGAGGATTACGCGGCGCTGCGGCTGACGCTGCGGTCGCATCCCATCGCGCTGATCCGGCATCTCCTCACGCCCGGCCTGAGCGCGGGCGGCTGAGGCCGGAATTTGAGTACTTGGGGAAAGATGAAAGGTGGAAGCGGGGGCGGTCTGGCGCTAAGAGGCAGGCAACGCTTATCCGGGAGCCTGCCATGAGTTTCGACCGCACCACCATCAAGATCGCCCCTTCGATCCTCTCCGCCGATTTCGCCAATTTCGGGGCCGAGATCCGCGCGATCGAGGAACAGGGCGCCGACTGGGTCCATGTGGACGTGATGGACGGGCACTTCGTGCCCAACCTGACCTTCGGCCCGCCCGCGGTGAAAGCCTTCCGCCCGCATGTGAAGACGGTGATGGACGTGCACCTCATGATCTCGCCGGTCGATGCCTATATCGACGCCTACGCCGAGGCCGGGGCCGATGTCCTGACCGCCCATGTGGAGGCCGGACCCCATATCCACCGGACGCTTCAGGCGATCCGGGGGGCGGGGATGAAGGCCGGGGTGGCACTCAATCCCGGCACGCCCGCCGAGGCGATCCGCCATGTGCTCGACATGGCCGATCTCGTCTGCGTGATGACGGTGAACCCCGGGTTCGGCGGGCAGAAGTTCATCGACATGACCGAAAAGGTCCGCACCCTGCGCCAGATGATCGGTGACCGCCCCGTGCATATCGAGATCGACGGCGGGGTCGATCCGATCACCGCGCCGCTCGTGGTCGAGGCGGGGGCCGATGTGCTCGTCGCCGGCTCGGCGGTCTTCAAGGGCGGCTCGGTCGACACGCCCGAGGTCTATGGCCAGAACATGAAGGCGATCCGCGCCAGCTACGCCTGACCCTCCGCGCGTTCGCCGCGCAGACGTTCGAGCAGGGCATTCGACACATGGCCATCGGGGACGAGCCCCCGGGCGCGCTGATACGCGCGCACCGCGCGGTCCGTGCCGGGTCCTTCCGTGCCGTCCAGTTCCTGCGTCGCGTAGCCGAGCGCATTGAGGTGGATCTGGACTTCCCGCAGGTCGTCGGGTCCGGGCACGTGGCTGTCGTCCGGCCATGATCCGCGAAACGGCTTGCCGCCCCCGATCCGGTCGGCAAGGTGGCCGATGGCGATCGCGTAGTTTCGCGACCGGTTGTAGCGCAGAAGCACGTGGTAATTGCGCAGGACCATCAGCGCGACGCGGCCCGCGCCGGCGGGCAGCAGCACCGAGGCGCCGCCATAGTCGGGAATGCGCGCCCCATCGGCGGTCGAAAGCCCGCAGGATTCCCAGGTGGCGGTCGGAAAGCTCTGCTCGGTGCCGGTCACGGCATGGTCGAAATCGGGCGGGAGCGTCAGTTCATAGCCCCAGGGCTGGCCGCGCCGCCAACCATGCTTGGCGAGGAAATGCGCGATCGTGGCCAGCGCATCTGCAGGATCGTCGGACCAGACGTCGACCCGTCCCTTACCCGAGAGGGTGCGACCGAAGTCGAGAAAGGTCGAGGGCAGAATATTGCCGTGGCCCATTCCGCCGGACCAGTTCCCCCGCATGTCCCGCGCGGTGACATGGCCCGACTGAACGATGCGCAGCGCCGCGATCAGTTCCTCTTCGTGCACGGACCGTCGTTTGCCGCCATAGGCAAGGCTCGCATGGCTCGACAGGACGGAAAGCTCGCCGCGCGCCGCGCCGAAGCCGGTCTCGAGCCCCCAGATCGCAGCGATGACCTCGGGGTCCACGCCGAAGAGCCGTTCGACCTCGACCAGGAGGGACCGGTGCCTGCGAATGGAAAGACGACCGTTCTTGATCCGCTCGGGACTGGCCGCGACATCGAGGTATTCCCAGATTGGGAGAAGCCGGTGCGGGTTCTGGTCCTGCAGGTCGATCACGTCAGGCAGAAGGCACGCGTCCTTCATGGCGCCGTCATAGACCGACGCCCGGATCATGCGAGCGAGGGCCCGTTCGCGCATGGTCGTCTCGACCCAGGTCCGAAAGTCCGTTCCGCCTTCGGGTGAGGGAGCCGCGTCCTCCATCTTCGTTCTCCCGGCCCTCTGCCTCGCTCCTCCTGCGAACCGGCAGGGGCTAGCGTCTGGTGCGATGAACCTTCTTGCGGGCTTTCGCCGCCTGTTTCGATGCTCTCGCAGGTTTGCGTTTCATACCCTCGCGCCCGGCCCCGCGCGGCGACGTCTTGACAGGGTTTCCGGCAACTTCGAGCAACTGGAACATGAGGCCCCCGGTCACCGGAACCGCTTCGGCGAGCCGCACGAGCACGGGCTGTCCCACCGTCAGTCTCAGCCCGGAACGTTCGCCCGTCAGCGCCTGTTCCCGATCGTCGAAGCGGAAGTATTCGTTCCCGATGGTGGAAATCGGGATAAGCCCGTCCGCGCCGGTTTCGTCCAGCCGCACGAAGGCCCCGAAGCGCTGGATGCCGGCAATCTTGCCGGTCATCTCGTCGCCGACCCGTTCGGACAGGAAGGCGGCGAGGTAGCGGTCGGTGGTGTCGCGCTCGGCCTCCATCGACCGGCGCTCGGTCTGGCTGATGTGGGTGGCGGTGGCTTCCAACTGGTCGATGTCCTCTGGCGACAGGCCATCGTCGCCCCAGCCATGTGCGGTGATCAGCGCCCGGTGGACGATCAGGTCCGAATAGCGGCGGATCGGCGAGGTGAAATGGGCGTAATGGGTCAGCGCCAGGCCGAAGTGCCCGAAGTTCTGGGGGTGATAATAGGCCTGCGTCATCGACCGCAGCGTCGACATGTTGATCAACTCGTCAAACTCGCTGCCTTCCGCCTGGGACAGCAGGCGGTTCAGATGCGCGGTCTTGAGCACCTGGCCCTTGGCGAGGGTGAAGCCCGAGGCCTGCGCCACCTCGCGCAGGGCTTCCATTTTCTCGGGCGTCGGTTCCTCGTGGACGCGGTAAAGGAGCGGGCGATTCAAGCGCTCCAGCTCCTCGGCCGCTGCGACATTGGCGAGGACCATCATTTCTTCGATGAGCCGGTGAGCATCGAGACGTTCGGCGAAGCGGACACTCTCCACCTGTCCATCCTCGGTCAACACGATCTTGCGCTCGGGTAGGTCGAGGTCGAGTGGTTGCCGGTAGGCCCGCGCCCGCCGCAGCGCGTGATAGGCGCCGTAGAGGGGCGTGATGACCTCGTTCAAAAGCGGTGCGGTCTTGTCATTGGGCGCGCCGTCCTGCGCGGCCTGCACCTCCTGATAGGCGAGGGAGGCGCGGGACTTCATCAGCCCCCGGATGAAGCTGTGCGAGAGCTTGCGCCCGTCGGCGTCGATCACCATCCGCGTCGCAATGACCGCGCGAGGCACGCCTTCGTGAAGAGAACAGAGGTCGCCGGACAGGCGATCGGGGAGCATCGGCACGACCCGGTCGGGGAAATAGCTCGAGTTGCCGCGCTTGCGCGCCTCTGCATCGAGCGCGGAGCCGGGGGTGACGTAATGGGCGACATCGGCGATGGCGACCCAGATCACGAAGCCGCCCGGGTTGTTCGGGTTGTCGTCGGGATGGGCAAGAACGGCATCGTCGCGATCCCGCGCGTCATGCGGGTCGATGGTGATGAGCGGCAGGTGGCGCAGGTCCTCGCGGCCGTCGAGCTCGGCGGGCGTCTGCGCGTCGGCCTCGTCGAGGACCGCATCGGGGAAGTCGTCCGGGATACCGTGCTGGTGAATCGCGATGAGCGAGACCGCCTTCGCGGCCGAAGGATCACCCAGACGTGCGACGACCCTGGCCTTGGGAAGCCCCAGCCGACCCTTGGGCCCGACCTGCTGCGCCTCGACCAGCTCGCCGTCCCTGGCACCTTCCTCTGCGCCGGCGGGAACCATCCATTCCTTGTCGGCACCCTTGTCGATGGGAGTGATGCGCCCGCCTTCGTGGCCCTTGCGGTAGATCCCCAGAATGGTCTTGGCATGTTGACCGATCTTGCGGATCAGGCGGGCGGTATAGTCGTAATCCTCGCCTGCCTCTTCCGTCATCCGGCACAGGATGCGGTCGCCCTTGGCCAGTCCCGGGTCGCCCTTCTTCGCGATGAAAAGGATGCGTGGCGGCGTGCCCTCGCCCTGCCATTCCAGCGCCCGGGCCATCACGTCGCCGTCGGGCGAGATTTCGGAGACTTCGAGCATCGCGACCGGCGGCAGCTTGTCGGGGTCGCGGTAGGTCTTGGTCCGCTTCTGCAGCTGCCCGTCCGCCTCCAGCTCGCGCAGGATGCGTTTGAGGTCGATCCGTTCCGCGCCCTTGATGCCAAATGCCTTGGCGATGTCGCGTTTCGAGGTCTGGGTCGGGTTGTCGGAAATCCAGGCGAGGATTTCGTCCTTCGTGGGGATGCGTGCCATGGAATTGGCGTATCACGCGCGCTGTGTCGCGTCAGTGGGAAAAATGGTGGCCAGATCGGCGACGGTATCGACATCGTCGAGCGTCGGCAGAAACGTGGCGGAGGGGAGAGTGACGAGCGTATCGGCCAAGGCGTGCTCCGTGGACCAGCGGACCTTCGCGAAGAGGTTCGCCGGGATGCGCCGCCGCGTGTCGAGGCCGATGGCCCAGAAGCCGCCGTCGGAGGCGGGCCCGATCACCGCGCGGTGCCGAGCAAGGGCCCGAAACGCGTCGGACAGGATCGGCCGCGTGATCCCGGGAATGTCCGTGCCGATGATGAGGACCGGTCCGCGCGGCAGGCGCCGGAACACCCGCGCCATCCGGTCGCCAAGGTCGCCGGGGCCTTGGGGCAGGCGGGGGAGGCCGGGCAGGAGCGGCGCGGCGACGGCCGAATCGGGCGCGACCGCAAGCATCATGGTCCAATGCGCGGAAGTGAGGTTGCGGGATATGTCGTGCAGGCGTTGCCGGGTCCAATACGCTGCCGGGAGGGCACCTATGTCAGCGGCCAGCCGGGTCTTCACCCGGCCGGGTCTCGGCTCCTTGGTCATAACGACGAGGCGGGGCCGCGACATCTCCATGTCTGGCCTGTGGGGTGCCGGTCAGGGATTCCGGGATTCTAGAATTCTAGAATCCCGGAATCCGGAAACGTCAGTTTTCACAGTAGCTTGGCCTTTCCTGATTAAGGGCAAAGGTTTATCCCCCGGTGAAATTCCCGGTCCCGCAAGGCAGCGTGGATCAGCGGATCGGCTCGATCAGCGCCTTGGTGAGCGTGCAGTCGCGCACGGTATCGGCCGCGCAGTCCCGGGGTTCGAGATCCCGTGTCAGGCACAGCCGCGCTTCCTGGATATGTCCGTCGGTGCAGGACACGGTCAGCATGTCGGGCGTCCACTTCGGGTTCGCCTTGAGAAAGGCCTCCTCGATCAGTGAGGCCGGCACCGAGAAGGTTCTGTCGATCTTTTCGAGCACCTCGGGCTGGTTGACCCGGCCGAACGCCTCCCGCGCCAGCGCGTAGTATTCCGTTGCGGGCAATCCGGCGCAGACCCCGTGCTTCTTCCACTGATACCACGCCGCCCCGCCCGCGCCAAAGACATCGGACTGCGCCGCAGTCATCTGCCGAGACGGCGCGCGTTCGCCGGTCAGGCAGTAGGAGGGCCAGCCGTCTTCATACTGCGGCCAGAGCCCGTGCACGACCCAGCCAAGCCGCTTGTCGCATTGCTCGCTGTCGCGGGCCTCGCCGGTGAGCTTGCACCAGTTGGGCGACCAGCTCATCGCCAGAATGTAGTAATCGAAGTCCCCGGCACGTTCGCCCTCGGCCCGGGCCACCCCTGCGCAGAGCGCCGCCGCCAGCAGCGGAATGATCAGCCAACGCATTCACTCTTTCCTCATCGCTTTGCCTGCACTATATAGCGCCCAAGTTTCCCTACAACGGTGACCCAGCCCGAAACGGGCGCCCCTTCCGGGGAACGGGAGAGCCGTATCCAAAGGCCCGATCAAAGGAGATCCATCATGGACAAACCGCTCATGGCCAAAGCCACCGCCGTCTGGCTGGTGGACAACACGACGATCAGCTTCAAGCAGATCGCCGATTTCTGCGGGCTGCACGAACTTGAAGTGCAGGGGATCGCCGATGGCGAGGTCGCGCAGGGCGTCAAAGGCTTCGACCCGATCGCCAACAACCAGCTCACGCAGGACGAGATCGAGAAGGCGGAAGCCAGCGCGACGCACAAACTCAAGCTCAAGTTCAACGCGGCCGCCGTGGGCGAGGAAAAGCGCCGTGGCCCGCGCTACACCCCCCTGTCCAAGCGTCAGGATCGCCCCAACTCGATTCTCTGGCTGGTGAAGTTCCACCCGGAACTGTCTGATGGCCAGATCGCCAAACTCGTCGGCACCACAAAGCCCACGATCCAGTCGATCCGTGAACGCACCCACTGGAACATCCAGTCGATGGAACCCATCGACCCGGTGGCCCTGGGCCTGTGCAAACAGACCGAACTTGACGCCGCCGTGCAGAAGGCCAACGCCAAACGCGCTGCCGAAGGTGCCGCCATGTCGGACGACGAGCGCCGCAAGCTCCTGTCGACCGAGCAGAGCCTTGGCATGGACCCGGAAGAAACCCGAATGCCGACCGCGATCGAGGGGCTCGAGACCTTCACGCTTGGTGGCGGGGTCGAAAAGAAAGAAGAGCCTGTGGACGCCGACAGCTTCTTCAACCTGCCCGACTCGGATGATGACGAGGATGACGACGACGACCGCTGATCGTCACGCCGCATAATTGTGCACAGATCCCAGTGAACCCCGGCCCCCGCGCCGGGGTTTTGCTTGTCCGGGTCATTTGGGTTTGTGATGCGGCGTGCGCGGGATAGGCTCGATACATTCATTTCAGGAGAGTCTCATGCGCATTCTGCTTGCCCTTCCCCTCACGCTCATCGGCCTGCCGGCCGCCGCCTATGACATTTGCCACGAGGCGTGGTTTCTCAGGAACCTCAACTTCGACCGCGCCGGCTATTGCTTCGGCTCCGCTCTGGGACAGGCGGTCTTCGACAACACCGGCTGCGTCGGGACCGCCGTCACGCTCGGTGCCGAGGCGCAGCGTCATGTGGCGGCGGTCAAGGAGTTCGAGGACTGGTTCGGCTGCAACGTGAACACCGCGCAGACCCGGCTCGACCTGCCCTATGCCAATATGCTGCGGCGGCTGGAAAGCCTGCCGGTGCCCACGGATACGGGGTCGGGTTGCATGGGCTACCATGGCGCGGAGTTCGATGTTTACGCCGGGCCCAGGATGACTGCGCCGGTCCTCGCGCGGGTGAAACAAGGCTACAATATCACTTGGGAATACACCCATGTCTCGGTCGAAGGCTGGGGCATCGTGGCGATCAGCGACGATCGGGGACTGATCGCCATCGGCTGGTCGAGCACGCCGGTGCGCGATCCCGACTGCGACCTCGTCGCCGGCTGACCGCTAGCGCAATTCCACCTGCGCCCGGGCGGCGGACCCCTTCGCGTCGATCACCGACAGGGTGAGATGCCCCGGCCCCGCGAGGTCGAGAGTGGCTTCGCGTGGATGGAGCCCGACCACAAGGGGCGCGCCGTTGGCTAGAACGGTAAAGGGCGGCACCCCGTCACGAATCTTGAGCGCGAGGGGGGCACCGGAAAGCTCCACCATCGCGCCGTCCGGCGGAAAGGCCAGGGCGACCGATCCCGGTGCCGGCCCGAAGACCGCGTCGCGCGGCTGGAACCTTTGGAGCGGCAGGGGAAGTGCCCCATGGGATAGCAGGAGCGCGCCCGGTGGCGGCGGCAGAGGTTCGATCCGCGTCGTGACCCGTGAGAAGGCTTCGAAGAGGATCGGCGCGGCGACATCGGCGCCAAAGGCACCGGGCACCGGGGTTCCGTCGGGGCGGCCCAGCCAGACCGTGACGACATGGCGCCCGTCGAAGCCGACCGCCCATGTGTCGCGGTGGCCATAGGAGGTGCCGGTCTTGTAGGCCAGATGCACCCGCGCGGCGTTGGGCGGGGGCGGAACCGTCGACAGGATATGCCCGACCTGCCAGGCCGCTTCGGGTGAAACGACCCGACGCGGCACCGGGCGCGGGCTGTCGGGACGGTGGACAAGCCCCCCGCCTGAGCCACCATTCGCGAGAGTCGCATAGAGCGCGGTCAGCCCCTCGGGCGTGACACCGATGCCGCCGAGCGCGATGGCGAGCCCCGGAGCGCCGCCCGGAAGCCTTGGATCGGTCCCGGCCTGTCGGAGCGCGGTGAAGAGCCGCGCGGGCCCAACCTCGGAGGTGAGCGCCACGACCGGAATGTTGAGCGAGAGGCGCAGCGCCTCGGCGACGGTGACCTCGCCGCGATACTGCCCGTCGAAGTTCTCGGGCGCATAACTTCCGAACCGCACCGGGCTGTCTTCGATCAGGGTTTCCGGGTGAGCGAGCCCGTCGTCGAAGGCCATGGCATAGATCAGCGGCTTCAGGGTCGATCCGGGCGAGCGATGCGCGGTCGTCATGTCCACATATCCGGCCCGCTCGGCCTCGTATCCGGCGGAGCCCACGCTCGCCAGGATCTCGCCGGTGGCATGGTCGGCGACGACGATGGCGATGGACAGGCGCGCCGAGCCTTGGTCGCCCACGGCCCGCGCGGCCAGCGTTTCGAGCCGCGCCTGAAGGTCCGCGTCGAGCGTGGTGACGAACCCGCCGGGACCCGGCCCCTCTGCCCGCATGCGGTCGGCCAGATGGGGCGCGAGGGCCGGCAGCGGCTGGCGGTTGCGGGGCAGGGGGTCGGCGCGTGCTACCTCGGCCAGTTCGGGGGACAGAACGCCTGCCGCGAGCCCCCGCGTGATGACACGTTCGCGGGCAATCCGGGCGGCTTCCGGGTGCCGATCTGGACGACGGTTTTCCGGCGATTGGGGCAGGGCCACGAGCAGCGCGGCCTCTGCCGGGGTCAACCTCACAGGCTCCTTGCCGAACCACGTCCGCGTGGCTGCGCGCAGCCCCTCGGTGTTCCCGCCATAGGGCGCGCGGTCATAGTAAAGGGCGAGGATTTCCTCCTTGGAGAGCGCGCGCTCCAGTGCCAGAGCC
The DNA here is from genome assembly GCF_019218295.1 of Maritimibacter sp. DP1N21-5. Taxonomy (NCBI): domain Bacteria; kingdom Pseudomonadati; phylum Pseudomonadota; class Alphaproteobacteria; order Rhodobacterales; family Roseobacteraceae; genus Maritimibacter; species Maritimibacter sp. DP1N21-5. The sequence continues at coordinate 67,686 of NZ_JAHUZF010000004.1, forward strand.
AGCCGCGTCTGACGCAGCTTGCCCGCGAGAGTGCCGGTCGGCCCGTCCTCCAGCAGCCTCGCAACCTGCATGGTCAGGGTCGAGGCGCCCGAGACGACCTCGCCGTGGCGCAATGCCTGTGCCACGGCTCGGGAGCCCGCAACGAAGTCGACACCCTTGTGGCGGTAGAAACGCTTGTCTTCATAGGCCACCAGCAGTTCGGAGAACATCGGGTCGACCCGGGCGTCTTTGATTCCCAGCCGCCAGCGCCCATCCGCCACCGTATAGGCACGCAGGAGGCGCCCGTCGCGGTCCAGCACCTCGGTCGAGGTTTCGACCGTGAGCGGCGGAAGCACCGTGTCATCGACCCAACGGTCGAAGGCGTCGCGCCCCGCCGCTCCGGCCCAGAGCACCGCGGTGAGCGCGAAGCCTGTCCAGAGCCACTTCACTGGATCACCACGGTCCCGGTAGCCCCGGTCGCGCGGTAATTCGGGCGATACATGTCCTCGACCGAGGGCGCGGGATGATGGAACTCGCCCGGCGTCACCGCGCGCACGATATAGGCGAGCCGGATCGGCGCGCTGGAGCGCCAGTCGACGGCGGTCAGGAAGCGTTCCTGCCGGAACTCGCTCGTCTCCACCTCTTCCGTCAGGTCGAGCCAGTCGAGCGCACCGATGTCACCGGCGCGCAGGAGGTTCGGGTTGTCGATCTCGAACCCGGCCGGCAGTGGATCGTCGACCATCAGCCGTCCCTCCGTATCGCCATCGGGCGTGACCGTGATCAGGGTGACAAGCCGCTCGCCCTGGGTCACGCGCGACACGTCGGCGGGCGCGCCTTCCATGGTGAAATACTGCCGTTCGATGACGAATCCATTGGCGGTCGGCGGCTCGGGCAGGACAGGCACCCCGAAAGTGGTGATCGTCAGGTCCACAGGAGCATCGCCCTCGTTGGAGAGCTGCCATGGTTGGGACAGGCTGACGGGGTTCATCACCTCGACCAGCGGGCCGGTCATGGGATTTCCGTTCAGCGACAGCCCGGCGTTCGCCCCTTGGCCCAGCATGGCGTTGGCCGCGAGAAGCGACCATGTCGCCTCCTGCGTGGACCATCGGCCATCGTTGGCGGCGATGCGCGTCACGAGCGTGCCCTGATCCACCGCCTCGCTCCCGGCTTCGAGCGCGAGGGTCAGGACCGCAGCGGCATCGCGCAGGTTGGTGCCGTAGTCGGCGCGCCAGAGCTGGCCTTCGGGTTCCTGTTCGAGCACCATCCGGTTGGCTTGCGCGAACATCCGGTCGGCACGTGTCGGATCGCCATAGGCAGCGAGCGCCGCGCCGATCTGGGCCGCGCCCATCGGGGTTGTGAAGGCCGCGGGTTTCACGTCCGCGAAATAGCGCAGGTCGCCCATATTGGCCGCGCCTTCGCGGGCGAGGACATAGAGCGCATAGGCAATGTCTTCGCCGCCTTCTTCGAAGTCCGGGTAGTAGTTCACCTGATTGCGCAGGTTATCCATCGCGGCCCGGAAGGCGGTGTCGGGAATCGCGTAACCCTGTGCCTTGGCGCGCGACAGGAAGTCCGACACGAAGGCGTCGAGCCAGAGGTCGCCGCTGTCCGGTCGCCACAATCCGAAGCTCCCCGACGAGGACTGGTTGGCGAGCACCTCGGCAATCGCGCCCTGAATGCGGGCCGGGAGGTCTTCGCGGTCGGCAAGCCCCATCGCCTCGGCCACGCCGCCCATGTAAAGAAGCGGCAGCGCGCGGCTGGTCTGTTGCTCGGTGCAGCCATAGGGATATTCGTCGAGACGGGCGAGAAGCCCCGCCGCATCGACCTTGGCGATGGGTCCGGCGGCGAGCGTGGCGCGGGCCGAGCCGGAGCGCAGGTTGTCGAAGATGTCGTCCGATAGCGTGAAAGTATCGCCCGCTGCCAGTTCGATCCGGGCGGTTCGCGCGATTTCGGGGTCGTTCGACTGCACCGGGATCGTCAGTGTCTTGGTCAGGCGTTTGCCACCCGGCGTCGTGACCTCCAGCGCGATCTGGTAGAGCCCTTCCGAGAGCGCCCCGATGGGCACCTCGAGACGTCGGGTTTCACCCTCGCCAAGCGTCACGGTCCGCGCGGCGTCCCCCCCCATCTGAAGCCCGCCTGCGGTTGCTTGGATCGAGACCTCGCCCACGGGACCGTCGGCATGGGTCAGTTCCAGAAGCATCCGCGCGGTATCGCCGGGCGCCATGAACCGCGGGACCGAGGCGGTCAGGACCACGGGGTCGCGGACCAGAACGTCCTCGCCCGCTTCGCCGACGCCCGTCTCCGACCACGCGACGGCCATCAACCGGACCGAGCCGTTGAACTCGGGCAGATCGACGGTGACGGTCGCCACGTCGTCGATCACCTCGACCGGGCCGAAGAACTGGGCCATCAGCTCTTCCGTCGGGGGCGGCGCTTGCATGCGCATTTCGGCCGAGGCGTCGCCGCCCGAGCGGATCTGACCCATGTCTCCCGTCATCCCGTCGATGAGCCGGCCATAGATATCGCGGATCTCCATCCCGAGGCGTTTCTGACCGAAGTAATGGTCCGTGGGCTCCGGATCCTCGAAAGCGGTGAGGTTGAGGATGCCCTGATCTATCGCGGCGAGCGTGACATAGGCCGTGTCGCCATCCTCCACGCCCTCCACGCGCACCGAGACCTCCATCGGTCCGCGCGGCTGGGCCGCTTCCGGTGCGTCGATGATGACCGACAGGCGATGGTTGCCGGGATCGACGAGCGCATGGGCCAGTCCCATTGCGCGCGCCGGGTTGCGCCCCTGCGTCTCGTCCAGAGGCTGCACGAGCGAGGCGGTGACATAGGCACCGGCACCCCAGTCGTCGGTCACAGGAATCTCGACCTCGACGGGCTCGGTGCCCACTTCAACCGGGATCATGTCGATCAGACGGTTGGACACCACAGTGACGAGCGCCGTCCCGGCCATGCGCGGTTCGATCCGAAGCCGCGCCGTGTCGCCGGGGCGATAGCTTTGCGCGTCGAGCGACATGTCAAGCATATCCGGGGTCTGCGACACGTCGGCAGGGACATACCAGCCTGCATAGAATGCGAGGGAGGAGGCCAGATAGCTGCCGTCCGTCCGGGTCACGACAAGCTCGTAGTTGCCCCAGTCGACCGGGGCCTCCATGGCGACGGGATCGGGGCCAAGGGTGACGGAGCCGCTGTCGACTGCGCTGCGTGTCGTCACGGGTTCCCAGTCCCAGTAACCGTCCTGATTATACCATTGGTAGCGGGTCGTGACTCGGTTGAGCGTCCAGGTTGCTTCCATCGCCTTGGGCTCGAGCGTGGGGGACAGGCCGATCAGTTCGAACCGGGCGGTGGTGCTTTCGGGGACCTCGTCCTCGAAGAGCGGCCTGATCCCGATCAGGTCGCTTTCCGGCGTGACGGGCGCATCAATGCTGCGTTCCACCGGGCGACCCGAGCCTTCCTTCACGCGCAGGATGACCTCGGCCTCGAGGGGGCGTCCATTCGCCTCGACCTCGGGGAAGTCGACGGACACACTCGCGCGCCCCTCGACGTCGGTGCGCCCGTTCGCGAGCGCGCCATAGACCGGACGCTGCCGTTCATCCGAGATACCGAAACGGTAACCGGGGAAGGCGGCGAGCGTGGTCACGGGGGTCAGCCTGACGTCGCCTTCGAAGGCGAGATCCGCGCCCGGCGCGCCGAACAGATAGCGGGCTTCCACGGTCAGATCGGGGCTGTCGGTCAGGGCAATGGGGCCGTCCGGCAAAGCCAAGTCGAAGTCGATGCGTTCGGGGAGGAAATCCTCGACGAGCAGCGTGGAGGAGGCGAGCGCGGGCGCGTCCGGATCGGCGTGCACGTCGAGCCGCCAGGTCCCGCGCGGCGCATTGCCGGCGATGGGCAGGTGGAACACATGCCCGCCCGCGACGCTGCCCTCTGACAGATTGCGCGCATATTCGACCCCGTCGGGCCGTGTTAAGATGGCGGTGATCGGCAGGCCCTCGATGGCTTCGGAGAGGCCGTCACGGGTCAACACCGTGGCGTTCACCACTTCCCCCGCGCGGTAGGCTCCGCGATCCGTGGTCAGGAACACGTCGATGGGCGGCGCGGCCGGATGGCCCTCGACCCCGCGGTCGGACAGGTCGAAGGCCGGATCGGTCAACGACAGGAAGGCCATGTCGTCCTCCCCCGCCCGAAGCACCACGAGGCCGGGAGCCGAGGATCCGAGCCCGGCCACCTGCGCCTGCGGGAAATGGGCATAACCTTCCGCGTCAGTGGTCGTCGTGCCGATCACGCTGTTTGCGACGGACAGAAGCTCCACCTCGACGCCGTCCATCGGGCCGGCACTGGTCAGCGACCGGGTGAAGACATGAAGCCCGTCCGCCCCGGTCATCGTCGTCACGCCGATATCGGAGATCACGAACCACTGGACAGCTGGCGGGCTGTCGTATTCGTCTTCGCCGGGAACTGCGGCCTTGAGCGCGTAGATGCCCGCGGGCTGGTTCTCGATCGCCTCGCCGATGGGAAGCCGGGTCGTCACGTCCTCATTGATCGTGCGCCCCACGGTTGCCGTGCCGGTCCAGACCTCTTCGGCCATTTCGGATTTGAAATACTCGGTGCTCCAGTAATCCAGCGAACGGTTGAAGAAATCGTTCTGCATGGTGCGCAGGAGGTTGCGGTCGCTGATACGAAAGAGCGTCAGATCGAGCGTTTCGGCATTGACCGATACGATCGGCAAACCGGCATCTTCGGTGCGGGGTAGCACATAGGCACGGGCCGGGAAATGCACGCCGGGCGACCGGTCGCGCACATACTGCGTGATTTCTACAGGACTGCGCAGGGTTTCGCGGTCAGCCGACGGAAGGCCCGCGCGCAGGGTGAAGGTGTAGCGACCGCCGTGTTCTACACCAGCGATGCAAAGCTGGCGGTTGGTGGCCTCGACGGAAATCCCGGCCACGTCCGATTGCACGAAATCGGCGTAGTTCGTGCCGCTTTCGGCCAACTCCTCGGTGAAGGTGACGCAGATCGACGGTTGCGCGTTGTCGGCGTTGACCGTGGTCTGTTCGACCCGGAAACCGTAAAGCCCGATGGCGCGGTCGAGCGCGCGCGCCGTGTCGTCGCGCGGCGACAGATCCTGTGCGAGCCGCAGGGCGTCGATCATGTCGCGGCCCCGGTCGCTGTCTTCCAGAATGTCGGCCAGGAGGATCAGGGCATTGGCGCGAGTTGCGGGGGATTCGAGCCGGACATAGGCGGCGATGGCCGCGCTCTTCGCCGTGGCGCGGTAGCTGCGGGCGTCATTGCCATCGGATTGAAGCCCGGCCACCGCCATGGTGAGGCGGGAATATTCGAGCCAATCCTCGCCCGCGTCGCTGACCACGGTGGCCGCCCCCATGTAGCGCATCGCCTGTCCGGGGTTACCATCCCGCTCGCTTTCATAGGCGGTCTGCCTGAGCTCCCCGGCGCTCCAACCGCCGGCGACGAATTCGTCCGGGATCGACCCGGCAAGATCGGCGGCCCGGGACAGATCGGAGCCATAGAGGAAGCCGGTCAACTCGGCCTCCCGCGCGCGGGCGTTTGCACGGATCGCGTCCGGCACCGTGAAGACCTCGCCGGAAAAGGCTCCGGCATAGTCCGACTGGTCGGTGACCCCAGATTTCAGAAAACAGGAGGCATTTCGCGTGTTGTAGGTGAAGGCCGCGCAGGCCGTGTTGCCCAGACAGGCGGATTCGCAGGTGTCGAGCGTGGTGTCGAAGAGACTGCGCAGGTCCTGACCGAAGAAATCCACATCGCGGTGCAGGACATAACGCCGTTCCGGCACCGTTTCCTGCGCGGCGGCAATTCCCGCCAAGTTAATGAAAATCATGCCCAAAATAATGGTGAACCGCATGGGTCTGTCCTCCTGCTTGGTCGCATGCTCGCATGAGGGTGAAAGGCCCGCAACGATTCCCCTACTGCCGTTAAGAGCCTCTTCACCTTGTTCGTCGAAGGTGTCCGGGACGAAGCGGAGACACCCATGCCGACCGACGATATCCTCACCGACGAACGCCGCGCCCGAATGGCGGCAGAGCGGCTTCTGGAACAGAAACAGGCCGAGTTGAACGCAGCAAACCGGATGCTGTCGCGCCACGCCCGCGCGCTGTCGGAGGATCTGGTCGAAACCCGCGAAGAGGTTGCGGTGGTGCGCACCGACCTCGTGCGCAAGTCGGAAGAGGTGGATATCGCCAAGCGGCGCCTCTGGTCCTCGATCGAGACCATAGAGGACGGTTTCGCGGTGTTCGACGCCGACGGGCGGCTGGTCATTGCCAATGCCGCCTATTACCGGCCCTTCGACGGTCTCGAACTGATCCGGCCCGGGGTGCACTACGACGAGATCATCGATGTCGCCGTCTTCGAAGGGATCGTCGATATCGGAGACCGCACAAGGGCCGGCTGGCGCGACTGGATGCTCGAGCGCTGGGCGCAGACCGCCCCCGAGCCGCGTGAAATCCGGCTGTGGGACGGGACCTATGTCCGGCTCCTCGACCGGCGCGCGCCGGACGGGGACACGGTGTCGATGGGGCTCGACATCACGCGGGCGGTCCGGCGGCAGAAGAACCTCATGCTCGCCCGCAACCGGGCCGAAGCCGCCAGCCGCGCGAAATCGGCCTTCCTCGCCAACATGTCGCATGAAATCCGCACGCCGATGAACGGGGTTCTCGCCATGGCCGACCTCATGGCCGAGGCGGATCTGGACGAGGAGCTCAAATCCTATCTCGACACGATCCGCTCGTCGGGCCGCGCGCTTCTGACGATCATCAACGATGTGCTCGATTACTCCAAGATCGAGGCCTCGAAGCTGGCGCTTCATCCCGAACCCTTCGACCTTGAGAAGACCGTGCTCGATGTGATCGCGCTGCTTCAGCCGTCGATCCGCGAGAAGGGGCTGAAGGTCATGCTCGACTACGACATGTTCCTGCCGACCCGCTATGTCGGCGATCCCGTGCGGGTGCGCCAGGTGTTGACCAACCTGATCGGGAACGCGGTGAAGTTCACCTCGGACGGCCATGTGCTGGTGCGGGTCGTCGGTGTGCCGGAGGGCGATGTCGCGCAACGCGTGCATATCACGGTCGAAGACACCGGGATTGGCATCGCACCCGAGATGCAGGGGCATGTTTTCGGCGAGTTCAACCAGGTCGAAGATGACCAGAACCGCATGTTCGAAGGCACCGGTCTTGGCCTTGCCATCACCAGGCACCTCGTCGACCTGATGGGGGGAGAGCTTTGGGTGGAAAGCGAGCTTGGCGTCGGCTCATGTTTCGGGCTCTCCGTCACGCTGCCCACCGTCGCCGAAGCGCCTCTGGCGGAACGGCCGCACTGGCTCAAGCGGGCGCTTCTGGTCATGGCGGAGGACATGAACCGCGCGATCCTCGCGAAGCGTCTGGTCGCTTTGGGCATGGCGGTCGAGCTGGCCGACACGGTCGAAGCCGGGCGAGAGCGCGCCTCCGACGTCGACGTGATCTTCGTCGATCAGAAGCTGATCCGGGCGGACATGGCGGCGATGTGCGAAACCGCGCCCGCGCCGGTCGTCACCGTGGCTGACCCTTTCGCGCCAGATGTCGCCTGCAACGACAACCGGGTGCTGCACAAGCCGCATTCACGCCCGGCCCTGATGGAGATCCTGCTGGCCCTGCCGGAACCCTCCGCGCCGGGCTTTCGCAGTCGTAGGGGCGGCACGGCGCCGGGTGACGACCCCTCGACGGTGACCGTGGCAGAGGGCGAGAAACGGGCCGTGATCACACCTCCCGCGGGTGGGCCGGACGACCGAGGCCCGCGTTTGATGCGCGTGCTGGTGGCCGAGGACAACAAGACCAACCGCTTCGTCTTCTCGAAGCTGGTCAAGGCCTGCGATATTCAGCTCGGCTTTGCCGAAGACGGCTTTCAGGCGGTGAATGCCTGGGCCGATTTCGAGCCCGACCTGGTCTTCATGGACATCTCGATGCCGGGCATGGACGGCAAGGAAGCGACCCGTTTGATCCGCGCACAGGAGGAGGCGCTTGACCGGCCCCGCACCCGAATCGTGGCGCTCACGGCCCATGCGATGTTGGGCGACGGGGAGGAGATCCTGTCACATGGGCTCGACGCCTGTTTGACGAAGCCCTTCCCGAAAAACCTTATTCTGGCGGAAATCGCCGCTGCCTGTCCCGCCGACGCCCGGCCACCCCTGCCCACGAACCCGGGGCAGCCGGAGGCCTCCGTCACCGCTCAGGCGGCGGTCTGAGCGGCGGTTTCATCGCGCTGGAACACCGGGCGATCCGGGGTCGATTGCGCGGGCTGGAACACATAACCGCCCGCGTCGAACGCGGCGAGCGCGGCCGGGTCCGTCACCCGGTTCTCGCAGACGAAGCGCGCCATCGCACCGCGCGCCTGTTTCGCGAAGAAGCTGACGATCCGGGGTTCGCCCGCCTTGGTTTCGTAGAAGGTGGGCGTGATCACGCGGAGCGTCAGCGCTTTGCGGTCCGCCGCGGTGAAATACTCGACCGATGCGCAGTTCAGGAGCGTGTCGGTTCCGCTGCTCGCCGCGTCCTCCACTAGCCGTCCGGCGATCCGGTCGCCCCAGAATTCGTAAAGCGACTTGCCCCGGCGCGTGGCAAGCCGGGTACCCATTTCGAGCCGGTGCGGCTCGATCACGTCGCGCGGGCGCAGAAGACCATAGAGCCCCGACAGAATCCGCAGGTGGTCCTGCGCATAGTCGAGCGCGTCCGTGTCGAGCGATCCCGCATCGAAGCCGGTATAGGTGTCGCCGTCGAACATCTCGATGGCCTGTTTTGCGCCCGTGCCGGACAGGAGCGACCGATACCGATCGCGGTTGAGGCGAGCGAGCTTGGGGGACAGGTCCATCAGGCCTTCGATGTCCTTCAACCCGAGGCGCCGGGTCGTGGTCACGAGTTTCTCCATCTCGGCCTTCAGGGCGGGTTCGGTGCCGGTGCCGGTTCCCGGCGTTTCATCCAGCCGTTTGGCAGGGGAAATCGTGACGAGCATCAGGCCCTCTCTCTCAGTGCATCCAGAAAATCGGCACCGAAGCGGTCGATCCGCGCGGCGTCCATGCCCCGGATCCGGGCGAGGTCGTCCTGGTTCGCGGGTCGTCGTTCGGCGATGTGGCGCAGAAGCGCGGGCGAGACCGAGAGCGGCTTGTCGGTGCCGTCGAAGCCGCGATAGAGATCGCGCGCGATCCGGGAAAGCTCGTCGAACAGGACGCCTGCCTCCGACCCGGCCAGCCGCCGCCGGGCCGGGTGCATCTCCTCGACCTCGGCCCCCGCGATCACGGCCAGAAACTCCGCGCCGTAACGTTCGAGCTTCTTCGCCCCCACGCCGGACACCCCCGCCAAGGCGTCTAGCGTCATGGGCCGGCGCTCGGCCATTTCGATGAGGGTCCGGTCGGTGAAGACGACATATGCCGGCACGCGCTGGGCTTCGGCCAGGGCGCGGCGCTTGGCCTTGAGCGCGGACAGAAGCGGCGCGTCTTCTTCGCTGACCAGCATTCGGACGGCAGGGCGGTCGCGGGTGGCTGCGATGTTGTCCTTGCGCAGGATCACCTGCTCTTCGCCGCGCAGGACGGGATGCGCCGTCTGCGTCACGCGCAGCGCGCCGTGGCGTTCGGGATCGGGGCGCAGAAGGTCGAGCCCCATCATTTGCCGGAAGACCGCGTTCCATTGCCCTTTCGTCAGGTCCTTGCCGACGCCGAAGGTGGGCAGATCCTGATGGTGGCGGGCAGTGACCTTGTCGGTTTCGGTGCCCCGCAGAACGTCGATCAGGTGACCGGCCCCGAAGCTTTCCCCGGTGCGCAGGGCAGCGGACAGCGCCTTCATCACGGTCACGGTCGCATCGAAGGTCTCGGGCGGGCTGTCGCAGGTGTCGCAGACCCCGCAGGGTGCCGCCTCTTCCCCGAAATAGGCCAGGAGCCGGACCCGCCGGCAGGTGGCCGCCTCGGCGAGGCCCAGCAAGGCGTTCAGCCTTGCGTGATCGGCGTTGCGCCGTTCGAGCGGGGCAAGGCCTTCGTCGATCTGGCTCCGGCGCAGCCGGATGTCGTCTGGGCCGTAGAGTGTCAGGGTTTCGGCGGGCGCGCCGTCGCGACCGGCTCGGCCGATTTCCTGATAATAGGCTTCGATGGATTTCGGCAGGTCTGCATGCGCGACCCAGCGGATGTCAGGCTTGTCGATACCCATGCCGAAAGCGACCGTGGCCACGACGATCAGCCCGTCCTCGGTCTGGAACCGTCGTTCGACGTCGCGGCGCCTGTCAGGGTCGAGTCCGGCGTGATAGGCGATCGCCTCGTGCCCGGCCTCCACGAGCGCCTGAGCCAGCGTCTCGGTCTTCGCGCGGGTCGCGGCATAGACAATGCCCGACAGACCCTTGCGCGCCGCCGCGAAGCTCAGGATCTGTTCGCGCGGCTTGTCCTTCACGGCGAAGGCCAGGTGAATGTTGGGCCGGTCGAAACCGCGCAGGAACGTGGTCGGCGTCTGCCCGTCGAAGAGCTTCTGGATGATCTCGGCGCGGGTTTCTTCGTCCGCCGTGGCGGTGAAGGCCGCGAGCGGCACGCCGAGGGCGCGCTTTAGGTCGCCGATACGCAGGTAATCGGGCCGGAAGTCATGACCCCATTGCGACACGCAATGCGCCTCGTCCACTGCGATCATGCGCACGTTCGCGCGGCGCAGGAGGTTCACGGTGCCGCCGGAGGCGAGCCGCTCCGGCGCCATGTAAAGCAGCTTGAGCCGCCCCTCGGAAAGCGCGGAGAAGACCGCGTCGGTTTCTTCCTCGGTGTTGCCGGAGGTCAGCGCGCCAGCCTCGACCCCCACGGCACGAAGCGCCCGGACCTGGTCGCGCATGAGTGCGATGAGGGGCGAGATGACCACGGTCACACCGTCGCGAAGCAGTGCGGGGAGCTGGTAGCACAGCGACTTGCCGCCGCCCGTGGGCATGATGGCGAGCGTGTCGCGCCCCTCGGTCACGCAGGTGACGACCTCGTCCTGACCGGGGCGAAAGGCGTCGAAGCCGAAGACGGATTTCAGGAGATCGAGGTCAGGAGTGGCAGGCATGCTTCGGGGATAGCCGAAGCGCCCACCCGCCGACAAGACGTCAGTAGAAATGATACATGTTGTTGTTGATCACGGTGCGGATCGCAAAAAGGGCGAGCAGCACGAAAATGGGCGACAGGTCGATCCCGCCCATGTTGGGCAGCATCCGCCGGATCGGCCCATAGACCGGCTCGACCAGCCGGTTGAGGCCATACCAGAGCTGCGCGACGAATTGCTGGCGCAGGTTGAGCACCTGAAAGTTGATCAGCCACGACATGATGATGTGCACGATCACGATGAACCAGACGACGCTGGTGATGGCGTAGAGAATTTGCAGAAGCGACAGCATATCGTGCGTTGACCCGTGTTTGACCCATGTGTTCCGCGACTGACCTATGGTCATGCGTCCGATATGACAAGAGCGACGCGAAGGAACGGTTGACGCAGGCCGCACTGCGACGCAGCACGAAGGGGCAAAGGAGTGTCCCGATGTATCCCTTCATTCGCATGATCAAGGAAATGGTCCTCGCCTCCCGGGCGGAGCCGCTGTCTCTCCTGGGCGTCCATGTGTCCCATCACATGATCATGCCCTGGGACCTGGACATCTGGATGGAGCTTAACAACGGGCGCACGCTGACCATCTTCGACCTCGGGCGCATCCCGCTCGCACAGCGGGCCGGGCTCGTCACCGCATTGCGCAAGAACCGCTGGGGGCTGACCATGGCGGGGGCCTCGGTCATGTATCGCAAGCGGGTGCGCATGTTCGACCGGGTCACGGTGAAAAGCCGGGCACTAGGCTGGGACGACAAGTTCATCTACCTCGAGCAAAGCATGTGGCGAGGCGAGGAATGCACCTCCCATATCCTCTATCGCTCGGCCGTGACGGATCGGAACGGGATCGTCCCGCCCGCGCGGGTGCTGGCCGCCGTGGGTCAGGAGGATGTGTCTTCCCCGCCGCTTCCTGACTGGGTCACCGGCTGGATCGAGGCCGACCGCCACAGGCCGTGGCCGCCGGAAATGTGAGCCCTGCGAGACCATTAACCTTGCCAGCCGCGCGATGCCCGCCATAAGGATAGGAAAACGGGGAGAGGGCAGGGCATGGTAGAGGTTGCACCGGGCGAGCGCATTGCCGTCGTATCGCCGCGCAAACGGGTCTGGGGTTGGTTTTGGTTCGACTGGGCCTCGCAGCCTTACCACACGGTCCTTCTCACCTTCATTTACGGCCCGTTCTTCGCGACGGTCGCCGCCGCTTACTTCATGACCATCGGACTGGACGAGACCCTGGCCGATGCGCGCGCACAGACGGTCTGGTCCACCTGCCTGACGATCACCGGGCTCATCATCGGCTTCGGGGGTCCGATCCTTGGTGCGCTCGCCGACACCTCGGGTCGCAGACGCCCGTGGATCTGGGCCTTCTCAGCGCTCTACATCATCGGGGCGGCGGCGCTTTGGTATACCGACCCGGCCGGCGGCAACATGTGGGCGATGCTCATCGCCTTCGGTGTAGGTTTCATCGGGGCGGAGTTCGCGCTTATCTTCATCAACGCGCAGCTTCCGGGACTGGTAGAGGACGAGGCGGTCGGCAAGACCTCGGGATCGGGCTTTGCCTTCGGCTATCTCGGCGGGATCATCGCGCTCATCATCACGCTCCTCTTCCTCGCAGAGGGCAGCAACGGCACCACGCTCATCGGCCTGCCGCCGGTGTTCGGGCTCGTCGATGGCGAGATGCGCGAAGGCACCCGGTTCGTCGGCCCCTTCGTGGCGCTCTGGTTCGCAGTCTTCATGGTGCCCTATTTCCTCTGGGTCCGTGAGGGCCACATTCCGAAGCGGCGTCACAGCTTTTCGGCCGCCATGTCGCTCCTCGGCAATTCGATCAAGTCGCTGGGGCGGCGCAAATCCTTGGCCGCCTTTCTCGGCTCGTCGATGTTCTATCGCGATGCGCTCAACGGGCTTTACGGCTTCGGGGGCGTCTATGCGACGCTGGTGCTCGACTGGAACATCACCCTCATCGGGATCTTCGGGATCGTCTCGGCCATCGCTGCCGCCGCCCTGTCCTGGGTGGGTGGCAGGTTCGACAGCCGACTTGGCCCGAAGCCCGTGATCACGGGCTCGATCATCGGGCTCATCCTCGTCATCGTGACGATCGTCTTCATGGACCGGCAGAGCTTCTACGGCATTCCGCTGGCCGAAGGGTCGATCGTGCCGGATATCGTGATGTTCACCTGCGGCGTGATCATCGGTGGCTTCGGCGGTGTGCTTCAAGCGGCCTCGCGCTCGCTCATGGTGAAACACACCGACCCCGCGACTGCGACCGAGAGTTTCGGGCTCTATGGTCTGTCGGGGCGCGCCACGGCCTTCATGGCACCGGCCCTCATCGGGCTTTTCACGACGATCACGGGATCGGCGCGTCTTGGCGTATCGCCCCTGATCGCGCTCTTTCTTCTGGGACTCGTTCTGCTAGTCTGGGTGAAACCGAACGGCGAACGATAGGGATATCATGCGGGCTCTCCTCCTACCGCTGGCAGCCGCCGCGCTTCTCATCTCCTGTGGACAGGATCGCCCGGTGCGCAGTGGCGGTGGGGCCGCCCCGCCTGCATCCGAATACAACATGACCGCCGCGCGCGAGATCATCTCGACCTCCAACGAGCCGGCAAAACGGCTCTTCGGCGCGGCGCGTGCGCCCTCATCGCAGACCCCGGCGTCCTGGGGCGCTTATTCCAAGGGCTGCCTCGCCGGGGCCGAACGTCTGCCGGAAACCGGACCGACCTGGCAGGCGATGCGCTTGTCGCGCAACCGCAACTACGGCCACCCGGACTTGATTTCCTTCGTCAAACGCCTGTCCGCCAAGGCCGCGCAACAACCCGGCTGGGCCGGGCTTTATGTCGGCGACATGAGCCAGCCGCGCGGTGGCCCCATGCTGACGGGCCACGCGAGCCACCAGATCGGGCTCGATGCCGACATCTGGATGCTGCCCCCGACGCGCCTCGACCTCACCCCGCAGGAACGCGAAAACATCTCGTCGATCTCGATGCAGCGCTCGAACGGCGCTTACGTGAATTCGAGCTGGACGCCCCAGCATATGGAAGTGATCAAGGCCGCCGCGTCGGACCCGGCCGTGGCGCGGATCTTCGTCTTCGCCGGAGCCAAGGTGCAGATGTGCAACGATGCCACCGGCGACCGGTCCTGGCTGCGCAAGGTGCGGCCCTGGTATGGCCACCACTACCATTTCCATGTCCGACTGAATTGCCCCGCTGGCATGGCGGGCTGTTCCGATCAGGACCCGATCCCCGCCGGGGACGGATGCGCCGATGCACAGCAGTGGGTCAACGACATCCTGAACCCGCCGCCGCCGCAGCCGCGCGACCCGAACGCGCCGGCACCGCAACCCCGCCGTGAGCTGACCCTCGCGGACCTGCCGCAACAATGCGCCGCCGTCTTGCAATCGCAGTAGCGGCCCTTGCGGCCTTCTCCCCGGTCTCCCGTGCGCAATCGCCCTATCCGGCGGTGATTTCGTCGTCGGTGGTCTGGTCGATTCCGGACGAGGCCTTCGGGGGCTGGTCGGGGATCGAGGTGGATGACGACGGCGTGGGCTTCACCGTGGTCTCCGACCGCGGACTCGTGACCTCGGGGCGGCTCATTCGCACCGACCGCGGACGGCTAATCGGGGCCGAGGGCGGGCCGATCCTCTCCCTGACCCACACCGACGGTGGCCCGCTACCGCGGTTTTTCGATGACAGCGAAGGGCTTGCGATTGCGGCCGATGGCAGGATGTTCGTGTCCTTCGAGGCAGAGCATCGGATTATGGAATATGCCGACGTCACAGGCGACAGCGGCACCGAGCTTCCCCGCGCCGAAGCCTTTGCCGAGATGCAGAACAACTCCTCGCTGGAGGCGCTGGCCATCGGGCCGGACGGAGCGCTCTATACCCTGCCGGAACGTTCGGGCGCCATGGCGCGACCCTTTCCCGTGTTTCGCTACAAAGACGGCGCCTGGGACCAGCCCTTCGACATTCCGCGCCGGGACGAGTTCCTGCCGGTGGGCGCGGACATCGGGCCGGACGGGCGTTTCTACCTGCTCGAACGCGACCTTTCGACCTCGGACCTCGGGTTCTCCACCCGCGTGCGCCGCTTCGACATGTCAGACACCGACCTGACCGGCGAGGTCACGCTCCTTGTCACCTCGCCGCGCACCCATGACAACCTCGAAGGCATCTCGGTCTGGCAGGACGACCTGCAACAGATCCGGATCGTCATGGTCGCCGATGACAACCAGCGGTTTTTCCAGAAGAACGAGATCGTGGAATACATCGTCGTCGACGATCCGCTGCCGGCGACAGGGGAATCTCTTGATCCGGTGGACGAAAACCTCTAATTCCCGCCCGTCCTGCGGTGTGCGCAGGGCCAAGTCTCCGCGACCTTGTTAAAAACGGACCAGATACATGACCCGCATTCTTCCCGGCGTAATCGCCATGGCCGCCGTCGTGGTGGCCTCCAACATCCTCGTTCAGTTTCTGCTTGGTGACTGGCTCACCTGGGGGGCCTTCACCTATCCTATCGCCTTTCTCGTCACGGACGTGATGAACCGCGTCTACGGCGTGCAGGCCGCGCGCCGCGTCGTGCTCGCCGGTTTCGTCGTCGGCGTCGTCTGCTCGCTCATCGGGAGCCAGATCATGCTTCAGGGCGACGGCTACGAATTCGCCGCCGTGTCGCTGCGGGTGGCCGTGGGATCGGGCATCGCCTTCCTGACCGCGCAGCTTCTGGACGTGGCGATCTTCAACCGCCTGCGCGAGGGCACCTGGTGGCGCGCGCCGCTCGCTTCGACCCTCGTCGGATCGGCTGTGGACACGCTCCTCTTCTTCTCCATCGCCTTCTCGGCCACGCTCGGCGCGGTGTTCCCGGACGCCGCGAACATGGAGACCTCTTGGGCGACCGAGGGCGTGCCGTTCCTGGGCTTTGGCGGTGTCGTGCCGCTCTGGGTCAGCCTTGCCGTCGCGGACTGGGGCGTCAAACTTCTGCTCGCTTTGGTGGCACTTGTTCCCTTTCGCGCACTCGTTACAAAACTTTCACCACAGGTCGCATGATTTTTGTTGACCGACACAAGATGTGTGTCACCCTGACCTTATTGAAATTCAACTCAAGAAAGGAGGTGTCCATGTCTAGAGAATTTGTGGAGCGAGGTGCCGGGACAAAGTAGAAGCGCCCAGCCGGGGCAGCCCTCGGCGGGTAGCGGGCTAAGCTGACTTTTGTCTAACCGGCCCCACCTCCTGACTTCTCGAAGGGCCATCCGCAACGGATGGCCCTTTTCGATTGTTCGGGGGGCTTTTGGCGGGCACTTATTGCGCGTGGGGAGCGTTGGGCAAGATGATCCGGATAAACGACAAGATAACCATCGAGGACTGGGAACTGACCGAGCAATTCGTCCGCGCGTCCGGTCCCGGCGGTCAGAACGTGAACAAGGTCTCCACGGCAGTGGAGTTGCGGTTCGAGGCGGAGCGCTCGCCGAACCTGCCTGATGCGGTCAAGCGTCGGCTTCGCCGTGTCGCAGGGCGCAAGTGGACGAGCGACGGCGCGGTGGTGCTGTTCGTGCAGGACACGCGGTCACAGGCTCGGAACCGCGAGATCGCGCAGGAGCGTCTGGCGGAAATGGTGAGGGAGGCGCTGGTGGTCCCCAAGCGGCGGGTGCCGACGAAGGTGTCCCTGAACCAGAAGCGCAAACGGGTGGACGAGAAGAAGCGGCGGGGGGAAGTTAAGGCGTTGCGGGGGAGGGTGGAGTGAGCAGAAAGTTAATGCGCAAGAGGATGAATTCTCATACCGTAGGTGAAAGAGCATTCAAATAACGTGGGGCGATTTTTTGCGGAAGCCAGTTCTTTCAGATCACAAGAAGAAGAAAAGAAGGTTAATACCTCCCCTAAAGGCCGCGTTCGGAGAAAACTACTCGCCTTATCACTGGGCGGTCGACGTTATTCCGGAAGTTTTCTGGTTGGCTGTTTTTCTCCGAGAGCCGTTCGGACCACGAGACATGGAAGTCCTTCGCGCATTTTGTCAGACTGTGCTTGATATAAAGAGTGAGAGGACGACAAGTGCGGTCAATCGAATGTCCTCCTTCAGTGATCTTACTGACGATGAGATTCGAGAAGTTTTAAAAAGGACACCGTTTCGGTCCCTGAACATTCTCCGCAGAGGGTTTGGGCCAATGAATGAGGTGTTTGAAGATCATCCTCTGGACTTTCTATTCGAAGGGAAAGTTAGTGACGCAGTGCCTCTCGGTGCGCGGAAGATTTCAATGATTCTTGATGAACTCTACGACAGACATAGTCGGATTTCTGCAATTAGCTTGGCAACTTCTGTGTACCTGCTCGGCAGTCAGGGGAAGCTATTTATTTCTTCTTCCATAAAGGATCCAGCAGTGGACAGGTTAGAGGAGATATTCAAGTACCCTGACACCGAAGAATCCCGGTCCGTCGCAGCGGCTGTGAGAGCAATGGCGCCGTTTCTTTTTTTGGGTTCGCCTGAAGTGAAAACCGACGTGGATGAACAATGGCACAGCAAATTTTGGAGGTCGGTTGAGGGTATGGGGCCATGTGAGTATGAAAGAGACACGATTATACCTGAAGTGGACGCTCAAAGTGATCTAGAAAGACTTATTTTTGGATTTGAGACGACCGTCAAGAAAGAGTTTCTGCATAGGCGCGATGTGCTTGCCTTTGACTTGTCTCAAGTTGAGATTTCCCAAGTAGTAGGATGCCTTATCGCGCGACAAACCACTCTTGCCGTGGATATTGCGTCGGCTCCCGTAATGTGGACGCCCCACTCAGCGCCAATTTTTCTCCGTGTTATGGCTGACGTCTTTATAACTCTCGCTTGGATACTTAAGGCTCCACTAAATAGGTCGAAGCTATTCATCGAATACGGTGTCGGAAATGTTAAGTTAGAAGCCGAACATAGACGGCAGCAACTTGAAAATGATCCTCACAATATCAACGGAGAAGACCTATCCGCAATGATCGAATTTCAAGAGTGGTGGGTTAATTCTCAGCTCAACTCTGATCTCTTGGATGTCAACCTAGGTAGCTGGTCGGGCATCAGCACGAGAAAAATGGCGGAGGAGGCGGGTGTTTTAGATTTCTATAACTGGGTTTATCAGCCTTTCAGTGCTTCTGTGCATTCACAATGGCAACACCTCTCATGGCACAATTCGACCTCTTGCAGAAATCCGTCACATCGTGGGCATGTCTCTGGAGCAATCCCGGATTACAATTCTGATAACTACTGGCTTTTTATTGCTGCCAAGTATCTGAAGAAGACAAATGACCTTTTTGATGAGCACTATCCGTCAGAGGACTGCCCTGAGAGCGGCCTAGATTATTTGGTGGCGTTCGGCGATGCGCAAAAGACTGAGTAATCAAACCACAACCTCCCGCTCCACCTGAGCCCCAACCCCAAACACCCGCTTATACCGCTCAACCTCACCCTCCGGCCCCATAGCCTTCGCCGGGTTGTCCGATAGCTTCACCGTCGGGCGACCGTCGGCGGCGACGGCTTTGCACACCAGCGAGAAGGGCGCCAAAGCATCGCCCGCCGCCAGCCCCCGGAAATCATTCGTCAGCAGCGTCCCCCAGCCAAAGCTCACCCGCACCCGACCCGCGAACAGCCCGTGGAGCCGCTCGATCTCCTCCACGTCCAGACCGTCGCTAAAGATCACCATTTTCTCGCGCGGGTCCTCGCCCCTTTCCTGCCACCAGGAAATCGCCGTTTCCGCCGCCGTCACCGGGTCGCCGCTATCGACCCGGATCCCGGTCCAGCCCGCCAGCCAATCCGGCGCGCGCTCCAGAAAGCCCTTCGTGCCATAGGTGTCGGGCAGGATGATGCGCAGGTTGCCCGAATGCTCCTCCTGCCAGTCGGCCAGCACCTGATAGGGGGCCTGCGCCAGCGCCGCGTCGCCCTCGGCCAGCGCGGCATAGACCATGGGCAGTTCATGCGCGTTGGTCCCGATCGCCTCCAGATCCCGGTTCTTGGCGATGAGGCAGTTGGAGGTGCCGACGAAGGCCTCGCCCAGCCCCTCGACCATCGCCTGCACGCACCAGTCCTGCCACAGAAACCCGTGCCGCCGCCGGGTGCCGAAGTCGGCCAGTTTCAGGCCCGGCAGCGCGCGCAGGGACAGCGCCTTGTCCCAGACGCGGGTCATGGCGCGGGCATAGAGCACCTCCAACTCGAACCGCCCCATGTCGCGCAGCACGGCGCGGGAGCGCAGTTCCATAATCACGGCGAGCGCGGGCACCTCCCACAGCATGACCTCGGCCCATGTGCCGTGAAACGTCAGTTCAAATTGATCGCCCACGCGTTCGAGGTGATAGGGCGGCAGGCGCAGGCCCTCGAACCACTCCATGAAGTCGGCGCGGAACATGTTGCGGGTGCCGTAGAAGGTATTGCCCCGCATCCAGGTGCTTTCGCCACGGGTGAGCGACAGCGTGCGGATGTGGTCGAGTTGCTCGCGCAGTTCGCCCTCGTCGATGAGCTTGGCGAGCGGGACCGAGGCGGTCCGGTTGATCAGCGAAAACGTCACCTGGGTGGTCGGATGGGTGCGATAGACCGACTGGCACATGAGAAGCTTGTAGAAATCCGTGTCGATGAGCGACCGCACGATGGGGTCGATCTTCCACTGGTGATTGTAGACGCGGCTCGCGATATCCATGGGGCCCTCACTGGTTGCGGGCATTGAAGGGGGCGCGGGCGGCGGATGCAAGCGCTGGCGTGCGGGGCGGGTTCTGACGGTGACTGCGGGACAATTGCCTCCGAATTGAACCATTTCATCCAATCGAGCGACAAAGTTTCCCACGATTGTGGCGATGCGACGCGAGAGGACCGCCATGTATTATGACTTCGACATCCACAGACACCCTGACGGAGACGCCGACTATGTCGCGCTGTTTCGGGACCCGAAGGTCATCGCGGCGCTCCAAGGTTCTTCGGACATGGTCAGGGTCTTCTTCGAGGCGGCGGGCTTCGGCATGGAGCAGGGGCAGAGCGGCATCCCCGCGGGCTATTTCGACCCTGCGGACGAGGACCACATCGCCGAGGTGACCGAACGGCTGGCGCGCGCCTTTGCGGCCTTCGACCTGAAGGGCGAGGATTTCAACGGCTTCAACCTCGCCGATTTCGCCGAGGCGCTGGCCGCGGCCGAACCCCTGCCGGACGAAGAGGCACCGAAGGATGCCGATGTGGCGATGCCAGAGGCGCCACCCGTGCAAAGCTGGTCACGTG
The DNA here is from genome assembly GCF_019218295.1 of Maritimibacter sp. DP1N21-5. Lineage (NCBI taxonomy): Bacteria > Pseudomonadati > Pseudomonadota > Alphaproteobacteria > Rhodobacterales > Roseobacteraceae > Maritimibacter > Maritimibacter sp. DP1N21-5. The sequence continues at coordinate 87,967 of NZ_JAHUZF010000004.1, forward strand.
CGATCGCAAGCGCGGCCGTTCAGGTCGCCGTCGTGATCGCCCTCTTCGCCATCGGCAAAGGGGCCTGGACGGCGCTTGGCTAGAGTCTAGCTCGCAATGTCGAGCACGATCTTCCCGATGTGCGCCGAGCTTTCCATCCGTTCATGCGCCTTGGCCGCGTCTGCAAGGGCGAAGGTGCTGTCCATCACCGGGCGCACCCGTCCCGCGTCGAGAAGCGGCCAGACCTTGTCCCGAAGCTCTGATGCGATGGCGGCCTTGGCGGCGTCGGATTGCGGCCGCAGCGTCGATCCGGTGATCGTCAGCCGTCGCGCCATGATCTGGGCGAAGTTGATCTCGGCCTTTGGCCCGGTGAGGAAGGCGATGTGGACCATGCGCCCGTCGTCGGCCAGCGACCGGATGTTACGCTCGATATAGCTGCCCCCGACCATGTCGAGGATCAGGTTCGCGCCACCGACTTCGCGCAGCACTTCCACGAAATCCTCGTTCCGGTAGTTGATGGCCACATCGGCGCCGAGCGACCTGCAGGTTTCGCATTTCTCGTTCGAACCGGCAGTGGTGAAGACGCGCGCGCCGAAGATATGGGCGAGTTGGATTGCCGTCGTGCCGATTCCGGATGATCCGCCGTGGACCAGGAACCGCTCGCCCGCAGTCAGCCCGCCGCGCATGAAGACGTTGGACCAGACGGTGTAGTAGGTTTCAGGAAGGCAGGCGGCCTCTTTCAGGGAAAGGCCCTTGGGCACCGGGAGGCAATGCGCGGCCGGGGTCGTGACGAATTCGGCATAGCCGCCGCCCGGCAAGAGCGCGCAGACCTCATCGCCCACCGCGATACCGGTGACACCCGGCCCCACGGCCACGACCTCGCCCGCACCTTCGAGCCCCGGCAGATCGCTCGCGGTCGGGGGCGGGGCATACATGCCGGCACGTTGCAGCGCGTCGGGCCGGTTCACCCCGGCATAGGCGAGGCGGATGAGCACGTCGCCCCGACCCGGGCTCGGCACGGGGCGGTCGCAGATCTGAAGCACTTCGGGCGCGCCGGATTTCGTGATCTCGACGGCACGCATGGTGGTTGGAATGGTCATGGGGGTCTCCGTCAGAATGGGTGCGCAATGAATGCGCAGCCTACGGGCGGAGCCGGCGCGATGTCCATGACCTGATCGGTGTCGGGTCCGTCAGCTCCGGTCCCAGCTTCCCGGGTAGCCCGGGCGCGGCGTGCCCGGTGCGCGGATCATGTCAAGCATCTTGCCCGGCGGCCCCGCCATCAACGCGTCCCACAGCCTCGTGCCCCGGACACGACCCTTCACATCCTCGATCTTCATCACGTCGTCGATGCGCCGGTCGAGAAACGCCCAGGTCGCTTCATATCCGACGCTCTCATCCCCGAGCCAGTAGAGCACCGTGGAGGAATAGACGGCGGCAAGCGTGGCGCGCTTGGTATACCAGTTCACGTCGCGCGAGGTGTCGCCCAGTGTGTCCCAGATGAGCCCGGCCGTTTCCCACAGTGCGCGGGAGCCGTCGGCGGCGTGCTGGGGCAGGGTGAAGAGCGTCATGCCCCGGCGCACGAGTTCGCGATCTGCCGCTTCGAGCCGGAGGCGGACGGCGAGCGCGATGCGGTCACGGAAACGAAGGGCGGAGAGGTCGCGTTCCCGTAGGGCCGCGACCATGACGGCATCGCCGCGTTTGTGATAGGCAAAGGCCATGTCCACGGCGCCGCGCGGGAAGTGCTGTCGCGCAGCTTCCATCGGGATGCCGGTGTCGTCGCAGGCCGCGCGCAGGGCCGCCTCGGACCAGCCGTCGAAAGGAACATGCATCAGCACCGCGTCAAGCAGGGTGACTGCATCGGATTTCTCGCTCATGTGAGACCTCTGTTATTACTTGTTCCGCCCCTGGCAAGCAGCATGCCACGGGTCCGGGCTTCCATCAAGGGAAGCCTTTGCGCAAAGGGGTTCGGGGGGTGGACAGGGGGGAAACTTGCCTATATAAGGCGCGCTCCTGCAACTTTTTGCAACTCAAACTTAGGAAGGTGGTGACAACCACATGCAGGTATCGGTTCGCGACAACAACGTCGACCAGGCGCTCCGTGCACTGAAGAAAAAACTTCAGCGTGAGGGTGTGTTTCGGGAAATGAAGCTCAAGCAGCATTTCGAGAAACCCTCGATCAAGAAAGCACGCGAGAAGGCGGAAGCCGTTCGCCGGGCACGCAAACTCGCCCGTAAGAAAGCCCAGCGCGAAGGTCTTCTCTAAGACCCGCATTGGACACCCGGCAGGGCGACCTGCCGTTTCGATGATCCCCGGTGGCCCTGCCCCGGGGTTTGTCTTTTCCGGGGTTCCCTCGACCTGTCCGGTCCGGTTATCTGCCGCCATCTGACTGGACCACGAGATGACCCGGAAAATCACCATCACGGCCCGTTACCCTCGCGACGCCGACACCGTCTTTGCCGAGGCCTTGCAATTCTCTGAAATGACCGAGGCGATGCGCGGGATCGCGGCCTATCACGGGTTGCCCGATGATGTGGTGCGTGAAGGTGAAACCTATGTCGTGGACATCACGCTTTTCGGAGTCCTGAAGAACCCCGGCCATACGATGTACGTCGAAACGCTCGACCGGCAATCGCGCGTGATCCAGAGCTGCGAACACAACTCACAGGTCACGCGCTGGGATCATAACCTGTCGATCCAGCCGCACGGCAAGGGCTGTGTCTGGACAGATACCGTCGTAATCGAGGCGCCGAAGATGGAATGGTTCACGGCACGCTTTGCTGCCTACGTCTACACCAGACGGCACAAGCATCGCGGGGCCGAGGCGCTGCAGACGCTGGTGACGAGGCTCTAGACCTCGCGCAGGAACTCCGTGACGGCGGCGATGATCGCGGTCGGTGCGGTGTGGGGTAGGGCATGGCCCGCGCCTTTCACCACGTGATGTCGGGCGTTTCGGTTCCACTGGGTCAGCTTGCCGATCGCGGTAAGCGGGATCACGGCGTCCTCCTCGCCCCAGATCGCCAGAACCGGTGTGCCCATCCTGCCAATGTCGCGATGCACGGTTTCGATCTGAAGCGACAGCGTGTTCTTGTGCGCCGACAGCACCGCGCGCAGGTATCCGCGCCGGGACAGTTCGGCGTCGATCCGGTCGGCCAGGTCCGGGATCACGGTCGGGCCCGCTGCATCGCGCCGCGCCGCCTCGCGCAGCGTCTTGGGACCCGCCACCTGCCAGAGCCAGTGACCGAAAAGCCCCGAGTTTCCCGCCCGTCCCAGAAGCGGTCCCGGCACATAGTCCATGCCCGCCGGCGCAAGCAGGATAAGCCGGTCCACCCGTTCGGGATAGCGCGCAGCGAAAAGCGCCCCGATCACTCCACCCATGGAATAGCCCATGATCGACACCGGCCCTTCCAGCCCTTGCTCGTCCAGAAGCCTCGTCAGCTGGCTCAGAAAGAACTCCGGAGTCTGCCGGTCGCGGGGCCGGTCGGACAGCCCGCGCCCGTAGAGGTCGTAGCTCAGGACCTGATAGCCCATCATGTTGAGCCCCCGGATCAGCCCGGCAAAGACCCAGGAGGGGGAGCTCAGGCCATGAATCAGCACGATCACGCTGTCGGTCGTGGGTCCGTGCCAATGATAGTGGGTGACGCCGTCTTCGAGGAGCGCGGTCTCACCCTGCGCGTCGGCGCGGTCCACCTGCGGAGGATGGCGAAACAGCTCGCGCACGAAGGGCGCGACCGCCAAGGCAAAAGCCAGAAAACACAGGAAAAACCAGATCATGTCGCGCTCGTTCTATCGGGAACGAGTGTGTCGTTTGGAGGGAGGCCTGGCAACACTGCTTTGACAGGGGTTCTCATTAAATAAATAATGTGTTATATAAAGAGATGGCAAATAAGGAATCCACATGACGATGCCCGCCTTGGACTACGACGCAGCCTTCGGTGCCCTCGCCGACCCGACCCGCCGGGCGATCCTTGCCCGGCTGGCCGAAGGCGAAGCGACCGTGCTCGAACTCGCGGCGCCGTTCTCCATTTCGCAACCGGCGATCTCGCGCCATCTCAAGGTGCTGGAGGAGGCCGGGCTGATCACGCGACGGGTGGACGGCACCCGGCGCCCCTGCCGGTTGGCGGGCGGGACACTCGAAGAACTCGAGGGCTGGCTCGACCGGCTCCGGCGCGTGCTCACGGCAAACTATGACCGCCTTGACGCCGTTCTGGCGGAAGAGATGCGCAAGGCACAGGACGAGCGAACCCCTGACTATCCCTTTCATGACAAGGAAGACTGACATGCCCAAACCCTTGAGTTTTGAACTGAATGGCGACACCCAACTGGTCGTCACACGTGACTTCGACGCGCCGCCGGCCTTTGTCTGGCGCGCGCATATGGAACCGGCGCTTATCAAGAAATGGCAGAACGGCGGCGGCGACGGCTGGGAAGTTGCCGAAGTGGACATCGACGCGCGCGTGGGCGGGAAATACCGGATGCTCCACAAGGGACCGGATTACGAGTTTCAGATCACCGGGACCTTCCTCGAACTCGATGAACCGCGCCGGGTGGTGCAGGAAGAGATCATGCTGCTCCCCGACCCGACGCCGCCCAATGTGGTGGAGACGCTGTTCAACAGCCACGGTGCGGGAACGCGAATGGTCATGACCATGACCCTGCCCGACGCCGAGACGCGCAAGCAGATGATGGACACGGGAATGCTCGACGGGATGGAACTGTCCTACCAGAACCTCGACGCGCTCGAGATCGCGTGACGCGCCTTCGGGGTTCCGTTTCGCGGCCCGCTCTGTCACATCTGGCCCGAGGTGCCGGGACCGGCACCAGAAGGCTGTGGCAAGGGCACGGATATGGCACCGAAATTTGGAACGAGCGGGCTTCGCGGACTGGTCGTCGACCTGACGGACGCACTCGTGGCGGACCATATCCGGGCCTTCCTACGGGCCTGTCCCAATGGCGGTGCGATCCATGTCGGGCGCGACCTGCGCCCGTCGTCGCCGGCCATTGCGAAGATCGTTCTGGACACCGTGACCGCCGAGGGGTTGCTGGCCGTCGATTGCGGCGCCGTTCCCACGCCCGCACTGGCGCTCGGGTCCATGGCGCGGGGCCACGCGGCGGTCATGATCACTGGCAGCCATATTCCAGCGGACCGCAACGGGCTCAAGTTCTACGTGCCGGGTGGCGAGATATCGAAGGACGACGAAGCCGCAATTCGGGCCGCCCTTGGTGCATCGCCCGCGCGTGACAGGACCGTCATCGCCCAGGAAACCGCGCCGGATACGGCCAAAACCTATGTCGAGCGTTACAGGGCCGCCTATGGCGATGCGGCGCTTTCCGGTTGGCGGATCGGGGTCTACCAACACAGTTCAGTGGCTCGCGACCTCATGGCGGCGGTCGTGAAAGCCCTTGGTGGCGTGCCGGTCCCGCTTGGCCGGTCGTCACGCTTCATCCCGGTCGATACCGAAGCCGTCGACCGGGAGGTGGCCCACGATATCCGGGTGTGGTGCAAGGCTGGAGCCCTCGACGCGCTGATCTCGACAGACGGTGATGCCGACCGGCCGCTGATGGCCGACCACGCCGGGGACATCGTGCCGGGCGACGTGCTGGGGCCCCTGACCGCCAAGGCGCTGGGCGCGTCCGTGATCGTGACGCCCGTCTCATCAAACAGCATGGTCGATGAGATGGGTTTCCGGACTGTCCATCGCACGCGTATCGGCTCGCCCTTCGTCATCGCGAAGATGGAAGCCTGTCAAGCGAAGGACCCGGACGTGTCGGTCGTGGGGTACGAGGCGAACGGCGGCTTTCTTCTTGGCTTCGCCGCGAAAGGGCCCGCCGGTCCGCTCGCCCCGCTCATGACGCGCGACTGCCTCCTGCCGATCATCGCGCCGCTGGTGATGGCGCGGGAGCAGGGCGTGCGGCTGGCCGATCTCGTCGCAGGTCTGCCGTCGGTCTTCACCGCCGCCGACCGCGTGACGGAGGTGCCAAGCGACAGGTCATCGGCGCTGATTGCGACACTGTCCAAGAATGCCGGTGCGCGCGCCGCGTTCTTCGAGGGCGCCGGCGAGGTGGCGGGGATCGACGAGACCGACGGACTGCGTGTGACCTTCGAAACCGGTGAGGTTGTGCATCTGCGCCCGTCCGGAAATGCGCCGGAGTGCCGGTGTTATGCCGAGGCCAAGTCGCAGGCAGCGGCGCAGGGGCTTCTGGACCGTTATCTAGCGAGGCTTCGCGACCGGCTGACGACGGAACCGGGCGCCTAGACGGCCTGTTCGCGGGCCAGAAGTCCGGCCTCGACCAGTGTGTCGGCCCATCCCTGCGGATGCTTGAAGAGATGGGTCTGCCATCCCCTGTCCTTGGCGATAGCGATGTTGTCGACGCGGTCGTCGGTGAACAGAAGGCGGTCAGGCGCGATGCCGCAGTCCTCCTCCACCATCTGGTAGATACTCGGATCGGGTTTCGTCACGCCCAGATGCCCCGAAATGTATCGGCGGTCGAATTCGGTCAGGAAGCGGTCCCGCGATTCCGACAGGGCGAAGCTGTCCACGCCGAAATTGGTCAGCGCAAAGACCGGATGCCCGGCTTGGCGAAGCGCCCGCAACAGCCGGACCGAATGGTCGATCACGGGAAGGGTGAGGTCGAGCCAGCGGTCGTGCCACATCAGGATTTCTTCGCGCCATTCGGGGTGGCGGGCGGCCGTCTCCTCGACCACCGCACGAAAGGGCTCGCCCCGGTCGAACCTCTCGTTCATGCCGTGAAGGTCGACGGCGGCGAACATGGCGCGGCGACGGTCCGGGCCGATCCAGCGGTCATAATGCACCTCCGGCGTCCAGGTGATGAGCACATTGCCGATGTCGAAGATCACGGCCTCGGGTTTGGGCGGGTCGAAGGATGTGTCGCTGGACATGGGGTCAAACTACGGGGGAGGAGGCAAAAGGGAAAGACGAGGACGCGCCTGCGACCCGGTCACTGTTTCGGCACGCGTTCCGCGTGATGCGCGACGATCATGGCCAGATCCTCGGCCCTGGTCGCCGCCGGGAGGAAGGCACAGGCGTTGGGCGTCATGGAAAAGACCGAGCCATCCGAGAAGAACGAGCGCGCAGTGACGAAGACGACGCGGGTTTCCGGGTGGCGATAGGCGGCGTAATCCGCCACCGTGATTGCGCCATTGGCAGGAAGGTCGAGATCGCCCACGATGATGTCGACACGCGCCGTGCCGAGATGAGCCAGCGCCTCGGCCGCGGTCGTGACGGTGGTCACAGTGCCACCTTGGCGCTCCAGATGGCGTTGCCACAGGCCGCCCAGGTCGGTGTCCTCTTCCACGATGAGTATCTTCACGCGCTCCACCGTATTCCCGTCACGGTCCCATGCGTTTCGCATGTGACGCAGAATTTCCCCGACCCACGGACTTGAGACTAACCGAAACCGGACCTCGCGGGAATGTTGTCTCCATTCTTAGGTTAATCGGGTTCCAGACCAAGGAGATTCGATCCCCCCGCGCAAGCATTGCCATTGCGCAGGATTTCCGGTTCAAGCGACGGCGAGAACTGGGGGAGCACCATGGCGACGACCTGGATTACGGTCTGTGATACCTGCAAGCGCGAAGGCTGGGCCGAGCGCGGCGCCGAGGTGACGGACGGCGTCCTCTTGGCAGAGCTTGTCGAAGCGGCGGCCTCCGGGCGCGATGTGGCCGTCAAGCGGGTGTCCTGCCTCATGGGTTGCGACCACGGCTGCAACGTCGCGGTGCAGGCTATGGGCAAGCTGTGCTATACTATCGGCCGGTTCGAGCCAACGCAGGACGCGGCCCGGGGCATCGTCGACTGGGCGGAAAAACATGCCGCCAGCGCGACGGGGCAGGTGCCCTACCGCGAATGGCCGCAGGCGGTGAAAGGGCATTTCGTGACCCGGCACCCCCCCATCCCGGCGGAGGAATGATGACGGGGCGCGACCACGGCGGCGGGCTCGATGCCGCGATGGCCCGATGGGGCGGCACCCGAGGCGATTGGGTGGACCTGTCCACGGGGATAAACCCTCGCCCCTATCCCTTGCCGGACATCCCGCGAAATGTCTGGACTGCCCTGCCGGATGCCGGCGCGATGGCCGCGCTCGAAGATGCGGCGCGGGACTTCTGGATGATACCGGCGGGCGCTGCGGTGCTTGCCGCCCCCGGTGCCTCCGCGCTTATCGCGCGCATGCCGGCGCTTCTGCCGAAGGGGCGCGTGCAGGTGGCGGAACGGACCTACAACGAACATGCGGGCGCCTTCTCGGATGCGGGGTGGGAGGTTGTGCGGGACGGCGCGGCCGAAGCGCGCGTCGTCGTGCATCCGAACAATCCCACGGGGCTTACCTGGTTCGGCGCGGACGAGGCCCCCGGTCGCAGGCTGCTCGTCATCGACGAGAGCTTCTGTGACATCTCCCTCGGCCAATCCCATATGCGCGATATGGCGACTGAGCCGGGCGTGGTCATCCTCAAGTCGCTGGGCAAGTTCTGGGGACTCGCCGGGGCCCGGTTAGGGTTCGCCATCGGCGACCCCGGCCATATTGGGGCGCTCGCCCGGATGCTCGGCCCCTGGCCTGTGTCCGGTCCGGCGCTGGCCATCGGTCGGGCGGCTCTGACGGACATGGACTGGGCCAACCGGACACGGCAGAGGCTCCACGTCGATGTGGCACGGCTTGATGCGATGATGCAGGCGCGCGGGGCGGAGGTTGCCGGTGGCACCGCGTTGTTCCGCCTCTATGCAGTGGACGATGCGCGTGCCTGGCAGGAGCGGCTGGCCAAGGGGCGTGTCTGGTCGCGGGTGTTTCCCTATGACCCGAAGTGGCTTCGACTGGGTCTCCCGCCCGAGGATCGCTGGGACCAACTCGAGGCCGCCTTGACATGAGCCTCGTCCTTGCCTGCGCCATGGCGCTCGACGCCGCATTCGGGGAACCGGAAAAGGTCTGGGGCCGGGTGCACCACCCCGCCGTTCTCATGGGCAAGGCGGTCGGTTGGGCCGACGCCACGCTCAATCACGGCAAGGGACGGATCGTGACCGGCGCGGTTGCGATCATCGGGCTCGTGACAGTGGCCGCGGGCATCGGCTGGGGCATCGCCCAGATCGGATGGCTGGCCGAGATCCTTGCGGCCGCGATCCTCCTGGCCCATCGCTCGCTCGTCGATCACGTGATGGCCGTGGCCAACGCGCTCGCCGACGGGCTGGCCGAGGGGCGCCGCGCCGTGGGCAAGATCGTGGGTCGGGACACGGGTGGCATGGATGCCTCCGACGTATCGCGCGCCGCCATCGAGAGCGCGGCCGAGAACTTCTCGGACGGCGTGGTCGCGCCGGCGTTCTGGTTTCTCGTCGGGGGGCTGCCGGGCATGCTCGCCTACAAGATGGTGAACACCGCCGACAGCATGATCGGCTACCGGACGCCCCGCCACGAAGCCTTCGGCAAGGCCGCCGCGCGTCTGGACGATGTGATGAACTGGATCCCCGCGCGGCTCACCGCCGGGCTGATGCTGCTCGTGACCGGCCATGTCAGTGCGGGGGACAACGTGCGGCGCGACGCGGCGCTGCACCGCTCGCCCAACGCGGGGTGGCCGGAAGCGGCGATGGCGGTGGCGCTGGACGTGTCCTTGTCCGGCCCGCGGAGCTATCACGGCGAGAGGCGGGACTTTCCCTGGGTGAACCCCGAGGGCGAACGCGTGGTCGGAGGTGACGAGATCGACGGTGCGGTCGGGGTCCTCTGGCGGGTCTGGGCGGCGGTTCTCGGCCTTGTCATCGTGCTGGGCATTGTCTGGTAAGCCCGGTTTGCTAGGGTGACGCCGAACAAACGAGGGAGAGTTCATGAAGATCGGGTTCAAGGCGCTGGCCATAGTGGCGGCAATCGGCGCAGGCATGGGCACGGCTGCGCGGGCCCAGTCCATCCCCGCGCCCCTCGTCGAATGCGGTGGGTCGTGGTCCTCTTTCGTGGGGCGGATGAAGGACCTCGCCCGGGCGCAGGGGCATGATTCGGGAACGGTCGACGCCTTCTTCGCCAGCGCGGCGCAGGACAGTCGGACCCTGAACGCCGACCGAGGGCAGGGGTTCTTCACGAAGACCTTCATCGACTTCTCCCGCTCGCTCATCTCTCAAGGCAGGCTCGATAACGGCGTCGCGAACATGTCGCGCTATGCGAGCGTGTTCGACCGGATCGACCAGACCTATGGCGTGAGCCGCGGCGTCCTGACGGCATTCTGGGCCTTTGAGACGGATTACGGCGCGTTCCAGGGCGATTTCAACACGCTCAACTCCCTGATGACCCTGAGCCACGATTGCCGGCGTCCCGGCCTGTTTCAGCCCCAGGTTTTGGCGGCCCTGGAGCTTTATGAGCACGGCGATTTCGACCCGCGCGGCACGACCGGCGCCTGGGCGGGCGAGATCGGCATGGTCCAGATGCTGCCTCGCGACATCATCGAAAGCGGCGTGGACGGCGACGGCGACGGGCATGTGCTTCTCAAGTCGTCGGCGCCCGATGCGCTCATGTCCGGGGCGAACATGTTGTCGAACCTCGGCTGGCGGGCGGGCGAGCCCTGGCTCGAGGAGGTCATCGTGCCGGCGGAAATGGATTGGTCGAAGTCGGGCGTCGAACGGAGCCTGTCGACGTCGGACTGGAAGGCGATGGGCGTTCAGGCGCGCGATGGGTCTTTTGCGAACCTGCCCGGATCGCTGATCCTGCCGCAGGGGCGCAAGGGCCCGGCGTTCATGGCCTACCCGAACTTCCAAGTCTATTTCGAGTGGAACCAGAGTTTCACCTATGTGCTGACCGCAGCCTATTTCGCGACGCGGCTGGAAGGTGCGCCCGTCTACAACGCTGGAAACCCGGAGCCCGGGCTGGACCAGGGGGGCATGAAGCTCCTGCAACAGAAGCTCCAGGCCAAGGGATACGACGTGGGCAAGATCGACGGCATCCTCGGTGCGGGAACGCGGGCGGCCGTGCAGGCGGAACAGGCGCGGCTTGGCCTGCCGGCGGATGCCTGGCCCACTGCGGCGCTGCTCAACCGGCTGTGAGGTTGCGTTAACCACGATGCATGAGGAGCGTTTACGGAACGTTCAGCTTTGTGGTAGAATGTGACACATCGGAATTGTTTTTCCAGTGTCATCACTGAAAACAATCGCCCCGCCGAGGTGCAACTCGGCGGGGCACTCTTTTTCGGTATTACCTACCGATCCAGAGCCGGATGATCGCGACGATCAGCGTTGCCGCCGCGATCGCGACCATCCATCTGCGGAATTGTCTTTCTTCCAGAGTCATCACCTCCTTACACCGCGAAGGTTCACGGTAGGAGGTTGGTAGAACACCTTGGTGAGTGGAAGGTTAAAGTGGGCTCACCACCCGATATGCTCCTCGAACCGATCCACGCTTTCGAGCCAAAGGCCAAGGATCGCCTCGAAGTCACCAAAGCTCACGCCATCGACCGAAGTCGCCACGTCCATCTCGATCCGCGCCACGTTGTCTTCGGTAAGATAGGACCGCACGAACCGGCGGTCGGTGTTCCAGCTGTTGATCGTCTCGAGCGACGCGCCGCTGTCGGTATAGCCCGCGTAGAACTGAAGCGCCTGGCAATCGACGTTGTCTTCGCAATCGTAGAAAAACAGGCTCATCTTGTCGCCATTCACCCGATACTCGATCAAGGGATCACCCACCGTGTCCTCGGTCAGGCGCACGGGATATCCGGCGGACTTGAAGAATTCGACCAGCGTGTCCGGGGCCGAGGCAAGGACGACCTGTCCCATCTCGGCACCGCCAGCGCCTTCGAGCGTCTTGTTGTCCTGCGCGAGGGCAGGGGTGGCGAGAAGGGCGGCAATGGCAATGGTGCGGGCGAACATGTTGGCTCCCTGAAATCCGGTTTTGGAAACCTTAGGGCGAATTTTCTCCTGCGTGAACCGGGATCGTGAGGCCGCGATCACGCGACCATCTGTTCGGCCTTCTTCAGGTCGACACTGACAAGCTGGCTCACGCCCTGTTCCTGCATCGTCACCCCGAACAGCCGGTCCATCCTAGCCATCGTCACGGCATGGTGCGTGATGATGAGGAAGCGCGTGTTGGTGCGGCGGGTCATTTCGTCCAGAAGGTCGCAGAAGCGGGTCACGTTCGCGTCGTCCAGGGGCGCATCGACCTCGTCCAGCACGCAGATCGGAGCCGGGTTGGCGAGAAACACGCCGAAGATGAGCGCCAGCGCGGTGAGGGTCTGTTCGCCGCCGGAAAGCAGGGACAGGGTCGACAGTTTCTTGCCCGGCGGCTGGCACATGATTTCGAGCCCGGCCTCGAGCGGGTCGTCGGATTCCACCAGCACGAGGTTCGCCTCGCCGCCCCCGAAGAGGTGGGTGAAGAGCAGGCCGAAATTCTCGTTCACCTGCTCGAAGGCGGTCAGCAGCCGCTCACGCCCCTCGCGGTTGAGCGAGGCGATGCCGGAGCGCAGCTTGCGGATCGCTTCCTCGAGGTCGGCCTTTTCGCTCACCAGCGTGTCATGTTCGACCTGCACCTCCTTCGCGTCCTCTTCGGCGCGCAGGTTCACCGCGCCCAGAGACTCGCGCTGGCGTTTCAAACGGTTCACATCCGCTTCGATACTGTCGGACGACGGCATCTGGTCCGGGTCCTGCCCAAGGCTCTCCAGAAGGCCGGCGGGCGTCGTTTCCATCTCCTCGCGGATGCGCTCTTCAGCGTAGGCGACGGTTTCCTTGGCCGCATCGACCCGCGCCTCGGCCCGCGCCCGCGCTTCGCGCGCTTCGCCGGCAAGGCGCTCGGATTCGCGTTCGGCGATGGTGGCCTCTCGCAGCGCGGTTTCCGCGACCGAGAGCGCATCCTGCGCCGTCGCACGCCGGCCTTCGGCATTGGCGATCTCGCGGGCAAGCTCGTCACGCTTCGCCGCCAGTTCCTCGGGGGCGGCCTTCGCGTCGTAGAGCTCTTCCTCGGTCACGGCCTTGCGCTCGGCCAGTTCGGCGATGCGTTTGCCCGCCGTTTCCAGACGATGCTTCCAGCCGGAGATCTCTTTCGTGACCTCCTGCGAGCGTTTCAGCCGCGCCTCGCCCTCGCGTTTGATCTCGTCATGGTGGGACCGGCGCGACATCATGGTCATCCGCGCGGCTTCGACGGTCAGCTTCGTATCCTCGACTTCGGCCCTCGCATCGTCGAGGTTGGGCAGATCGCGCACGGCCTTGTCGGCTTCCGACAGGCGGATGCGCGCACCCATCGCCTCTTCCTCGTGGCGGGAGACGGCGAGGGTCAGGTTCTCGAGCCTGCCCTCGGCGATGTTGCGGTCGGCCTCGGCGCGCGATTGCGCCCGGGCGGTATCCGAGACCGCGCGGTCGGCATCGCGGCGCAGGTCCCGGGCGGCGCGGTCGGCCTCGGCCGCCTCGGCCAGCCGGGCGCGTAGGGCCTCATGCGCGTGCATCGCGCCATCGGCGCGGGCCTGTGCCCGTTCCAGATCCTGTTTCAGCTCTTCCAGGCGATTGAGCTGCCGGAGCCGCATCGCAGCGGCGGAGGGCGCATCGTCGGCCGCAACGCGATAGCCGTCCCAGCGCCACAGGTCGCCGTCCAGCGTGACGAGCCGCTGACCGGGTTTGAGCAGAGGTTGCAGCCGCGCGGCGTCCTCGGGGGCCACCAGACCCACCTGCGCCATGCGGCGGGCGAGCACATCGGGCACCGTCACATGGGCGGTGAGCGGCTCGACGCCTTCGGGGAGCCTCTGAGTGTCTGAATAGCCGGGCAGGGCGATCCAGCCCGACTGGTCGTCCTCGCTCACAACCGGGGCGCGCAGGTCGTCCGACAACGCCGCCCCGAGCGCGGCTTCGTATCCTTTGACCACCCGCACGAGGTCGAGCACTTGCCCCCCGTCCGTCGTGTCGCGTTCAAGGAGCTTGGCGAGCGCCATGACCTCGGCCCGGAGCGCGTTGACTTCGCCTTCCGCCTCGGACCGTTCGGCGCGGGCATCTGCCTCCCGCGATTGCGCGTCGGCACGGGTTTCTTCGGCGGCGATCAACGCTTCTTCGGCGGCCTCGGCGGCCTCCACGGCGTTACGCTGGGCATACTCGGCTTCCGAAAACGCCAGCTTCGCGGCATCGAGCGCAGCCTTGGCCGACAAAACGGCATCGCGGGCGCGGGCCGCTTCGCCCTCGGATTTCTCCAGGGTCTTCTGGCTGTCATCGCGCAGGCGGTGCGCCGACTGGTGCCGCGCTGCGAGCCGGGCGACGTCCTCGGTCAGCTGCGTGAGGGCATCCTCGCGGTCGGCCATGACGCGTTTGGCATCATGTGCCTGCTCTGCCGCTTCTTCCAGTTTCTCGGCATGGCCTTCGGATGCCTTGGCAAGTTCGGTCCGTTCCCATTCCAGCCGTTCGATGGTCTCTCCGGCGTCGCGGTTCAGCGCTTCTTCCCGTTCGGAGTCGCGGACGAGCTGCTCGATCCGCCGGGTCAGCGTCTCGATCCGCTGAACGGCCTGCACTTCCTGCTCGGCGAGCTGGTCGCGCGACACGGTCAGCCGCTGAAGGACGGCAGCGGCAATCGCCTCTTCCTCACGCAGCGGCGGCAGGCGATCTTCGGCTTCTGCCCGGACCTTGACCGCCGTCCGGGCTGCGCCCTCGGCCTGCGAGGCCGCGGTCACGCGTTCGCCGTATTGGGTCTGGGCGACCAGCCGCGCCTCGTCCGCCTCGCGCCAGCGCCGGAAGAGGAGGAGCCCCTCCGACGTGCGAAGCTGTGCCTCGATCTCGCGGTAGCGCGCCGCCTGCCGGGCCTGTCGCGCCAAGGTCGCAAGCTGCGAAGCAAGCTGTTCGATCACGTCGTCGACCCGTTCGAGGTTAGCCTCCGTGCCCTTGAGTTTGAGTTCCGCCTCATGCCGACGCTGGTAGAGCCCGGATATCCCGGCTGCTTCTTCCAGGATGCGCCGGCGGTTCTTGGGCTTGGCGTTGATCAGTTCCGAGATTTGCCCCTGCCGCACCAGCGCCGGAGACTGCGCACCGGTCGAGGCATCGGCAAAGAGCATCTGCACGTCCCGTGCGCGCACATCCTTGCCGTTCACCTTGTAGGCGCTGCCTGCATCACGGGTGATCCGGCGCACGACTTCGAGGATGTCCGAATCGTTGAACCCCGAGGGCGCGAGACGGTCGGAGTTGTCGATCTGCAGCACCACCTCGCCGAAGTTGCGCGCGCCCCGCGACGAGGTGCCGGCGAAGATCACGTCCTCCATCCCGTCGCCGCGCATCGCCTTGGCCCGGTTTTCTCCCATGACCCAGCGCAGCGCCTCGAGCAGGTTCGACTTGCCGCATCCGTTCGGGCCGACGACACCCGTGAGGCCCTCACTGATCACCAG
This sequence comes from Maritimibacter sp. DP1N21-5, assembly GCF_019218295.1. Lineage (NCBI taxonomy): Bacteria > Pseudomonadati > Pseudomonadota > Alphaproteobacteria > Rhodobacterales > Roseobacteraceae > Maritimibacter > Maritimibacter sp. DP1N21-5. Next base: position 103,262 of record NZ_JAHUZF010000004.1, read on the forward strand.
ATCGGTGGGGTCCACGAAGCTTTTGAAGCCGTTGAGTTTGAGGCGATTGAAGCGCACGGCATGGTCCGAAGGTTGCGATTCCCTATCCGGGCATTGTTTCCGGGTCAGGTCCGGTGTGTCAATCGCGGGACGCTTGATATGGGTTTCGTGGTGCGGGTTATCCACAAGATATTGAGGTCGGCGGCGGTCCAGCGCGGTTTTCGTCCGATCTGGCCGACGGGTGTCGCGCCGTCAGACCGCGTCATACGGGTGCGCCCCTGTAGGCCGTCGTTTCGCGCCTCGGGTCGATGCGGTAGACATGACGACATGCGAGACAGAGTGCCGATGGAGAGATCATCCGTGACTTACATTCAGAACGGCGATGTCCGCATCGCGACACAGGCCTTCGGCACGCCGGGCGATCCGGCCCTGATCATGGTGATGGGCGCCACGGCGTCGATGCTCTCATGGCCAGACGCGCTGGTCGAGGCACTCGGCAAGCGGGGCCTTTTCGTCATTCGCTTCGACCATCGTGACACCGGCGAGACGACGACCGTGCCCCCGGGTGCGGCGGATTATGTGGTCGAGGACATGGCGCAGGACGTGCTCGCGGTGATGGACGGCTACGGCCTGGCGCGCGCCCATGTCGTGGGCATGTCGCTTGGCGGCTACATCGGCCAGATGCTCGCGCTGGAGCATCCGAACAGGGTTGCAAGCCTGACCCTGATCGCGTCGGAGCCGCTTGGCTGGGACGGGGCCCCGTTGCCGCATATCTCCGACGCCTTCATGGCGCACTTCTCCAGCATGGCAGACCTCGACTGGATGTATGAGGACGCGGTGGTGGCCTTTCTTTCCGGAATGGACCAGCTCTCGGCGGGGACCGGTGCGCCCTTCGACGCCGGGGCGGCAGAGGCGCGGGCGCGCGCGGTTCTGGCCCGGACGGACAGCCTCGCGAGCATGTTCAACCATGGCACGCTCTCCACGCGGGAGGACTGGACCGGGCGGTTTCGCGAGATCGCGGTGCCTGTTCTGGTGATCCATGGCGTCGATGACCCGGTGCTCCCCATCGAGAACGGCCGCGCCATCGCTGGGGATATCGCGGGCGCACGGATCGTGGAGCTTGATGGCGTCGGGCATGAGTTGCCGGACCGGGCGCTGGGCCGGATCGTGGATGAGATCGCTCGTTTTACCGGCGCGACAGGCGGGGCGGACACGACGCGCTAGGATCGGGCATGGACCCGGTGACTGTCATCAATGCCTTCAACGACGCGATTACGCGCGGGGATCTTGCGACCTTGGGGGATTGGATGTTCGCGAGGTGCTGGTGCGGAAAGACACCGTCGCAATCGCCGGGGAGTCAATCAGCGACGATACGCGGCTTGCGGGTCCGGCGCCGTGGCGGGCAAAGCTGCGGGGCGGGAAGCTCGCGACGTCGGCCGTCTATGACGACACTCCGGAAAACCGCGACACGCTGGGGCTCGCGTCGCGCTGACACCGTCCGATGTCGCAATCCGCCTTGACCGATCACGTCCCGGTGAGTCACAAGCGAAGGACATGGTTCCCGATACGGGCGCAAAGCGCCAAGGGAGAATAGGGAATGCGGAGGGGTGATCCAAACCGGAGCCTTCAGCCGCAGCCGCCCCCGCGACTGTGATGCGGCGAGCGCCCACCTTATGCCACTGGGGCTACGACCTCGGGAAGGCGGTGGCGCGTGACGACCCGCAGAGCCAGGAGACCTGCCATGTGGACTGTAACCCACCCGTCGGGGAGACGGGCAAAGGAGTGATGCACATGCATATCGAACCGGGCCTCGTCGGCCCCGCCAAGATGATCCTCGCCTATGCGACCGCCGCCGGTGGCGCCGCGATGACCGCCAAGTTCGCCTGGGAGACCGTGAAGGAACGCGGCCTTGCCTCGCTCGGGGCGCGCAGCCTCGCGACCACCGTGGCCGCCTTCGGCTTTTTCCAGGTGCTGCCGCATTTTCCGGTCGGCGTGTCCGAGGTTCACTTCATCCTCGGCTCGACGCTTCTTCTGGTCTTCGGGGCCGCGCCGGCCGCCATCGGCCTCGCGCTCGCGCTCCTGCTTCAGGGTGTGTTCTTCGCACCCTTCGATCTGCCGCAGTATTTCGCCAACGTCACGACGCTGATCGTGCCGCTCGTGGCGATCAAGTATCTCGCGGACAAGCTGATTGCCCGCGACACCGCCTATGTCGATATCAAATACAAGGATGCGCTTGCGCTTTCGACCGCTTATCAGGGTGGCGTGGTGCTCTGGGTCGCCTTCTGGGCCTTCTACGGCCAGGGCTTCGGTGCCAGCACCGCCGCTTCGGTATTCACCTTCGGCGGGGCCTACATGCTCGTCGTGCTGATCGAACCGCTGGTAGATCTCGCCGTGCTCGCCGGTGCCAAGTCGGCGCGCGGTCTCGCCAAGACCGGCCTCGTCACGCCGCGCCTGTTCAACGCCTGATCCGCGTTTCATCCTAACTGACAAGCCGGGGTTACGTGCCCCGGCTTTCCGCTATTCAGGCTCAGGAGAAAGCCATGCCCGCCAAGATACCCGCCACCGTCGTCACCGGATTTCTGGGCGCCGGGAAAACCACCCTCATCCGCCATATGCTCGAGAACGCCAAGGGCAAGAAGATCGCGCTTATCATCAACGAGTTCGGCGATCTTGGCGTGGACGGCGATATCCTGAAGGGTTGCGGCGTTGAAACCTGCACCGAAGAAGACGTGATGGAGTTGTCCAACGGCTGCATCTGCTGCACCGTGGCCGAGGATTTCGTCCCGACGTTGGAAAAGCTCCTGGCCCGCGACGTGCCGCCCGACCACATCGTGATCGAAACGAGCGGCCTGGCGCTCCCGCAACCGCTCGTCCGCGCCTTTCAATGGCCCGAGATTTCGACGCGCGTGACGGTGGACGGCGTGGTCACAGTCGTCGATGGCAAAGCGGTCAGCGAGGGGCGTTTCGCCCATGACGTCGCTGCCGTCGATGCGCAGCGCAAGATGGACGAGAACCTCGATCACGAGACGCCGCTGTCCGAGCTGTTCGACGACCAGATTGCCTGCGCCGACATGATCGTGGTGAACAAGTCGGACCTTCTGGGCGACACGGAATCCGACGCGCTGGTCGCCACGCTTTCGGGCGAGGCGCGCAAGGGTGTGCGGGTCGTGCGCACGTCGATGGGGGCGCTTCCGGTCGAGGTCCTTCTGGGGCAGGGCGCCGGGGCCGAGGACGACATGGCGGACCGGCACGAGGTGCACCACCACCATCACCACGACGACGATGACGAGGATGACGATCACGATCACCACCACGATCATGGGCACGACGAGTTCGAAAGTTTCGTTGTCGAACGGGGCGAGATCGCCGATCCCAAGGCCTTTGCCGAACAGGTCGCAGACGTGATCCGCGCCCACGACATCCTGCGTCTCAAGGGCTTCGCGGCGGTCACGGGCAAGCCCATGCGCCTCACCCTGCAGGCAGTCGGTCCCCGCGTCGACACCTACTTCGACGCGCCCTTCGGCACCGCACCGCGCGCCACGCGGCTCGTCGTGATCGGTCAGGCGGGGCTCGACCGGTCCGCCATCGAAACCGCGCTCAAGGTCTGAGCCATGCTCATCGTCGCGCCTGCCAATCCGCTGGACCCCGGCCCTTCGGCCCTTCTGGCGGAGGCGCAGGCGCTTCAGGCAGCGACCTATGCGCCCGAAAACAACCACGCGCTCCCGACCGAGGCACTCGCCGCCGCCGACATCCGGTTCTTCGCGGCGCGGGAGGGTGACACGGTGCTGGGTGTCGGCGCGCTCGCGATCCGTGACGGCTATGGCGAGGTGAAGGCGATGTTCACCTCGGACGCGGCCCGGGGCAAAGGGGTCGCCGCCGCGCTCCTTCGTATGATCGAGGACACGGCGCGGGAGGAAGGCCTCGCCCGTCTCAACCTCGAAACCGGCGAAGAACTCGCCGCCGCCGTTCGGCTCTACGAACGGTTCGGCTTCACCCGCTGCGGAGCATTCGGCGACTACGCGGACGACGGCATAAGCCTTTTCATGGGCAAGGACCTGAGATGAAAACCGCGCCCTTCCATCTTTCCCCAAGTACGCAATCCCCGACGCCGCCACCGGCGAAAGGCCAATTCTGATGCACCTTCTCGCGGCCACGCCCGGCGCCATCGACGACGGCAAGGATGCCGTCGATCTGGGCCAGACCCCTGCCGATGTCGTCTTTATCTCTGCCGCCGATACCGAACTTGCCGCCCTGTCCGAAGCACGGGCCGAGATGGAGGCGCCGCCGACCCTGCGCCTCGCCAACCTGACCCACCTCAACCACCCGATGAGTGTGGACCTGCACCTCGATGACTGCGCGACGAAGTCCCGGCTGGTCATCGCCCGCGTGCTGGGCGGCACCGGCTACTGGCGCTACGGGGTCGAACAATATGCGGCCCGACTGGCCGAGGCGGGGGTTCCTCTTGCGCTCCTCCCCGGTGACGACAAGCCCGACGCGGAGCTCGCGTCGCTCTCCACCGTGAGCGATGAGGACTATGCCGCGCTCTGGGCCTATCTGGTAGAGGGCGGGCCGGAGAACGCCGCGAATTTCCTCACCTACGCTCGCGCCATGCTCGACGGGTCGGAAAAACCCCAGCCTGCCGCGCCGCTACTACGTGCCGGAGTCTACTGGCCCGGCGCCGGGGTGGCGGACCTTGCCACGGTGCAGGAGACCTGGGCCAAGGGTGCGCCAGTGGTGCCGCTCGTCTTCTACCGGGCGCTGGTACAGGGGGCCGGGCTCAATCCGATCAACCGGATGGTGCGCGCCCTGAACCGGCAGGGGATGAACCCGTTGCCCGTCTTTGTGGCCTCCCTGAAGGACCCGGTATCGGTCGCGACGCTCGAGGCGCTCTTCACCCAGGCGCCGCCGGCTGTGATCCTTAACTGCACCTCCTTCGCCGTGGGTTCGCCCCATGCAGGCGACGACAGCCCGGCCAATCCCCTGGCCATGCCGGCGGCCAATGCGGCCCCGGTGTTCCAGGTCGTGCTTGCCGGATCGTCCGAGGAGACTTGGGCGACCGGAACCACGGGTCTTTCGGCGCGGGACATCGCGATGAACGTGGCGCTCCCTGAGGTGGACGGTCGGGTGCTCACCCGTGCTGTTAGCTTCAAGGGGGAGGCGTTCTTCGACGAGGCGACCCAATGCCCCATCGCCACCTACCGCGCCCAAGGGGACCGGGTGGATTTCGTGGCGCGGCTGGCGGCCAATTGGGCGACGCTGCGCGCCACGCCCGCGAAGGACCGCCGCGTGGCGCTGGTGCTTGCCAACTATCCCAACAAGGACGGGCGGCTGGCTAATGGCGTCGGGCTCGATACGCCAGCGGCGACGGTCCATGCGCTGCGGCTTCTGGAGGGGGCCGGTTACGGCGTCCGCGACATCCCAGCCGACTCCGATGCGCTGATGCAGGCGATCATGGCGGGGCCGACGAACTGGCTTGTCGACCGTGCGCGGCGCTCCGGCGGTGTCGATCTGTCCATGGCCGACTACCAGATCTTCTACGGCCAGCTCCCCTTCGCCTTGCGCCAGAGGATAGAAGACCGGTGGGGCAAGCCCGAGGCCGATCCATTCTACGAGCCGGGCGAGGTCGATTGCGGGCGCTTCAAGCTCTCGGTCCTGACCTATGGCAACGTCGTCGTCGGTGTGCAGCCCGCGCGCGGCTACAACATCGACCCGACCGACACCTACCATTCCCCCGACCTCGTGCCGCCGCACAACTACCTCGCCTTCTACGTCTGGCTGCGGGACGTCCACCGGTCGCAGGCCGTCGTCCACATGGGCAAGCACGGCAACCTCGAATGGCTGCCGGGCAAGGCGCTCGCGCTCTCGGGCGACTGTCTGCCCGAAGCCGTGCTGGGGCCGATGCCGCATGTTTATCCCTTCATCGTCAACGATCCAGGAGAGGGGACGCAGGCCAAGCGTCGGTCGCAGGCGGTCATCATCGACCACCTGACGCCGCCTTTGACGCGGGCCGAAAGCTACGGCCCCCTGCGCGATCTGGAAGCACTGGTGGACGAGTATTACGAGGCGGCGGGCGTGGACCCGCGCCGGATCACGCATCTGCGGCGCGAGATCCTGTCGCTGTCGTCGGTCACCGGCCTCGACATCGACGTGGGCATGACGGGCAGGGATGAAGAGGGTGATCTGGCCAAGCTCGACGCCTATCTCTGCGAGTTGAAGGAAGCGCAGATCAGGGACGGGCTGCATGTCTTCGGGCAATCCCCCACCGGGCGGCTGGAGCGTGACCTCGTGCAGGCGCTGGTGCGCGTGCCTCGGGGCGACGGGCAGGGCGCCGATGCGTCGCTCATCCGGGCGCTGGCGGTGGATTTCGGGATGGCGTTCGACCCGCTTGACTGCGACATGGCCGAGTCTTGGGAGGGGCCAAAGCCCGAGGTGCTGATCGGCGGCACATGGCGATCCTACGGCGATACGGTCGAGCGTCTCGAGGATTTCTCCGCCCGCCTGATCGACGGCGATGTGGCCCCGCCGGGACCGGCGAGCGCAGCCGTTCTGGACGGTATCCGCGACAACGTTTTGCCCACGGTTCGTGCCTGTGGGCCGGACGAGGGGGCGGGGCTTCTCACTGCCCTGTCAGGACAGTTCGTCGCCCCGGCGCCATCCGGCGCGCCCACGCGGGGACGTCTGGACGTGCTTCCCACCGGGCGCAATTTCTTCTCGGTCGACAGCCGCGCCGTGCCCACGCCCACCGCTTGGGCGCTCGGGTGGAAGAGCGCCTCGCTTCTCATCGACAAATACTTGCAATCCAACGGCGACTGGCCGCGCACGATGCTTGTCACGGCATGGGGCACGGCCAACATGCGCACCGGCGGCGACGACATCGCGCAGGCGCTGGCGCTCATGGGCGTGAAGCCGAAGTGGGATGCGGCGAACCGGCGCGTGACCGGGTTCGAGGTGCTTCCGCTTGGCGTGCTGGGTCGTCCGCGTGTCGATATGACCCTGCGCGTGTCGGGCTTCTTCCGCGACGCTTTCCCGCAGCTTATTGCTCTGGTCGACAGCGCCGCCCGCGCCGTGCAGGCGCTGGACGAACCCGACGCCGACAACCCCGCCGCCGCCCGCGCCCGTGCGGGCGAAGGCACCGCGCGCGTCTATGGGTCGAAACCCGGCGCTTACGGTGCCGGGCTGCAGGCGATGATCGACGAGCGGCTTTGGGAGCGGAAGGCCGATCTTGCCGATGCCTACCTCGATTGGGGTGGCTATGCCTATGGCGCGGGCGACGAAGGGCGCCGCGACCGGGAGGGGTTCGAAGAGCGGCTCGCCCAGACCGAGGCCATCGTGCAGAATCAGGACAACCGCGAACACGATCTTCTGGACAGCGACGACTATTATCAGTTCGAAGGTGGCGCGGCCGCCGCTGTCGCCACGCTTCAGGGCCGTGACCGCCCGATCTATCACAACGACCATTCTCGGCCGGAACGCCCCGTCGTCCGCACGTTGGACGAGGAAATCGGCCGGGTCATCCGCTCGCGCGTGGTGAATCCGAAGTGGATCGAAGGCGTGAAACGTCACGGTTACAAGGGTGCCTTCGAGATTGCGGCGACGGTCGACTACCTCTTCGCCTTCGCCGCGACCACGGGGGCTGTGCGTGATCACCACTTCGATCTCGTCCACGCGGCCTTCCTCGAAGATGAGGAGACGCGAGATTTCATCGCTGATCACAACGCGCCCGCCTTGGCCGAGATCGCGCAGCGACTGGCCGAGGCGATGGAGCGGGGTCTGTGGACACCACGGTCGAACTCCGCCCGTGCGCTCATCGAACGTCTTTCATGACGCCGCGCAGGTTTCAGCCGGAGGATCCCGCCGAGCCGTTGCTCGCGCTGATCAGCCGGACCTTTTCCTACATGGACGGCCGCGTCGATCCGCCCTCGTCGATGCACCGGCTGACGGCGGCGAGTGTCGCGGACCAGGCGCGAGAGGGCGAGATCTGGATCATCGGGACGCCTGGAGCTCCCGAGGCCTGCGTGTTCCTGACACCGGACGACGACGCGCTATATGTCGGCAAGCTCGCCGTGGATCACCGGGCGCGCAACCATGGGTTCGCCCGGATCCTGATGGACCTCGCCGCCGAGCGCGCCAGGGCGCTGGGCAAACGACGGCTCCGTTTGCAATCGCGGATAGAGTTGACCGAGAACCACGCCGCCTTCCGGCGTCTCGGGTTCACCAAGACGGCCGTCACGGCCCACGAAGGTTACAAGCGCCCGACTTCGATCACCTTCGAGCGCGAGCTTTGATCGTTGCGGGCCGCTCGAGTCACGACCGTCAATCCTTGCACTGAAGTTCTGCTTTCATGACCGCCGTATCTCCGGTCATGGACCCCGCTTTCATGGGGCATCCGGTGGCCTGATGAACGGCGATGGCCGCTTTCGCCATGGTGACCGAAACGCGCGGCAACCGTTCGGGTGAGGTCCGGATCACCTCGACATGATCGCCGATGCGGTAGACCGAGAAGGTCGACCCCTGAACGGTGACCTCCCGCCGTTCGGCATCCATGAACTGCGGCGAGGGACTGTCGCAGGCCGAAAGAAGCGCGAAGGCGAGAGGGAAAAGTCGAACAACACTCATGGTGCCGGTCTAGCCTGCCAGAGGTTAAGGCGAGGTTAAGATCGTGACATCGGGAGGGACAATGGGTGCTGCGCCTTGTCGCAGGGCACTCTCGTCCCGATTGCGGCATAACAAATTCCAACATATGAATATGAAAGGGATCGTTATGCAAACACACCGTGCGGCGGATAAATATTCGCCCCTCTACTTCCTCTCCTCCGTCGGGGCCGGCGGCCTTGCCGTCACCTTCTTCATGTATCTGATGTTCTGGGTTCCGCACCCGGGCCGGACGGTGCCGGTCTTCGAAGACATCGCCGCCGCATGGCAGAGCGGAAGCGTTCCGATGCAGGTGGGAATCGCGATCGCGCTGGTCGGAATCTCCGTCTTCGCGGTAATGAACGTGCAAAAGCTCGCCTGGAACCTTCAGGCCTATGCCCGCTTCAAGAAGACCGAAGCCTTCCGGACCCTGCGCAATTCCAACGCGGAAACGACACTTCTGGCCTATCCTCTGGCGCTCGCCATGACGGTGAACGCGCTCTTCATCGTCGGTCTGGTCTTCGTCCCGAACCTTTGGAGTTTCGTCGAATACTTGTTCCCCTTCGCCATGGTCGCCTTCCTCGCGATCGGCATGCTGGCGTTGTCCATCATCGGCGACTTCCTCGGCCGGGTGCTGACCAGGGGCGGACTCTTCGATGTGACGGCGCACAACAGTTTCGCCCAGATGCTGCCGACCTTCGCCCTGTCGATGGTGGCAGTCGGTCTTTCTGCGCCCGCCGCCATGTCGGGCCAGACAGTCGTCGTGGGGGTGTCGATGATCGCATCGACCTTCTTTGCCGTGGTAGCCATCCTCTATGCCCTGGTGGCGCTGGTCACCGCTTTCAACTCGATGCTGCACTATGGCACGGCCAAGGAAAGCGCGCCGACGCTGATGATCCTCGTCCCGATCGTCACCACGCTCGGCATCATGTTCCTGCGCCAGTCGCATGGGATGCACACAACCTTCGAGGGTCACACGACCGATGGCGAGACCATGGTCTTCCTCGCTCGCCTGCTGTCAGTCCAGGTGATGTTCCTGGCGCTGGGCCTCGTCGTCCTGAAGCGCGAGGGATACTGGTCGGATTTCGTCTTCGGGTCCAAGACATCTCCGGGCTCCTATGCACTCGTCTGCCCCGGCGTGGCGCTGTCGGTCATGATCCAGTTCTTCCTGCACAAGGGGCTGATCGCCACCGGGCTCGTCGCGAAGTTCGGCATCGCCTACTGGTCGGTAGAGGCTTTCGCGCTGGGCTTCCAGGTCGCCATGGTCGTTCTGGTCCTGCGCCTCAATCGCCAGCACTTCGCCAAGATGTCGGAGCCCGCGGCGGTCCCCGCCGAATAACCACGGGTCGACCTCATCGAAAGGGGCGTCCGATGGCGCCCCTTTCCCGTCTCTTGCGTCTGGCGTCCCGACCACTAGGATCGGCCCCCTCAACGGGAGCGACAATGGTCAAGTGAGGAAGCCATGACGGACGATACCGAACGCCACAACCAGAAGATGGCCAAGAAGAAAGCCGCCCGCGACAAGATCATGTCGACCAAGACGGAAGAAAAGGGGCTGATCATCGTCCACACCGGCAAGGGCAAGGGCAAGAGCTCGGCCGCCTTCGGCATGGTGTTCCGCGCGATCGCCCACGGGATGAAGAGCGCAGTCGTGCAGTTCATCAAGGGCGGCATGGCGACCGGCGAGCGAGATCTGATCGAGAGCCGGTTCTCGGATGTCTGCGAATTCTACACGATGGGCGAGGGCTTCACTTGGGAAACGCAGGACAAGTCGCGCGACATCGAAATGGCGCAGGCGGCCTGGGCCAAGGCGAAGGAGCTGATCCGGGACGAGACGAACCGCATGGTGCTGCTCGACGAAATCAACATCGCGCTGCGGTATGACTATGTCGACGTGAACGAGGTGGTGGCTTTCCTGAGCGAGGAGAAGCCGCCGATGACCCATGTGATCCTGACCGGGCGGAACGCCAAGGACGAGTTGATCGAGGTGGCGGATCTTGTGACCGAGATGGAACTCGTCAAGCATCCGTTCCGCTCTGGCGTGAAAGCGCAGGCCGGGATCGAGTTCTGAGGTTTCGCGCCGGGCTTCGCCCGCCACGACCCGCTGGAGGGGCGCTGCCCCTCCAGACCTCCCCGAGGTATTTATGAAGCAGTGAAGAGAGCGTTCATGCTTCCTTAACCAGCTTAGGTTTAAGCATTATTTGCGGCACAGGCTGAGGAGCCGATGACCGCAAGCGGTGAAGCCCTCTGCGCTCCGTCACGAGACGCCTCGTTTCCGAGATGCAGAGGGTGGAGCCGTTGGCTTCACTGCTTCATAAATACCTTCGGGGGATGAGTGACTTTGCGATGCAAAGGCACTCATGGGGGCAGACAGCCCCCTCCGCACTCACCTTCCTTCACCAAAATCCATCATGGGCCCTCGCCGAGCGCAGCGAGGCCCCCCGCGACGGGGCGAAGCCCCGGCGCAAAGCCTTCTCTCTCGACGGTGTGAAGACCCGGTGCACAGGCTTTCTCAGATGGAACGAAGCCCCGGCGCAAAACCTCCCTTACGCAGCGTTTGGGAGTGACAGCGCAACGCGAGCCCATATCTTCCCTGCCAAACAGGGAGGACCTCATGACCCATTATCCGCACCTTCTCGCGCCCCTCGACCTTGGCTTCACCACGCTCAAAAACCGGGTTCTCATGGGCTCCATGCACACCGGGCTTGAAGAGCGCGGCGATTGGGACCGGGTCGCGGAATACTACGCCGCGCGGGCGCGGGGTGGGGTGGGGCTCATGGTGACCGGCGGTATCGCGCCCAATCCCGAGGGCGGCGTCGCCGTCGGGGCCGCAGGGCTCTACACGCCCGAGGACATCGCGAACCATAAGCGCGTGACGGACAAGGTCCATGCCGAAGGCGGCAAGATCGCGATGCAGATCCTCCATGCCGGGCGCTATGCCTATAACCCCGACTGCGTCTCGGCCTCGCCCGTCAAATCCCCGATTTCCCCCTTTCCGCCCAAGGAGCTAGACGAGGAAGGAATCGAGAAACAGATCGCCGATTTCGCCACCACCGCCAAGCGGGCGCAGGAGGCGGGCTATGACGGGGTCGAGATCATGGGGTCCGAGGGCTATTTCCTGAACCAGTTCCTTGTCACCCACACCAACAAGCGGACCGACCGTTGGGGTGGCGATCACGAAAACCGGATGCGCCTGCCGACCGAGGTGGTCAAACGGGTCCGCGCCGCCGTGGGTCCCGACTTCATCATGATCTATCGCCTGTCGATGATCGACCTCGTGCCCAATGGCTCGACCACCGAGGAGGTCATCCGACTCGCCAAGGAGATCGAGGCTGCCGGGGCCACGATCCTCAACACCGGGATCGGCTGGCACGAGGCGCGGGTGCCGACGATCGCGACCTCGGTGCCGCGCGCGGGGTTCGCCTGGGTCACGAAAAAGCTCATGGGCGAGGTCACGATCCCCGTGATCACGTCGAACCGGATCAACAACCCCGAGACCGCCGAGGCGGTGCTGGCCGAGGGCTGCGCCGACATGGTGTCGATGGCGCGGCCTTTCCTTGCCGATCCAGATTTCGTGGCCAAGGCCGAAGCGGGCCGCGCGGGGGACATCGCGCCCTGTATCGCCTGCAACCAAGCCTGCCTTGATCATACCTTCTCGGGCAAGATCAGTTCCTGCCTCGTCAATCCGCGCGCCTGTTACGAGACCGAGATCGTCGTGACTCCGACCGCCTCGCCAAAGTCCATCGCCGTCGTGGGCGCCGGGCCCGCGGGTCTTTCGACCGCGATCACCGCGGCCTCGCGCGGGCACAAGGTTACGCTCTTCGACGGGGCCGACCGGGTGGGCGGGCAGCTTCACATGGCCGCCACCATTCCGGGGAAAGAGGAATTCGCGGGTCTCATCGACTGGTTCGAACGTCAGGTCGCGAAGGAGGGGGTCGAGGTGAGGCTCGGCGGCCGTGTCTCTGCCGAGGACCTCAACGATTTCGACGAGGTTATCGTCGCGACCGGCGTGAACCCCCGCGATCCGGGGATAGTGGGGCAGGAGGGCGACAACGTGCTGTCCTATATCGACGTGCTGCGTGGCAAAGCTCCGGTCGGCAAGCGTGTCGCCATCATCGGCGCGGGGGGCATCGGTTTCGACGTGGCCGAGTTCCTCGCGCATGAAGGCACCTCGCCCACCCTCGATCTCGACCTGTGGAAAGAGGAATGGGGCGTTTCGGACCCGGACCGGGACCGTGGAGGCCTCGCCCCCGAGGGGCCGAAGCCCGAAGCGCCCGCCCGCGACATCGTCTTGCTTCAGCGCAAGGCGCAGGCGCTGGGCAAGAAATTGGGCAAGACGACTGGCTGGATCCACCGGGCCGCCCTCAAGTTGAAGGCGGTCGAGATGGTGGGCGGCGTGAATTACGAACGGATCACGCCCGAGGGGCTGGAGGTGACCAGCGGCGAAGCCCGAGAGAATCCTCGTGTGATCGAGGTCGATACCATCGTGCTGTGTGCCGGTCAGGAAAGCGAAAGGTCCTTGGCCGATGCGTTGATCGCAGCGGGCAGGACCCCCCATGTGATCGGCGGTGCGGATGTCGCGGCCGAGCTCGACGCCAAGCGGGCGATCGACCAGGGCGTGCGTCTGGCCGCGTCGCTCTAGCCTCGGGCCGGGCGGGTGCGCAGGAACAGGTAGAGCGGGAAGGCGAAGCTGACCCCGATCAGGAGCGCGGGCAATGCCCAGAGCGCGACCCAGTTGCGGCGCACGAGGGTCTCCGCGATGCACCATACGGCGAGCGTCGTGCCCGCGATCATAAGGTCGATGGCCATGCCAGTGACGGCTGGCCCCTGGGTCCATTCCGCGAACAGGCCTGCAAAGGTCCCGCCCGTCGTCAGATAGGTCAGGAAATGCCACATGGGCCAGACGGCCCCGATGACGGCGAGGATGAGGTAGGTGATGCGTAGTCCGGACATGACGGGATTACGCATGGCGAATGTGGCGAGATCAATCTCCGATTACGGGGAAAGGGTGATCCGGCGCCCGGCTGCGATCGTCTGCCAGTCTCCCACCGCGTCATGCGGCCAGATCACCCGGACCTCGGCCTCGGACGCGTCGCCCAGTCCGAAATGCATCCAGCCGGTGTCTCCGCCCGCGTGCCCGCCGCCAACTGTGACCTCGCGGGTCTGGGTGCCCGCCTCGGTCCTCAGTTCTATGAAGGCGCCGATCCCGCCGGTGTTGGGCACGGGGGCCTGCAGCCGGACGAGCAGCCAGTGGCCCATCGGCGCGGGGCCTTGGTAGACCTCCATCGCCGCACGGCGGTTGATCACGGCAAGGTCGAGCGATCCGTCGAGGTTCAGATCCGCCAGAGCCGCGCCGCGCGAGCGTTCCATCGTAGCGATCCCGGCCTCGACGCTTGCCTCGGAGAAGGTCCTGTCCTCTTGCTGGATCAACAGTGAATTGGGGTCTTTCATCGCGGCGTCGGGCATCTGTTCGACATTGCCCTTGGCCACGAAGATGTCGTCGCGGGCGTCGTTGTTCACGTCACCGAAGGCCGCATGCCAGCCGGTCGATGGCCGCCCATCGCCGCCCACATGGGGCCGGTGCGCCGTGGTGCCCCGCCCGTAGGTCGCGTCAGTATAGACCGGACCTCCCGCCCCGTGGTCGAAGACCTGCAGCTTCTGGTCGCCCATCGAGGTCAGGTAGACGTCCGAAAACCCGTCGCCCGAGATGTCGCGCGAAGCGATCCCCATGCCCCAGAGCTTGTAGCTTTGCCAGCCGTCCTCAGGCCCATAAAGGCGCGGGGTCTCTTCCATCGCCCACATCTGTTCCTCGCCGCCCCGCACGTAATAATGGCGGTCGTTCGACACCCGCAAGTCGGCCCGTCCATCGCGGTTCCAGTCGGTGAAGAGCATCGACAGCGCGCACCAACCGGGGGCGAGCTCGGTGGGTGGGCCGTAGCGGTCGCCCTCGGGTCGGTAGAGGAGGGTGACGTCGCAGGCCTCGAAGGGGCCGTCCTGCCGGGTGCGATCGACATAGGTGCCGAAGGCGAGAGTGGGCAGGGTCTGGCCGGTCTCCCAAGTCACGGAAAAGGCGGTGGTCCAGTGATCGGCGGAGGTGAACCCGAGGTCGAAAGGCTCGAAAGCACAGTTCCCCAGCCCGCGCAGGAGCTGGTCTTCGCCCACGCGCAGGACCGCGAGGTCGAGTTCCCCGTCGCCGTCGATGTCGAGCGGATAGGCCCCGATCACGCCGGTGAGCGCCAGGGCTTCGGGTGTTTCGGGGTGGAAGGCGAGGGTCGCGCCGGGTTCGGGCGTGTCGTTCAGGAACAGTTGTGCCGGGTTCGTGCCTCCGGCCGCGTAAAGCTCCGGCAACCCGTCGCCCGAACAGTCGAAGGCCGCGACGCCGCCGCCCACGAAATGCTCCCACCCGCCCGCGTATATGTGTTCGGCCACGGGCACGGGGATAAAGACGGGCACCTCTTGGGCGACGGCGGGCGAGGCGATCAGGCACAGGGCCATGAGGTTACGCAACATTCTGGCCAAGCTCCCGAAGTGTGAGGATCGTCACCTGTTCCATGGCATAGGCCGCAGCCCCCTTGGCCCACATGAGGTTGCCCCACTGGTTTACCTTGATGTCCGGCAAGGGCACGTCCACGTCCACCACCAGTCGCTTCATCTTGTCGATGACCCAAGGCTCGAACATGGGGCGCCGGGCGACTTCGGTGCCTGCGAGGATGATGAGTTCCGGGTCGAAGATATTGACCAGATTGGCCAGTCCCATGGCGAACATGTTGCCCGCCCGATCAATGACTTCCGTCGCGATGGGGTCGCCATCGCGGGCGGCGGCGAAAAGGTCGGTGACATCCTGATGGTCCGCATCCGCTGCGCTCATATGAGCCTCGCGCAGGAGCGCATAGTCGCCAACATAGGCCTCCAGACAGCCGCGTTGGCCGCATTGGCAGAGCGCGCCATGGGCCTGCACCTTGGTGTGCCCGAACTCGGCGCCGCAGCCGCGCGTGCCACGGTAGAGCTTGCCGCCGATCATCATGCCGAGGCCAACGCCGTGCTCCACCGTCACCACGAGGAAATCCGACAGCGCCCGGCCCATGCCGAAGATATGCTCGGCCTTGGCCACCAGGTTCGCGTCGTTGTCGATGAAGGCCGGGCAGGCGAATTCTTCGGCGAGCGCCGGGCCGAGGTCGACGTTGCGCGCCGAGAGCGACGAGGACCAATAGACATGGTTGCGCGAGGCGTCGATCTGGCCGGCGAGCCCGATGCCGACGGCGGAGAGGTCGCGCCGGACCAGCCCGGCGTCGGCGCAGGTGCGGTCCACGGCCTCGGCCACGGTGCGGGCCAGTTGCGGCCCGGTCATGCGCGGTGTGGACAGCGGGTCTTCGCGCGAAGCGATCTCGTGCCCCTCGAAGTCGATGACGAGGACGGTCACGGATTTCTGCGTCACCTTCACGCCCGCGATCCTATGCGCCGCCCCCCGCAGCTTCAGAAGAACGCGGGGACGGCCACGGCGCGTGCCGCCGGTCTTTTCTTCCGGCAGGATCTCCTCGATCAGCCCGGCCGCGAGCATGTCGGCGGTGATCGATGTCACCGTCGCGGGCGACAGCCCGGTCGATTCGGCGATGTCGATTCGGGCGATCCCCTCGGAGCCGCGAATCGTGTCGAGAACGGCCAGACGGCCTGCATCTCGGGGGTCGAAGCGATCGGTCAGACGTTCGACGGAAGGCATTGGTTCCATTGGCGTTCCTCCCTGACCCGAAGCTGATTTCCCACGGCTTTTCGGTGGGTTGCCCGGGCAAGCGGGGTGCCAAATGCCCCGCATCTCTGGCCTAGCATGAATATTTTGACAGGTAAATTAATTCAGATTAGGGTCATCTCCGACCCCGCCGTGACCGCTAACGGAAACAACCGTAACGGATGGAGAGGCGGACGGGGGAACTTTGGGAGGATATATCCGTGAAATTTCTCGCAACCGTTTCGGCGGCCGCGATGCTTCTTGGCACCGCCGCCTATGCAGAGGGCCTCACCGTCGGCGTGAGCTGGTCGAACTTTCAGGAAGAGCGCTGGAAGACCGATGAAGCCGCGATCAAGGAAGCGCTTGAAGCCGCCGGCAACACCTATATCTCGGCTGACGCCCAGAACTCGGCCGCCAAGCAGCTGACCGACGTCGAGGCGCTGATCGCGCAGGGCGCCGAAGCGCTGATTATCCTGTCCGTGGACAAGGACGCGATCGACCCGGCCGTGGACCAGGCCGCCGCCGAAGGCATCCCGGTTGTCGGTTACGACCGCCTGATCGAGGACGACCGCGCATTCTACCTGACCTTCGACAACAAGGGTGTCGGGTCGATCATCGCGCAGGAAGTGATGAACGTTCAGCCCACCGGCAACTACGCCATCATCAAGGGCGACAAGGGCGACCCCAACGCGCTCTTCCTTCTCGAAGGGATGATGGAGGTCATCGGCGACAAGGTCGAAGCGGGCGAGATTACCATCGTCGGCGAGGCCTTCTCGGACGGCTGGAAGCCCGACAACGCCCAGAAGAACATGGAACAGATCCTCACCGCCGCCAACAACGAGGTGGACGCGGTCCTGTCCGAGAACGACGGGATGGCCGGCGGCGTGATCGCCGCGCTGTCCGCACAGGGCCTCGCCATTCCGGTCGGCGGTCAGGACGGCGACCTCGCCGCGCTGAACCGTGTGGCGCGTGGCACGCAGACCGTGTCGGTCTGGAAAGACAGCCGCCAGCTTGGCGCGGCCGCCGCCGAGATCGCCGCTGCGCTCGCCGAGGGCACCGCGATGGCGGATGTGGAAGGTGCGGAAATGTGGTCGGGTGGCGAGAACGGTGTCGAGATGACCGCCATCTTCCTCGATCCCACGCCGATCACCGCCGACAACCTCGACGTCGTGATCGACGCGGGCCACATCACGAAAGAGCAAGCTTGCGAAGGTGCGATGGAAAGCGTCGCGGCCTGTCAGTAAGCCCAAGGTCGGACCCGGCGGACACGCATCCCCCGCCGGGTCCGGTTTCAACCTGCGCGACACGCGCCGAGATTGTCCCGGACGATTGGTCGAGCTCGAGGCTCCCAGGCGTCCGGCCCGTTAGAACGGACGACCCAGATGACGGATCAGACCACACAAGTTTCCACCACGATCCAGCCCGATCCCGGCGACAATGCCGTGAAACGGTTTCTCAAGGCGACCGAGATCGACACCCGCCTTCTGGGCATGGTCGGCGCGCTGCTTCTGATCTGGATCGGCTTTCACCTCTACGGTGCGCTCGTGAACGGCTTCGGCGCGTTCCTCACGCCCCGGAACCTCTGGAACCTCTCCGTGCAGACCGCGTCCATCGGGATCATGGCGACGGGCATGGTGCTGGTCATCGTGACACGGCACATCGATCTGTCGGTTGGCTCGCTTCTGGGTCTTTGCGCCGTCGTCATGGGGGTCGTGCAGACCGAGGTGCTGCCCGCGATCTTCGGTCTGGGGCATCCGTTGATCTGGGTCATCGCCTGCCTCACCGGGATGGTCGTCGGCGCACTGGTCGGTGCCTTCCAGGGCGCGCTTATCGCCTATGGCAAGATCCCCGCCTTCATCGTGACGCTGGGCGGGCTGCTCGTCTGGCGTGGCGTCGCCTACCTCGTGGTGCGGGGCGAGACGATTTCGCCGCTGGACTCGACCTTTTCGCTGCTCGGTGGCGGGCCTTACGGCGCGGTCGGCGCGGTGGGAAGCTGGATCGTCGGGCTGCTTGGCTGTGCGGGCGTGATCTTTCTGCTCCTCAACGGGCGTCGCCAGCGTCGCAAGTTCCACTTCCCGTTGCGCCCGGTCTGGGCTGAGACGTTCCTTGGCATCCTGGGCTGCGGGATCGTCATCGGCGCGGTGCTTCTGGTCAATTCCTACCCTTGGCCGCGCGGCATCGTGCGCCAGTATGCCGAGGCGAACGCGATCGAAGTTCCTGAAACCGGGCTCTTCATCTCGCACGGTTTCGCCATTCCGGTGCTGATCCTTCTGGGTGTCGGCATCGCGATGACCTTCGTCATGACCCGCACGCGCTTCGGACGCTATGTCTTCGCCATCGGCGGTAACCCGGAGGCGGCGGAACTGGCCGGCATCAACACCAAGCGCATGACGGTCAAGATATTTGCGCTCATGGGGTTCCTCTGCGGCCTGTCCGCCGTGGTCGCCTCGGCCCGCCTGAACTCGGCCACCAACGCGCTGGGTACGCTGGACGAGCTCTTCGTCATCGCGGCGGCGGTCATCGGGGGCACCTCGCTCTCGGGCGGGATCGGGACGATCTACGGGGCAATCCTGGGCGCCTTCGTCATGCAATCGCTGCAAACGGGGATGGTCCTCATCGGCTTTGACGCCGCCATGCAGCAGGTCGTCGTCGGCTCGGTCCTGGTGATCGCGGTCTACCTCGATATCCTTTACCGCCGCCGTCAGAAGTGAGGCTCGATCATGGTTAATCGCACCGGAACCCCCCTCGTCGAACTCCGCGACATCTCGATTTCGTTCGGAGGCATCAAGGCCGTCGATCACGTGTCGGTCGATCTTTATCCCGGCGAGGTGCACGGGCTTCTGGGCCACAACGGCGCGGGGAAATCGACGCTGATCAAGTGCCTGTCCGGGGCCTACAAGATGGACACGGGGGAAATCCTCGTGAACGGCAAGAAGGTCGAGATCAACAACCCCCGCGACGCGCGCGACAACAACATCGAAACGATCTACCAGACGCTCGCGCTGGCCGATAACCTCGACGCCGCGTCAAACCTGTTCCTCGGTCGTGAGTTGACGACGCCGCTTGGCACCGTGAACGACGCGGCGATGGAGGCGGAGTGCCGCAAGATCATGGGGCGACTCAACCCGAACTTCCGCAAGTTCAAGGACCCCGTAAGTGCGCTTTCAGGTGGTCAGCGGCAGTCGGTGGCGATTGCCCGCGCTGTCTATTTCGACGCGCGGATCCTGATCATGGACGAACCGACCGCAGCCCTTGGCCCGCATGAGACGCAGATGGTCGCGGACCTTATCAAGCAACTGAAGGCGCAGGGCATCGGGATCTTCCTGATCGACCACGATGTCCATGCGGTCATGGACCTCTGCGACCGTGCGTCGGTGATGAAGAACGGTCAGCTTGTCGGCACCGTCGATATCCCGGACGTCACGGACGACGACCTGCTCGGCATGATCATTCTAGGCAAGAGGCCCGGCGAAGCAGCGGCCTAGCTTACTCCGCCGCCTGCCGCGCCGCTTCGGACCCCAGTGCTTCCATCTGGTGATTGGCCCAGAAACGGATGTCGTGTTTCGCGACGACTCTGCGCAGGATGTCCATGCGGCCGCGCCGCTCGTCCTCCTCCATGTCAAGGGCCTGCTGGATCGCTGAATCCATCGATCGGTGAGAAAAAGGGTTCACCAGAAGCGCCGATCCCATCTCTACCGCCGCGCCCGCGAATTCCGACAGGACCAAGACCCCGTCGCCATCGGTGCGCGCGGCGCAGAATTCTTTCGCGACAAGGTTCATCCCGTCGGCGAGCGGCGTGATCCAGGCCACGTCGGCGGCTCGGTAGAAAGCCACCAGGCGCTCGAAGGGGATCGCGCGGGAAATGAGCGTGATCGGTTGCCAGTCGAGCGTGCCGTACATGCCGTTGATCCGGCCCGCCATCTGTTCCAGGTCCTGCTGGATGTTCTGGTAAACAGTCATGTTCTTGTTCGCGGGCACGGAGACATGCATGAGTTTGACCTTGCCGCGCATCTCGGGCCGCTCGGTGAGGAGACGCTCGAAAGACATGAGCTGATCAATACCGCCCTTTGTGTAGTCGGTCCTGCCGACCGAGAGCACAAGCTTCACGTCACCCAGATCGTCGCGGATGTCGAAGGCGCGGGTCTCGGTCGCCTCCCGGCTTGCGACTTCCTCGATATACTGCGCATCGACACCGACCGGGGATGCCTGCACGGCGACCTTGTGGCCGTCGTATTCGATCATGTCAGGAACGCTCACCTCGGTCAGCGCCGAGGCAGGGCCGGCGAACTCCGGGTCGACCTTGATCCGATGCGTCACGTCCACGTCGAACATGGACCGCGCGGCCGAGACGAAATTCGCCACATAGCGCGGAATGTGGAAGCCGACCACGTCACAGGCGAGGAGCGATTTCAGGATCTCCTTGCGCCACGGCAGCACGTTGAACATGTCTGCGGACGGAAACGGCGTGTGGTGGAAGAAGCTGATCTTCACGTCCGGGCGCATCTGGCGCAGGTAGCCGGGGACGAGCCAGAGATTGTAGTCGTGGACCCAGACAACGGCCCCCTCGGCGGCCTCGGAGGCGGCAGCCTCGGCAAAGGCCCAGTTCACTTCGCGGAAGGTCGGCCAGTCGACGGGGTCGTAGTTGTAGCGTTCCTTGAAGCCGTGAAGGATCGGCCAGAACGCCTCTTTCGAAGAAACCTCGTAGAAGCTCTTCACCTGCGCACGGGTCAGCGGCAGCCGCGTCACGGCATATGTCCCATGCGCATCCTCGATCTCGATCCGCCGCTCGAAACCGGGGTTCGAGGTATCCTGGGCCTCTTTCCAGGCCACCCAGGCGCCCTTCTCGAAGCGTCCGAAAAAGCTCTTCAGTGTCGGCACGATCCCGTTCGGGCTTTTGTTCTCGCGGTATTCGATTGTCCCGTCGACTTCGACTTCCTCATAGGGTTGACGGTGGTAGACGATGACCAGATTGGACGACATTCAGGCGCCTCCTTTCGGCGGGTTCGGGTGAAGGTCTAGCGCCTCGATGGCCTCCATGATCCCCGACGCCCCGTGACCGGAGGCGAGGTAGACATGGTCCAGAGGCGCGACCTGTTGGATGAGGTCGAGTTCGGAATTTCCCACGGCGACGGCGGGCAAGCCGCAGGCCAGCATGGAAAGGTCGTTGAGCGTATCGCCCGCGACGAGCACGCGCGCTTCGTCCATGCCCAGATGGGCGACGAGCTTGCGGATTGACGGACCTTTGGAAACACCCTTCGGCAGCACGTCGAAGAAGCGGTTGTCCGAAATGAGCCAGTCGAGGCCAAGGTCCTCCACCGTCGTCTTCGCGGCATGGTCGAAGGTGCCGGGGTCGAGGTCGTAGCTCACCCGATACCGGAACGCGGTCGGTTGCAGGCGCAGACCCGGCGCCGTGTTCAAAGCCTCCCGCACACGTTCACCGCCGTCCGCCCAAAGGGTCGCGATGTCGTGCTCCAGGTCCGGGATCGGCGCGATGGTGCGGCCGCCGTCGACGGCGGCGATGGTCGTGCCGACGTCACCCACCACGAAGTCGGGCCAGGGCAGCATGCCCGACGCACACATCTCGCCGATGAACATCGGGTCGCGGCCGGTTACGAAGATGAGGCCCACGCTGTCGCGGTTCGCCTCGATCCAGTCGTAAAGCCGTTTGCGTTCGGTCTCTGCCCCGCCGAGGAAAGTGCCATCGAGATCGGTGGCGAGGGTGAACTGGCGCTGTGCGAGCACGGGAAGGGTGTCGGTCATCTGGTTCATAGGGCTCTGAATCCTAACGTCGCGGTCGGTGCGGGATGATCGAGCAGGATGTCGAGCGCGCGGGGTTCGGCCTCGATCGGCCGGGTCCAGAGCGCGTTGAACGAAGTTTGCAGGTCCGCGCCCTCGTGCAGCACCGCGTTCACGGTTTCGCAGATCGGCATGGGCACGCGAATGCGACGGGCGAGGTCCACGACGGACCGGGCGTTCACTTCGCCCTCTACCACGACGGGCTTGCCATCGAAACAGTCGGCCCGCGCGGTACCTTGGCCAAGCTGCGTGCCCAGCGACATGTTGCGGGACGTGGTGGACGAGCAGGTGAGGGTGAGGTCGCCCGCACCCGACAGGCCGGTGACGGTTTCGCGACGGCCACCCAATGCCTCGGCCAGTGTCTTCATCTCGTCGATCCCCCGGGTGATGAGCGCGGCGCGGGTGTTTTCGGCAAAGCCCGCGCCCGACATCATGCCGCAGGCGATGGCGATGACGTTCTTCACCGCTCCGCCGACCTCGACCCCGATCAGGTCGTCGGAGACATAGGGGCGAAAGCCGCCGCCGGACATCGACAGCGCGAGGCGAGCGGCGGGGCTGGAGGCCGGGTTCATCCGGTCGCGGTAATGGAAGTTGAAGGCAACTGTCGCGGCGGTCGGGTGGTCGAGCGCGGTTTCCCGGGCAAAGGTCGGGCCGGAGATCGCGCCGATCGGATGGCCGGGAAGCTCCTCGGCGGCGACCTCGGACAGAAGCAGACCTGAGCCAAGCTCGATCCCTTTGGCGCAGAGCGCGAGCGGGATACCCGGGGCGATGTTAGGCGCGATGGCGCGACACATGTCGCGCAGCGTAGGCGACGGGGTGACGATCAGTACGGCCTCGGCCCCGTCGAGCGCCTTCGCTAGATCCGAGGTCGCGTGCATCGGTGGCAGTTCGACGCCGGGGAGGTAATCGGGATTGGCAAGGGTCCTGTCGATGGTTTCGGCAAGGTCATTGCGTCGCGCCCAGATCGTCACCGACCGGCCGGCGCGGCCCGCGACGCTGGCCAGGGCGGTGCCCCAGGACCCGCCGCCGATCACGGCAATGCGGGAATAGGGCAGGGTGGACGTTCCCGTCACACTGTCTTTCATCTGGGCCAAAGCCCCTCTGGATTGTCGTGACTCAGCCGGTGACGGGCGGGCCGACCGAGGGGACGCGGGCACTATGGCTCGCGCGTCCGCCATCCCTGCCGCGCCCCCTCCGATCCGCCCGGAGGAGCATGAAAACCATGAAGCGCGGCCAATGAGCGTGAGACAAACGTAATCCCTGCCTGTCCCATGTCCAGTGAACGCTGCATCGCAGCGTATGGTTCCGGGTGGACAGTAGGGGATTTCCGCGAAGGGATGGATTTGCCGACGGGTTGCACAAAAAACAGGCAAACGCGAGATGCGCTCCCGTCTTGCAAACCCTTTGGAAGCTTCGCAGGGTCATTCGGAAAACGCGGAGGAAACGCCATGCATGGGCTGATCGGAAAATTCATTGCCAAGGAGGGCGAGGGCGCGGCACTCGCGGCGATCCTGTCTGAAAACGCGGGCGGGATGATGCCCGGGTGCAGGTCCTATATCGTGGCGCAGGACGCCACCGAACCCGATCATATCTGGGTCACGGAAGTCTGGGACAGTGCCGAGGCGCACAGGGCGTCGCTGGGTCTGCCGTCGGTGCAGGACGCCATCGCGCGGGCGCGTCCGATCATCGCGGGGATGGAACGGCTGGCCGAAACCGCGCCCGTGGGCGGGATCTGACGCGTGGCGAAGGTCGACACTTTCGGCATCCTGCCGGACGGCACGCCGGTCGAGAGGGTCACGTTGACCGGCGGCGGGCTGACCGCGCGTGTGCTGACCTATGGCGCCGTGCTGCAGGACCTGCGGCTTGACGGCATAGATCATCCGCTCGTGCTCGGGGCGGAGGAACTCTTGCCTTACCTCGGGTCGATGACGTGGTTCGGGGCGCTCGTCGGGCGCTTCGCCAACCGGATCGCAGAAGGTCGGCTGGTGATCGACGGGGTGGTGCATCACCTCGACCGCAATGAAGGCGGGGTGACCTGCATTCATGGCGGGACAAAAGGCACGGGCCAGCAGGTCTGGACCATAGACACGGCGACCGAGGACCGGCTGGTGCTTGTCCTTGAGGAACCAGGCGGGCACATGGGGTTCCCGGGCGCGCTGTCCATCAGGCTGGAGATTGCGCTGGCCGGCGACGGTGCCCTGTCCTTCGACATGACGGCCAGGACCGATGCGCCGACAGCGGTGAGCCTTGCGCATCACAGCTATTTCAACCTCGACGACGGGGCGGACATTCTGGGCCATCACCTCTGGATCGACGCAGACAGCTTCGTCCCGACGGATCGGCACGGCATCCCGACCGGGCTAACGCCGGTCCGGGCGACACCCTTTGATTTCACCACGGAACGCGCCGTCGCGCCCGGGGGGATCGATCACAATTTTTGTCTGTCCGATGGCGACAGGCCACTGCATGATGTGGCGCGGCTGACCGGCACGAACGGCCTATCCCTGAGCGTCGCAACCACCGCACCGGGGCTGCAGGTCTATGACGGGGGCCATATTGCGGATCTGCCCGGCCTTGGTGGTCGGCTCTACGGTCCCCACGCGGGCATCGCGCTCGAAACGCAGGTCTGGCCGGATGCGCCGAACCAGCCGGGTTTTCCCAAGTGGCGTCTCGACCCCGGCGAGACCTATCGTCACAAAGTGGTCTACCACTTCCAAACCCCTCGTTGACAGAACTGCCCCGGGTGCAACGCACGCGTTGACTCAATCTGTTAGCGCTAATATTTTGACGCGTGAAATAAATGCTCCGCGCAGACGGGGCGAAGGGAGGATGGATGTATCTGGGTCTCGATCTGGGAACCTCGGGGTTGCGCGCGATCTTGACGGATGGAGAGGGCGCCGTCCTCGGCGTGGCCGAGGCGCATTATCCGAATCCCCATCCCCATCGCGGCTGGTCCGAACAGGACCCGGCCGATTGGATCAGCGCCTGCGAGACCTGCGTGGCTGAACTGCGTGCGGCACACGGGGCCGCCTTTGCGGCTCTGCGCGGAATCGGTCTTTCGGGGCAGATGCACGGGGCGACGCTCATCGATGCCCAAGACCGCGTGCTGCGCCCCGCGATCCTGTGGAACGACACCCGCTCGGCGGCGGAGGCAGCGGCCTTCGACGCCGATCCGATGCTGCGCGAGGTGTCGGCAAACATCGTTTTCCCCGGCTTCACCGCGCCCAAGCTCGCTTGGGTGGCAAAACACGAGCCGGAGGTCTTCGCGCAGGTCGCCAAGGTGCTCTTGCCCAAGGATTACCTGCGGCTCTGGCTCACCGGCGAATACGTCTCGGACATGTCCGACGCCGCCGGGACCACCTGGCTCGACGTGGGCAAGCGGGATTGGTCGCAGGCGGCGCTCGACGCCACGGGAATGCGGCGCGACCAGATGCCGGAGCTTGTGGAAGGCTCGGCACCGGGCGGGATGCTGCGGACGGCGCTCGCGTCCGACTGGGGCGTGCAAGGCTCGGTCGTCGTGGCCGGCGGCGGCGGCGACAATGCCGCGGCGGCCTGTGGCGCGGGGTGCTTTGCCGAAGGCATGGGCTTCGTGTCTCTTGGTACGTCCGGAGTGCTCCTCGCGGCACGGGACAGTTTCGCGCCGGCCCCGGAAAGCGCGGTGCATACCTTCTGTCACGCCGTGCCGGATCGCTGGTATCAGATGGGCGTGATCCTCTCGGCCACCGACAGCCTGAACTGGCTCGCGCGCGCGGTGAATTCGGAGCCGGGCAAGCTGGCCCAAGCGCTCCCGGATCGTGCCAGCGGCCCCGGCGACCTCCTCTTCCTGCCCTATCTCTCGGGCGAGCGGACACCGCATAACTCGGCCAAGCTGCGCGGGGCCTTTGTGGGTCTCGACGTGGCGCAAGGCTCCGAGGCGTTGACACAGGCGGTCATGGAAGGCGTGGCCTACGCTCTGCGCGACAGCTGGGAAGCACTGAAGTCTACCGGGGCGACGCTCGACAGCGTGCTCGCCGTCGGCGGCGGGGCGCGGTCGCGTTTGTGGCTCGAAACCATTGCCTCGACGCTGAACCTGCCCCTGTCGCTGCCAGCGAGCGGCGAGTTTGGTGCGGCGCTGGGCGCGGCGCGGCTGGCGATATGCGCAGACACCAGGGCAGATCCGGCAGATGTCATGACCGCGCCCGAGGTGGCCGAGGTGATCGAACCGGACAGGGACCATGTGGCCGCCTACGAGGCCGGATATCAACGGTATGCGGCGCTTTATCCGGCGCTCGCGGCGGATGCGGAGCGCGCGGCATGACACGGGCCTGGATCGGCGTACTTTTCCTTCCGGTAGCGGCAAGCGCGGCGGAGGACACGCCGTTCCGCCCGGACCTTGGCCCCGAGCCGGTCTTTGCGACAACCGAGATGGCCCGGGTCGAGCTGGGGCACCTCCTGTTCTACGACCCGATCCTGTCGGGCAACCGCAACATCGCCTGCTCCACCTGTCACCACCCGACCCTCGGCACCGCCGACGGTGTGTCGCTTTCCATCGGCGAGGGCGGGCACATGATGGGGCCGGAACGACACATGACCGCCGACAACCGCCCCGAGCAGCGCATTCCGCGCAATGCGCCGGGGCTGTGGAACCTTGGCGCCGAAGAGTTCACCGTGATGTTCCATGACGGGCGGCTCGAAGCCGATTCGAACGAGCCCAACGGCATTCGCACGCCGCTGGGCGCCGAGATGGTCGAGGGGTTCGACAGCATCCTGTCGGCCCAGTCCATGTTCCCCGTGCTCTCGGGTGACGAGATGGCCGGACATTACTCCGAGAACGAGGTGAGCGAGGCCGTGCGCCTTGGCTTCCTCGCATCTGAGGGCGGGGCCTGGGA
The DNA here is from genome assembly GCF_019218295.1 of Maritimibacter sp. DP1N21-5. Lineage (NCBI taxonomy): Bacteria > Pseudomonadati > Pseudomonadota > Alphaproteobacteria > Rhodobacterales > Roseobacteraceae > Maritimibacter > Maritimibacter sp. DP1N21-5. Next base: position 130,259 of record NZ_JAHUZF010000004.1, read on the forward strand.
CCGACTGGCCGCACGGGTGGCGGCAATCACTGAATATGCCGAAGCCTTCGACGCCATCGCGCCGGGTCAGCCGATCACCTTTCCCGAGATTTCCAATGTCGTGGCGGATTTCATCCGGTTCGAATGGCGCGCGACCGACTCGCTCTTCGACCGGATGATGCGGGGAGAGACCACACTGCCGCCCGAGGCGCAGCGAGGCATGGAGCTTTTCTATGGCGAGGCGGGCTGCGCCTCCTGCCATTCAGGCTGGCTTCAGACCGACCACGACTTCCACGCCATCGGCATGCCGCAGTTCGGGCCGGGCAAGGCGGCGCGCTTCGAGAACCACAAACGCGACGAAGGCCGGATGCGGGTGACGGGCGATCCGGCGGATGCCTATGCCTTCCGCACGCCCTCACTTCGGAACGTGACTCTGACCGCGCCCTACGGGCACAACGGGGCTTATCCCACGCTCGAAGGTGTGATTCGCCAACACCTTGATCCGACGGCGGCGCTGAGGGCCTATGTGCTGGAAACAGCTGCCCTCCCGGCCTTCGACGGTGCCAACGATACATTCGTCATCGCGAACCCGGACGAGGTCGAGCTAATCGCCGCGGCGAACGACCTGCCGGTGCATCCGCTCCCGGACGAGGACGTGGCTGCGCTTGTCGCTTTCCTCGAAACCCTCACCGACAAGGCCGAGCGTCTGGGTGTGCCCGACAGTGTGCCGTCGGGACTGCCGGTAGATCGCTAGGGACTAGCCCAGCCGTTCTCGCCACGCGGCGATCTGTTCGCGCACCCGCACGGGGGAGGTGCCGCCATAGCTCATCCGCGACGCGACCGAGGCATCGACGGTCAGCACGTCATAGACGCCCCCGGTGATGTCCGCATGGACGGATTGCATATCGGCGAGCGACAGGTCGGGCAGGTCGCAGCCCTGTTTCTCGGCCATGGCGACCAGCGAGCCGGTGACGTGATGGGCGTCCCGGAACGGCAGGCCCAGCTCGCGCACGAGCCAGTCGGCAAGGTCGGTGGCGGTGGAAAAGCCCGACGAGGCGGCGGCGGCGAGCGAATCTTTGTTCGCGGTCAGGTCGGTGACCATCCCGGTCATGGCGGCCAGCGACAGCATCAGGTTGTCGGCGGCGTCAAAGACCTGTTCCTTGTCTTCCTGCATGTCCTTGGAATAGGCGAGCGGCAGGCCCTTCATGATCGTGAACAGCGCCACCATCGACCCCATGATCCGCCCGATCTTGGCGCGGATCAGCTCGGCCGCATCGGGGTTCTTCTTCTGCGGCATGATCGACGAACCCGTCGAGAAGCGGTCCGACAGGGTGACGAAGCGGAACTGGGCCGAGGACCAGATCACCAGCTCTTCGGCAAAGCGGCTGAGGTGCAGCGCGCAGATCGTGGCGTTCGAGAGAAATTCCAGCGCATGGTCGCGGTCCGACACCGCGTCGAGGCTATTGGCCATGGGCCGGTCGAACCCCAGCGCCTGCGCTGTCATGTGGCGGTCGGTCGGGAACCCGGTGCCCGCGAGCGCGGCAGCGCCAAGGGGCGACTCGTTCATTCGCACTCGCGCGTCCTGAAACCGCGACTTGTCGCGCGCGAACATCTCGACATAGGCCATCATGTGATGGCCCCAAGTGACCGGCTGCGCGGTCTGGAGGTGCGTGAACCCAGGCATGACCCAATCCGCGCCCGCCTCGGCCTGATCAAGGAAGGCCCGGATGAGCGCGTCGAGCCCTTCGATCGCCGCGTCCACCTGATCGCGGACCCAGAGACGGAAGTCGGTCGCGACCTGATCGTTGCGCGACCGCGCGGTGTGCAGACGGCCCGCAGGTTCGCCGATGATCTCCTTCAACCGCGCCTCCACGTTCATGTGGATGTCTTCGAGCGCGGTGGAATACTGAAACGTCCCGGTCTCGATCTCTGACAGAACCGTGAGAAGCCCTTCCCGGATCGCTTCCGCATCCTTATCAGAGATGATGCCCTGTGCCGCGAGCATCGCCGCATGGGCGCGCGAGCCGGTGATGTCCTGCCGGGCCATGCGCTTGTCGAACCCGATGGAGGCATTGATTGCCTCCATGATCGCATCGGGACCCGCGGCAAAGCGCCCGCCCCACATGGTATTCGCCGAATTTTTGGTGTCGTTTGTCATGGCACGGACCTGGGAGAACTGGATGATCTATCGCACGGCTCTATACGCGGCCCTCCTCATGGGTGCAAACGTGGTCTTCGCGGATACGGCGTCGATGGAGGCGCTGCGCGAGGGGAGCATGACGAAGCTCATGTTCCATTCGGAGCCGAAGGCGGCGAGCGGGGCGACCTTCACGGACGAGGCGGGGGCCGAACGGTCGCTCGCCGACTACCGGGGCAAGGTGGTGGTGCTGAACTTCTGGGCCACCTGGTGCGCGCCCTGCCGCCACGAAATGCCCATGCTCGACGCCTTGCAGGCTGAATTCGGCGGCGAGGATTTCGCGGTGGTGACGGTGGCCACAGGGCGGAACAAGCCGATGGCGGTTCAGAAGTTCTTCGACGAGGTCGGCGTGACGAACCTGCCGAAACTCTACGACGCGAAGAAGGTGCTCGCCTCACAGATGGGCGTCATGGGCCTCCCCGTGACGGTGATCCTCGACCGGGAGGGGAACGAGGTCGCGCGGATGATGGGCGACGCGGATTGGTCGTCTGAGAGCGCCCGCGCAATCGTCGCGGCGATGATCGGCGCAGAGGGGGCGGGCGGCTAGGAGCCGTCCACGCAGACACGCGCAACGCAGGGGACCAGATAACCCTTTGCACAGCGGCCCGGTTTCGCTAGACCGACCCCATGTCGCGCCGCGCCGCCATGCCCCTGTTTCTGACCCGCTGGATCGTCGCCTTCGCGCTGACGATATCGGCCCTGTTGCCGGCGTCGGTCATGACGACCCGCGATGCTGCTGGGGAATGGACCGTCGTCATCTGCACCGGCGACGGGCCTCTCGAACTGGCCGTCGATCCCGCGACCGGCGCTCCGATTGGCCCGGCGTCGGACATTCCCGGAGAAGACGGCGCGAGCCAGAAGGGGGCGCTCTGTCACCTCAACGACCTGCGCTCCGCGCTCGTCGCCTTCGATCTGCCGGGCGTTCGCCTCGCCGCGACCCTCGCCCAGGCTGCGCCGGAGCCGGTGGCCCTGCCGCTTCCGCCCCGCGCCCCGCGCTTTGACCGCCCGATCCCGAGAGCTCCGCCACTGACCGCCTGATTTCCGTTTCAAATCAGACAGTCAAAAAGGAGATATCGTCATGACGACGATGGACGCAAATCCTGCGGGCACGACCCGTCAGGCCACTTCATTCTATTTCACCGCATGGCGCTGGCACTTCTGGGCCGGGCTCTATGTCATTCCCTTTCTCGTGATGCTGGCCCTGACCGGGCTCTGCATGTTCTGGGTCAGCGCGATCACCGAAATCAATGGCGAGCGTGGCTATGTGACGCCCGGCGAAACGCCCGTGCCGCTGTCGCAACTGACCGCCGCCGCCGAAAGCGCCGTGCCGGGGGGGCAGGCCGGGCAATACATCGCGCCGATGGGTCCGGACCGGGTGGCGGTGTTCCGCATCAATGCCGGCGAGGCGTCGCAAACCGTGGTCATCAACCCCTATACCGCCGAGGTGATCGAGACCTTTCCTTGGGACGCAGGGCTCTACAACCTCGCCAACAACATCCACGGCACGCTTCTGATCGGCGATACCGGCGACCGGCTGATCGAGGTCGCCGCCTCGCTCGCGGTCCTGCTTGTGCTGTCGGGGCTCTATCTGCATTGGCCGCGCAAGTCGCGTGGCACCAGCCTACGGTCCATGCTCGTTCCCGATGTCACCGCCCGCCGCCGCGCCCTGTGGAAGTCGCTGCACGGGGTCTTGGGGACGTGGATGTCGGTCGTAATGCTGGTGTTCCTCGTTTCGGGCCTGAGCTGGACCGGGATCTGGGGCGGCAAGATGGTGCAGGCCTGGAACACCTTTCCGGCCGAAAAATGGGGCGCGCCCCTGTCCGATGCCACCCATGCCGAGATGAACCACGGTCCCGCCGACGAAGTGCCATGGACGCTCGAACAGACGCCGATGCCGCAAAGCGGATCGCTCGCAGGGCAAAGCGCGGTGGCCATGCCGGTCACGGTCGACGGGGTGGCCGCCTTTGCCGGCACGCTGGGCTTTCCGGGGCGCTTCCAGATCAGCTTTCCGGCGGATGAAACGGGCGTCTGGACGATCAGCCACGACAGCATGTCCAACGATGGTCACAACCCCGCCGCCGACCGCACGCTGCACATCGACCGCTATTCGGGTAACGTGCTGGCCGACGTGCCCTATGCCGACTATTCGCCCTATGCCAAGATGATGGCATGGGGCATCGCCTTTCACGAAGGCGATCTGGGGCTCTGGAACCTCGCTCTCAACACGCTGTTCTGCCTGTCGATGATCTTCATCCCGGTGTCGGGTCTGGTCATGTGGTGGAAACGCCGTCCCAAGGCTGCGCGCCGTGTGGCGGCCCCGCCCAAGGTCGAGGGTCGGCTCTGGGTGCCGGGGGTCGTCGTTCTCGGGCTAACAGCGCTTGCCTTTCCGCTGGCGGCGGTCGCCCTCGTGGCGGTCGGCGCACTGGATTTTCTGGTGCTGCGCAATATCCCGCGCGTAAAGCGCGCCCTATCCTGATCGCGCGCCGCCCCGGTTCCATGTCGGGGCGGCCCATCCTTCCCTCGCGTCCCCGTTGACAGCCCTGTGCCGCCCGGCAACCATTCCGGGCAGGGAGGAGCCGTCATGCCACTCGGTCTGTTGGCCGTCATCGTCGTCGTGGGTCTCGCAGCGATTTTCGCGGTGCTCTACTTCGCCGGGCTGACCCGCGCGATGGAGCTGACCGAGGCCACGGCGCGGCACGAATTCATCGCCGACAATCCGCCGCTGACGCCCGAAAGCATCACGCTCGCCGCCTCGCGGCAGGCCGCGCTGATCGAGGCGCAAGGGCTGCATCTTCTCTGGGTCATGGGGGCGGATGTGGCGACGCACCGACTGCTCGGTGCTATTCCGGTCGAAACGCCCGCCGGGCTGTCGGTGCATATTGCGGATTACGCCGCGCCGCGGGTCTCGCTGGTGCTCACCCCGGATGAAACCCGTGACTGGAAAACCCGAATACAGGAGGCCACCTGATAGACCTGTCCACGCTGAGTTACCCGGATATCGTCTCGCTCGCCGTGCCCTTCTTCGTCGCGGCTGTCCTGATCGAGATAGCGTGGATCGTGATCGCCAAGCGGGGCGGGCGCTACGAGGCGCGGGATGCCATGACCTCGCTCGCGATGGGTGTCGGCAATGTTGTTGCTGGCGTGCTCTTGGGTTTCGTCACCTACGGGTTTCTCATGTGGCTCTGGGAACTGACACCGCTCGATCTGGGCACGAGCCTCTGGGTCGTTGCCCTGTGCTTCGTGCTGGATGACCTGCGCTATTACTGGGTGCATCGCTTCGGGCATCGTGTGCGCTGGGTCTGGGCGAGCCACGTGAACCATCATTCCAGCCAACACTACAACCTGACAACGGCGCTCCGGCAGACGTGGACCGGCACCTTTACCGGCATGATGATCCTTTCCGCCCCCTTGGTGCTACTGGGTTTCCACCCGGCGATGATCCTTTTCGTGGGCGGCCTCAACCTCATCTACCAGTTCTGGATCCATACCGAGGCGATCGACAAGCTGCCGCGCTCGTTCGAAGCGGTGATGAACACGCCGTCGCATCACCGGGTCCACCATGGGCGCAATGCACGCTATCTGGACGCGAACTATGCCGGGGTCTTCATCGTCTGGGACAAGCTCTTCGGGACCTTCGTGCCCGAGCAGGCCGACGAGAGGCCCGACTATGGGCTCGTCCATAACATCGGCACCTTCAACCCGATCCGGGTGGCGTTTCATGAATGGGTCGCGATCTGGCGCGACGTGACCCGGCCCGGTCTGACCCTTCGGCAACGGGCAGAATATGCCTTTCGGCCACCGGGCTGGCGGCATGACGGCGCGGGCGGGTCCGAGCGGATCAAGGCCGACCATGTGGCGCGCCATCCCGAGGTCGCCGGAACTGCCGGTTTCGAGCGTTACTGAGCCTCAGCCTCCATCACCAGCCGTCCGTCCGGTGCCCGGACCCAGAGCTTCCTTCCGGCCCGGCAAAAGGTCAGCGTCTCCTGCACCACCGCAGGCGAGACGGCGCGAAACTTGAACTCGACGAGCAGCCCTAGCTCGCGTTCGGCTTTCAGCATCAGGAGTTGCGCCAAGAGCGGGCCATGCGTCACCAGCCCGGCATAGCCCTCGACCTCGCGCGCATAGTCGGCGTCGTAATGGATGCGGTGACCATTGAAGGTGAGCGCGGAATAGCGAAAGAGCAGCGTTGTCGTGAAGTCCACGTCTTCGGCATGCTTGTCAGCCGGGGCCTCCCGCGAGAGAGGCGCGGGTGTGTTCAGGTCGGGGACCTCTCGGTAGACGAGATCCTGATATTCCTGAACTCGAAGCTTGCCGTTCTGCGTGATGTCATGGCGCAGCGTGACAAAGGCCAGGGGACCGCTGCGGCCCTGTTTGCGCTCGGTCTTCTCGACCCTCGAGCGTTTCTCTGCGGTCTCTCCGGCGACAAGCGGACCGTGAAACTCCAGCCGCCCGCCAGCCCACATGCGGCGCGGCAGGCCCAGATCGGGGATAAGACCCTGACCGACACGGGGATGACCGTCCCGACCAAGCGCCTCGGCGGCGACCGGGTCCCAGAAGTAGATCTGATGAAAGAACGGCGGCAGGGCGTCGCCGCGCTCGACTCCGCGACCGAGCCCCAGCGTCACCGCAAGCGCCTGTGCCCGCGACGGGGCCATCCCGTCGGAGAGGATGACGTCCTTCATCGCCCGACCTCTGCGCGCAGTCGCTCCATCAGGGCGGACAGGTTCTTTTCCGAGCGTTCGTTCAAGAGCCGTCCGTCGTCTCCGAAAGCGGTCCCCGAATTGGCGATGAAAACCTCGGGACCATAGACGAGCGCCGGGCGGAACGGCATCACGCACAGGATCAGGTTGTGCATCATGCGTTCGCCCCCGGCGCGCCCGTCGGAGGCGGCGATGAGGGCGAGTGGCTTGCCCGTCCAGGGGTTGCCCTTGACCCGGCTCACCCAGTCGAGCGCGTTCTTCAGCACGCCGGGGATGTTCTTGTTGTACTCGGGCGACGAGATCACGACGGCATCGGCCTTTGCAATCTGTTCGTGCAGGCGCAGGACCGCCTCGGGTATGCCGGGACCATCCTGAATGTCCTGATTGAACACCGGAAAGTCGATATCGGCCTCGGTATAGCGGCAGGGGCCGAAGTGGCGAACGGCCTCTTTGAGGAGCAACCGGTTGGTCGATGCACGCCGCAGTGCGCCGGGAATACCGAGAAGGCTTGGCTCGGACATCTTGTCCTCCGTGACTCGTTGAGCGGGCGCTGCGAACGTCAGGTCGTTTCCACGCAATGCCGGCGGAACGCGCGTTTCAGCATGTCGAGCTCGGCGCGGATGAGTTCCATCTCGGCGCGGAAGTCCTCGTCCAGCGGCTGGCCCATGACGATGGTGAAGCTCGCCAGCCGGTCGCCGTCCTTCTGGCTGATGATGAAAGTCTGGACGCCCTCCGACAGAAGCTCGAGCGGGATCGGCACGGAGACGCGAAACTGACCCTCGACTTCGGGATCGCCCCGCAGGGTGGCGCCGTCGACCACGAGCCCGTGGTGCGTCACCTCGATATCGGGCGGCGTTTCGGCACCGGTCAGCACACCTTCCCAGGTGCCCGCATGGATCCGCGTCTTGGTCAGCACGAGATCAGTCATCGCAGTCCTCTATACTTCGGCCCGTGGCCGGCGCGAGAAATTCACGTCGCGCAGCATGACCTGGTTCATTTCCGGCCCTTCGAAGATCAGGTCGATCCAGGCGCGTTCGACCCGCTTTTCATTGAGCTTGGTGTAAGCGAGGTCGAAATCAACCGAGATTTCCCGGTCTCCCAGTGGCAGTTCGCGCACCATCTGTTCCGTGTTGGGACCGTGCTGCACATTGAGCCGGGCGAAGATTTCAAGCTTCTTCTCCGTCTCGACCGTGGCGTTCATGCGAAGCAGATGCTTGCGGCCAAGTCCGCGCATCGCGCTTTCGGGAAGGTCGATGACGAGCGACAGGAAGGAGCCGTCGAACTTGAACACGTCCATGCGCAACCCGAAGGGCGCGAGGTCATCCTCGTGTCCGTTGCGCATCTGCCGGACGGTCAGCTCCGAGATCCGGCAATCGTGGAACACGGTCACTTCCTTCCCGATCTTCGTCTTGCTCTCCACGCTCGCCTGCCCGGGCGGAAACAGGGGGCCACGCCAAAGCTCCGGCCGCCAGGACCAGTCGGAATGGAGGGGCTTGGGAAAGGAGTTCGACCCGATCAGCGGCAGGGCGAGGCGGCCGTTGGACACGTGCAGGACCCGGTCCGTCACCTGCCGGAGCTGGGCCGCCCGGGTCTGCACCCGGCGGAGCGCTTCGAGCGGCAGGGAATCGGCGGTGGCGGCGATGCTTTGCCAGCGACGCATGACCAGACGGTGCAACAATTTGTCGAAGGGGCCGAACGCCATGGGAGCCTAAGTTTCCGTTTGATCAACAGTATCCTGTCTAAAGCAAATTTATTGCCTTAGAGCAAACGCTTGAAGAATGCGCCCAGCCCTTTCTCGCTGGACCGGGCAGGGGTTGCGGGGGCCGGCGCAGTGTCACTGACTGGGTTCGCGGCGCGGATCGTGGCAATGAAGTCGATCATGAGATCGCGTCCTGCCTGTGAGGTCAGCGTCGAGGGGCGGGTGCCCGACACCGTAACCGTCACGAGCGCATCCTGCACGAGGAAGATGCCCCGCCAGTAGTCAGGCGCAAGATCGCCGGTCGCGCCGTCCCGGGCGCGCACGAGGATGAGGTCCGAGGTTCGTTCGAGGCTCAGAACCTCGACCGCCGCGCCACTGTCGGTGCGCGACAGCGCCCCGCGCCCTGCGTCGGTCTCAAGGAACGTCGCCAGCGTGGCGATCCCTTCGGCCGAAGCGGTCTCGGCTCCGAAGGCGGGTGCGGCCGCGGCGGTCAGGACCGCAGGCGCCGAAGCAGGAGAAGCCGAGTTCCCCTTACCGCCGCATGCGCCGTAAAGGACGAAGGCCCCGGTCGCGTCGTCGCGCAGCGTCGAGCGGTCCGCGCAGTAGCCCAACGGCGGCGCAAGGGTCACGCGGCCGTCGAGCACCCGGACCGGCGCGCCGGTCATCCCGGTCCCGAACCCGGCCCCCGAACAGGCGCTCAGAAGGGTCATGACGGCAATGGCGAGAGGCAGAAGCTGGCGCATGGGGAGGCCGGAATTTGTGACGTGGTCCGCATCGGGTCTAGGCAGGGTGACCCCCGGATGCAACCGGGTCCCTTGTTCCCGCGTGGGTCATGGCTATGTTCGGGACAGCGACAGGAGAGTCAGTCATGCAGTCATTCTGGGAACCAGCCCTGCCGCGCGTTCAGATCTGGCGGACGGTCCTCGGCTTCGCGCTGCTCATCGGGATTTTCTTCGCGGCCACGGCCGGCGTGTTCCAGCTTGGCGCCTATGTGACGGGCGCCCCGCCGCGCGAGCTGGTCTCCGCGCTCACGCCGCAGTCGACACTGCTCTTTTTCCTGACCTTCATCGGGTTTCACCTGGGGCTGCTCATCGTGCTGCCCCTGCTTCACAAGCGTTGGTATCCGTCGCTCTTCGGCCCGTCGCGGCGCATCAACATGGCCCATTTCGGCTGGGGCGTGCTGGCGACGGTTGCGCTGGCGACCTTCCTGTACGCGTTCATGTATGTCGACCGTCAGTTCCTTGACGAAGAGTTCCGCCCGCGCATCGTCGCGGTCCGTCCCCTGTCCGAGTGGCTCGTCTGGCTGCTTCCGGCGCTCGCCGTGATCTTCCTGCAGACTTTCGCGGAAGAGGCGGTGTTTCGTGGCTATCTGCTGCAGCAACTGCGCGGGCGATTCCGGTCGCCGCTCATCTGGGCGGTCCTGCCGTCCCTGATCTTCGGGCTCCTGCATTTCGATCCGGGCACCTATGGCTATGTCAACGCAGGTGCCTATGTCATCAACACGACGACGACCGGCGTGCTCTTGTGCCTGATCACCATTCGCACCGGGAACATCGGGGCGGCGGCCGGGTTGCACTTCGGAAACAACGCCGCGCTCATCTTCATCGGGATCAAGGGCAATCTCGAAGGCTTCTCGCTCTTCGCGGTCGAGATGGGGCTCGAGTCGGGCTATACCGCCTGGTCGATCCTGTCGCAGACCGGCTTCACGCTGGTGCTCTTCGCGATCTGGTGGCGCTGGATGAACCGGCGCGACGCGATTGCAAAACCGGCCCTTGCGGCATAGGTAAGCCCGAAACGCGACAGCGGCAGAGGCCAAGGAACCCGCGATGAACTGGATTTCGAACTACGTCCGGCCCCGGATCAATTCGCTCTTCTCGCGCCGCGAGGTGCCGGAAAATCTGTGGATCAAGTGCCCGGAATGCGGAACGATGCTGTTTCACCGGGAGCTTTCGGACAATCTGAATGTCTGTTCATCCTGCGATCATCACATGGCGATCACGCCGCGCGAACGCTTCGCGGCACTGTTCGATGGTGGCATCTTCTCGGAAATCTCGGTGCCCGCGCCGATCGACGATCCGCTCAAGTTCAAGGACCAGAAGCGCTATCCCGACCGGATGAAGGCCGCCCGTCATTCGACCGGCGAGCGTGAGGCGATGCTGGTGGCCGAGGGCGAAATCGGGCGCACGCCCATCGTCGCCGCCTGTCAGGACTTCAGCTTCATGGGCGGCTCCATGGGGATGTATGTGGGCAACGCGATCATCGCCGCCGCCGAACGCGCCGTGGTGATGCGCCGTCCGCTGGTGCTCTTTTCCGCTGCGGGTGGTGCCCGGATGCAGGAAGGGATCCTCTCGCTCATGCAGATGCCCCGGACGACCGTCGCGGTGGACATGGTGAAGGAGGCGGGGCTGCCCTATATCGTCGTCCTGACCCATCCGACCACCGGCGGCGTCACCGCGAGCTATGCCATGCTGGGGGACGTGCATATCGCCGAACCCAATGCGCTTATCTGTTTCGCGGGACCGCGCGTGATCGAACAGACGATCCGCGAGAAGCTGCCCGAAGGGTTCCAGCGCGCCGAGTACCTTCTGGATCACGGCATGCTCGACCGCGTGACGCACCGCAAAAAACTGCGCGACGAGCTGATCACCATCCTGCGCATGATGATGGGGATGCCGCCCGCGGTCGCGGGTGACCTTCCCGCACCCGAGGGCGATGCCCTTCCGGCCGAGATCACCGGCCCCGACATCGTGGTGGAGCCTGCGAAAAAGTGAGCACGACCGGCTCTGACGTCATCCTCGACCGGATGATGTCGCTTCATCCGAAGATCATCGACCTGACGCTCGACCGGGTCTGGCGGCTGCTCGAGGCGTTGGACCATCCCGAGCGTCGTCTGCCGCCGGTGATCCATATCGCCGGGACGAACGGCAAGGGCTCGACGCTGGCCATGATCCGCGCCGGGCTGGAAGCCGATGGAAAGCGCGTCCATGCCTATACCTCGCCGCATCTCGCAAGGTTTCACGAACGGATCCGGCTCGCGGGCGACCTGATCACCGAGGCACATCTGACCGAAGTGCTCGACCGCTGTTACGAGGCCAACGGCGGCGCAAGCATCACCTATTTCGAGATCACGACCGTGGCGGCACTCCTCGCCTTTGCTGAAACGCCAGCGGATTACACGCTGCTCGAGGTGGGGCTTGGCGGGCGGCTCGATGCGACCAATGTGGTGGATCCGGTCCTGTCGGTCATCACCCCGGTCTCCATCGACCATACGCAGTATCTTGGCGACACGCTGGCAAGGATCGCGGGCGAGAAGGCCGGGATCATCAAGCGCGGTGTGCCCGTGGTGGTCGGCCCGCAGGACGACGAGGCGCTTGAGGTGATCGAGGCGACGGCGGCGCGGCTGGGCGCCCCGGTGATCGCGCAGGGTCAGCACTGGCACGTCTGGCAGGAACGCGGGCGGCTGGTGTTTCAGGACGAAACCGGGCTTCTCGACTTGCCCCTGCCCGCCTTGATCGGCGCCCATCAGATCGACAACGCGGGTGCCGCGCTCGCGTCGCTTCGCGCGCTCCGCGTGGGCACAGAAGCCTGTGAGGCCGCGATGGTGAACGCAAGCTGGCCTGCAAGGATGCAACGCCTGCGCCAGGGGCCGCTGGTGGAGCTTGCGGGCGGGGCCGAGCTCTGGCTCGACGGCGGGCACAACCCGGCGGCGGGGCAGGCCATTGCACGCGTGCTCGAAACGCTCACGGACAAGAAGCTCTACCTGATCTGCGGGATGCTCAACACCAAGGACATCGCCGGCTTCATGAGACCGCTCATGGGGCACGCGGAACGGCTGACGGCGGTATCGATCCCCGGCGAGGCGGCCACGCTGTCGGCCGAGGAAACGGCGGCTGCGGCCAGAACGGCGGGGCTTTCGGCGACGACGGCGCCGAGCGTCGCCGAGGCGCTGAGCGCAATCGTCACCGAGGATCCGGCGGCGCGCGTGCTCATCTGCGGGTCGCTCTACCTCGCCGGTCAGGTCCTGCGCGAGAACGGGTGACGCCCCTGATGGGTCCGATCCGGAAATAATTTTCGCGCTGTCACCTCCGCCGGGTGGTCGCAAATCGAATCAAGCCTTTGACACGAATCGCTTTTCTTCCGATTCGGACGCGGCGGCGGCGAATCACACTCTATGTTGACCGATTCGGGCGATTCGCGCACAATACCAGCTATTAACTACGCGGGATCACTGCCAATTCCGGTCCCGCACATGGACCTGTCGAGCAGGACAGGACTGGGGGACGGGATGTTGAGGTTGCTTCTGGGCACCGTGCTGGTGCTCGTGGCCACGTATAGCCAGACATTTGCGCAAGACGTTCGGAGCATGCTCGTTTCGGCAGGCTGCTTCGACGAATTCACAGGCGAATTCGTCAGCCTTCCGCGCGAATAGAAAACAACGATCCTTCTGTCGGGTGGCAACGCCCCGACATCTCGTCCAAGCCCAACGCAAGATCGGTGGTCACTGGCCCCAGTCCTTGTCCTGCATTTCCCGAAGCCGCGACGCCGTGCGCTCGAACTCGAAGGACCCTTCGCCCTCGAGGTAGAGGTATTCCGGCTCGGCCGCGGCCGAGGCGACGAGCCGGACATGCGCTTCGTAGAGGGCATCGACCAGCGTCACGAAGCGCTTCGCTTCGTTGAAGTTCGACCGCCCGAGCGCCGGGATATCCTCGAGCACGAGGACGCGCAGAGCATCGGCGACGGCAAGGTAATCGGCAGGCCCGAGCATCTTGCCGCAGAGGTCGTGAAACCGCGCGCGGCCCACGCCATTGCGGTAGGCCGGAATGACCACCTCGCGCCCCTTGACCGTGAGCACGAGGGGGGCGGCCTCTCCACCGCCGATGAGATCCTGCCAGACCGCCTCGATCTCGCGCCGGGCGTCGGCATTGGCCGGGGTGAAATAGACCTGCGCCCCGGTCAGCCGATCCTGCCGGTAGTCCCGGGGGCTGGCCAGTTCGTGGACCACGAGCTTGTCCTTGATCAGGTCAATGAAGGGCAGGAAAAGCTGGCGGTTGAGCCCGTCCTTGTAAAGGTCCGAGGGCACGCGGTTGGACGTCGTGACCACCACGACCCCGGCCGCGAAGAGCATCTGGAAGAGCCGCCCCACCACCATGGCATCCGCGATGTCAGTGATCTGCATCTCGTCCAATGCAAGCAGCCGAAGGTCGCGCGCGATCTTTGCCCCGACCGGGGCGAGCGCGTCGGATTCGCCTGCCTTGCGCGCCTGGTGCAACCCGTCCTGCACCTCCTGCATGAAGGCGTGGAAATGAACCCGGCGCTTGCCCTCGATGGGAAGGTGGTCGACGAACAGGTCCATGAGCATCGACTTGCCTCGGCCCACGCCGCCCCAGAGGTAAAGCCCCTTGGGCATATCCTCGGGCTTGTGGAAGAGCCCGGACAGGAACCCCTTCTTCTTCGACCCAGCGGCGATCAGCCCGGCCCGTATGTCGTCGAGCAGCGGCAAGGCCGCCTCCTGCGCTGGATCGGGCGTGAGGTCGCCTTTGGCCACCTTTGCGGCATATATCTCTTGCAGCGTCTCGCTCATGGCCATCCTCTACCGCGCTGGTTCGCATAGGGAAAGCTGATTGGTCACATCATCATTTGTCGTTTGACGCCGCCGGCAATTGCGACAATCTGGCGCGGCAACTGGAGGCTCCCCATGGACACAGCGCGCGGCCAGCAAAGCCTGATCACCCCCGTTCTCGTCGCGGGGTGCATCGTCATCATCGTGAGCTTCGCGATCCGCGCCAGTTTCGGCGTATTCCAGATCCCCATCGCCGAGGACTTCGGCTGGGCGCGGGCGGATTTCTCGCTCGCCATCGCGATCCAGAACCTTGCCTGGGGCATTGGCCAGCCGATCTTCGGCGCGATCGCCGAAAAGATCGGGGATCGAAAGGCCATCGTCATCGGCTCGCTCATGTATGCCGCCGGGCTGCTCTTGTCGTCCTTCGCGACCACGCCGCTCGCGCACCAGATGCTCGAGTTCATTGTCGGCTTCGGTATTGCGGGCACCGGCTTCGGGGTCATCCTCGCCGTCGTCGGGCGGGCCTCCTCGGACAAGAACCGCTCGATGTCGCTGGCCATCGCGACGGCGGCGGGCAGTGCCGGGCAGGTCTTTGGCGCGCCGCTTGCCGAATGGATGTTGTCCTTCATGTCGTGGCAGAGCGTCTTCATCGTCTTCGCAGTGGCGATCATCGCGGTGCTGGCGGCGCTCCCCATGATGCGCGCGCCCACCGTGTCCCGGATGGAGCTCGAGGAAAGCATGGGCACGGTGCTCAAGCGCGCGTTCCGCGATCCGTCCTATACGCTCATCTTTCTCGGCTTTTTCTCCTGCGGCTACCAGCTCGCCTTCATCACCGCGCATTTCCCCGCTTTCGTGACCGAGATGTGCGGTGCCATCGACCCCTCCGGAACGCTGGCTTCGATCGGCGTTTCGACCACCTCGGCACTGGGCGCGGTCGCAATTTCACTGATCGGGGCGGCGAACATCGCCGGAACGCTCTTTGCCGGCTGGATGGGGAACCGCTTCTCGAAGAAATACCTCCTCGCCGCGATCTATACGGGTCGGACCATTGCCGCGGCCGTCTTCATCCTGATGCCGATCACGCCCACCAGCGTCATCGTCTTCTCAATCGTCATGGGGAGTCTCTGGCTCGCCACCGTGCCGCTCACCTCCGGGCTCGTAGCGCATCTCTATGGGTTGCGCTACATGGGCACGCTCTATGGAATCGTCTTCTTCTCGCACCAGCTGGGCAGCTTCCTTGGCGTCTGGCTGGGCGGACGGATGTATGACCTGACGGGGGACTACACCTTTGTCTGGTGGATCGGCGTGGGGGTGGGGGCCTTCTCGGCCATCGTCCACCTGCCCATCCGGGAACGGCGCTCGCCGGTGATGGTTCCGGCCTAGGTCGGAAGCGCCGTGGTCTTGAAGACCGTGCGCAGCGCAAAGCTCGACTGCATGCCCAGAACGCCGGGCAGCCGGGCGAGCTTCTGTCGGTGGACCCGGGCGAAGTCGTCGGTGTCGCGCGCCACGACCTTCAGGATGTAATCCGCCGAGCCGGCCATCAGGTGGCACTCGAGCACCTCCGGAACCAGGGCCACCTCGCGTTCGAAGGCCTCCAGCAGTTCGTCGGCCTGACCGGAGAGCTTGATCTCGACGAAGACCATCGTGGGATAACCGATCCTCCGCGGGTTCAGGAGCGCGACATAATCCCGGATATAGCCGTCCTTCTCGAGCCGCTGCACCCGTCGGTGACATGCCGAGGCGGACAGATGAACCTTTTCCGACAGTTCGGCATTCGACATGCGCCCGGTGCGCTGAAGCGCGGCAAGGATGCGGCGGTCGATATCGTCCAGCGCCTCGTCAACGGTAGAATTTTGCATGAAGACCTTTCCTTGTGCGCGTTCCTTCGATCATTTCGTCTCACGGAACGATGAAATTCAACCCGTTTGCGTGGGTTTCGCGGGAAGATGGGGCAAAGAGGAGGACCAAATGCTCATCGGATGCCCGAAAGAAATCAAGCCGCAGGAATACCGCGTCGGCGTGACCCCCGCTGCCGCCGGCGAGGCCGTTTCGCATGGCCACGAGGTGATCATCGAAACGCAGGCGGGGCAGGGCTCGGGCTTCACGGACGAGGATTACCGCGCGGTCGGTGCGACCATCGTGAGCACCGCCGAAGAGGTCTTCGCCCGCGCCGACATGGTCGTGAAGGTGAAAGAACCGCAGGCGGTGGAGCGCAGGCAACTGCGCGAAGGGCAGCTTCTGTTCACCTATCTCCATCTCGCGCCCGATCCGGATCAGACCCGCGACCTTCTGGACAGCGGCGTGACGGCCATCGCCTATGAAACCGTGCTTGACCGGGATGGCCGCCTTCCCCTGCTCGCGCCGATGTCCGAAGTCGCGGGCAAGCTCGCGCCCCAGGTGGGTGCCTGGACGCTGCAAAAGGCCAACGGCGGACGCGGGGTTCTGCTGGGCGGTGTGCCCGGGGTGACACCGGGCCGGGTCGTCGTGCTTGGCGGCGGCGTCGTCGGCACCCAGGCCGCCCGCGTGGCCGCAGGCATGGGCGCGCAGGTCACCGTCTTCGACATGTCGCTGCAGCGCCTGCGTCAGCTCGACGACATGTTCCGGGGAGAGTTCTCGACCGCCTTTTCTTCGAAAGCGCGACTGGCAGAGGCGCTCTCCAGCGCCGACATGGTGATCGGTGCCGTGCTCATACCCGGAGCCGCGGCACCCAAGCTGGTCACGCGCGCCGACCTTGGCCGCATGAAACCGGGGGCCGTGCTCGTCGACGTTGCCATCGACCAGGGCGGGTGCTTCGAAACCTCGCGGCCCACCACACACCAGGACCCGATCTACGAGGTCGACGGCATCATGCACTATTGCGTCGCCAACATGCCGGGCGCCGTCGCCCGAACCTCGACCCTCGCGCTCGGCAACGCCACGCTCCCCTACATGCTGCGTCTCGCCGACCTCGGCTGGCGCGAGGCTTGTCTCGCCGACGAGGGCCTTGCCGCCGGGCTCAACACCCACGCCGGCCAGCTCACCAACTACGCCGTCGGTCGGGCGTTGGAGATCGACGTGATTTCGCCGCAGGTTGCGTTGAAATCATGACGAGACATTGTCGGGGAGAGTGATGGTAGCGTGGGGCGGACTTGAACCGCCGACCCCAGCATTATGAGTGCTGTGCTCTAACCAGCTGAGCTACCACGCCATCACAGGGGGGGCAGATACCGCCACCTGCGGGGCCTGTCAACACGCATTCGGCAGGAAACGCGCGGTGGTCGTCACTGCCTCAGATATTTCGACGAACACCAACCGACGGTGCCGCTCTGATGCCGCACGCGGACCCATTCTCCGGCGCGTTCGAGGATGCGGACTTCCTCGCCGTTGTACATCGGTCCGATGATGGAATAGCGGGTGCCGGGGCCCGTGCGCAGGTTGAGGAAACCGTCCCCCGGCGAATAGACGTAGTAATAGGGCGACACCGCCAGCGCGGCGAGGTAGCGGGCGGAACACCAGCCGACCGTGCCGCTGTCATGGCGCACGCGCACCCAGCTTCCGGCGCTTTCAAGGATGGTGACGCGGCTTCCGTGGCCCATGCGCCCGATGATGTCGAATTGTTCGCCCGGCCCGGTGCGCAGGTTCAGAAAGCCGTCTCGCGGCGAGTTGACGGCGTGAGTCTGTGCCGTGGCGGGTCCGGCCAGGGTAATGGCAGCGAGGCCTGTGGCGATGAAAATCCTGCGGTCCAATGCGACCTCCCCTCCTGCTGAATGAGGGAAGGATAGCATGGAATCGGGCGCGCGCTACTCTGCCGCGCGCTGGGTCTGCGCCACGGCGAGCGAGGTGCCGGGATCGGACTGGACCCAGGACACCTGTTGCGGGAAGGGGATCGACAGGCCGGCGGCGTCGAAGCGTTCCTTGACCGCCTTGGTCATGGCGAACTTCAGGTCCCAGTAGTCGGCGGCGGCGGCCCAGATGCGCATGGTCAGATCGACGGAGGAATCGCCAAGGTTGGTCACGCGCACCCAGGGCTCCGGGTCGTCCATGACGCGGGCATCGGCCTTTGCCATCTCGAGCATGACCTCCATGGCGCGGTCCATGTCGTCGGAATAATCAATGCCCACGGTCAGGTCGACGCGGCGGGTGTCATGGGCCGAGTAGTTCGTGATGATCGCGCCCCATGCCTTGCCGTTGGGGACAATGATCTGGATGTTGTCCGGCGTCGCAAGCTCGGTGAAGAAAAGGTTGATCTCCTTCACGGTGCCCGATGTGCTGTCGATCGAGATGTACTGGCCGTTGCGATAGGGCCGGAAGAGGATGATCATGAAACCCGCCGCGAGGTCGCCCAGCGTGCCCTGAAGCGCGAGGCCGATGGCCAGCGTTGCGGCGCCGAGCATGGCGACGAGCGAGGTGACTTCGACCCCGAAGACATTGAGGACCGTGATCCCCACGATGCCGAGCAGCACCCAGCGCACCATCGAGGCGATGAAGTTCCCGACGGTCGGGTCGATGCGTTTGGCGTTGTCGACGCGTTTCTTGACCATGCGGCTGATGGCGGCGGCGATGATCCAGCCGACGATGAGGATGAGAAGCGCCTTCACGCCGTCGAGCAGATAGGGGATCAGCTCTCCGAAGCGGTCGAGCCATGTGGCAACTTGCTGTTGGATTTGCTCTTCCATTATGTCCGGGTCCTTTGGTCTTGCGGTTCTTCGGCAAACGAAAAGGGCCCGCCGGGGCGGGCCCTTTGCAGTGAGTCAGTGGTCCGTCAGCGCGCCTTGAGCGCGTCGCGGATTTCCGTGAGTAGTGCCACTTCCGGCGGCGGCGGCGGAGCTTCCTTGGGGGTTTCGACCTTGGGTCCTTCGGCGGCCGCCTTGATCTTGTTGACCATGCGCACGAGCATGAAGACCACGAAGGCGATGATCAGGAAATTGATCAGGGCCATGATGAAGCTGCCATAGGCAAAGATCGACGCGCCGGATTCCCGCGCCGCTTCGAGCGATGCGCCCTCGGGGACATCGCCGGAGAGCACGGCATAGTTGTTGGTGAAGTCGATGCCGCCGGTGAAGAGCCCGATGATCGGGTTGATCAGGTCCGCGACAAGCGACGTGACGATGGCGGTAAAGGCCGCGCCAACGATAATACCGACGGCCATGTCCATGACATTGCCGCGCGCAATGAAGTCTCTGAATTCCTTGAGCATTTCGCCCCTCACTGTCCAAAAGCGCCGTTGCATCGGCTGTCGCGAATGCTAGCACAATTCGAACATCTGGCAAAGGATCGTTTCCCCACGCGCCAAAGGCGGCCGGGAGAGGGCTCCCGACCGCCTCATGTCGTGTCTTGAAGGACCCTGGCCTCAAGAAGCCTTACACCGTCCGGGCGCTCGATTTCGGGCCGGCCACGAGCCAGATGATGAAGCCGAGCAGCGGCAGGATGATCACAAGCAGGGCCCAGAGAACCTTGGACCCGGTCGAGGCACCCGACGAGAAGATCGAGATCAGCGCCCAGATGTCGAGCGCGAGGAGGATGAGGCCAAAGAAGCCGGAAAGTTCGAACATGTTTGTCTCCGTTCTGTCTGACACCCTGAGGGGGGCGAGGGAGGAATTGTCCATAGAACGCCGGGCAGGGGTTCTTGGTTCCAAATGGGCGCTCCCCTGCCGATTGCGGGGGGAGTTCTGCCGACGCGGCGGCAAGGTTTCGCTGTCCCTTGGCAAGGCGCTGCTGAAATCGACGCGCTTGCGTCGGGGCGCTCGCAAAGCCGGAGGCAAGGGCACAGGTTGGACCCGTAAATGATCCGAAACGAAAGGAACGATCATGACATCGAAGAAAACGCTCGCCCTTCCGACCCTTGCCATTGTGGCCGCATTCGGGGTCACGGGCATCGCCAACGCTCAGGCGATGAGCTTTTCCGGTATTGATGCGAATGCGGATGGCACGCTCGACATGACCGAGCTTCAGGCGACCTTCGGCGCGAATGCCGAGCTTGCCTTGCAGACCTATGACATGAACGGCGACGGCATGGTCGAAGTGGACGAGGCCCGTGAAGTCGCGATGCGCGGGTCGGTTACGACCAACAGCGCGATGGAACAGACTGCGGATGCCGCAGGCGATACGCTCGACCAGACGCTTCAGGACGCCGAAGACGTGCTGGACGAAGAAGCCGCGAGCATGGCCGAAGACGGTATGGGGCTCGAACTAGGCGCGGAAGCGACCGGTGAGACCTCCTCGAATTGACCCCCGCCACTGACGTTCCCCCTTCGCGTCAGTGCTGCCCCCGGTTGGCTTGGCCGACCGGGGGATTTTTGTATGTGAACCGGCCTAGCCCCGCAGCGTGCCGCCGGTGGCCTTGGTCACCTTCTCGACGATCCTGGCCGACAGTGCCTCGAGGTCCTTCTCGGTCAGCGTCGCGTCCTTCGGCTGGATGCGCACGGTGATGGCGAGCGATTTCAGGCCTTCGTCCCCGAGCTTGCCCCCGGTGAACTGATCGAAGACGCGGACCTCTTCGATCAACACCTTGTCCGCGCCCGCCGCCGCATTGACGAGCGTCAGCGCGTCCACATCAGCGGCCACGACGAAGGCGAAGTCGCGTTCGACCGGCTGCAGGTCAGAAATGGTCAACGCGGGCCGCGAGGCCGAGGTCGATTTCGGGAAGGGAATGGTTTCCGGGTAGAGCGTGAAGGCAACGGCATTGCCTTTCACGCCCATCTCGGCGAGCACCTTGGGGTGCACCTCGCCGAAGACGCCCATCACCACCTTGGGCCCGAGGCAAAGTTTGCCGTGACGCCCGGGGTGCCACCAGCTCTCTGCCCCGCGCTGGATCTGCATCTTGGCGGGCGCGCCCATGGCCGACAGGATTGCCTCGGCATCGGCTTTCGCGTCATAGACATCCACCGACCGGCTCTCGCCGTGAACGTCTTTGGGGCCGGTCTTGCCGACCAGCAACCCGGAGATACGCAGGGTCTGTTCGCCCGGCTCGCCGCCGTGCCAGGCCGCGCCAACCTCGAAGAGTGCGAGGTCCGCGAACCCGCGCGCCTGATTGCGGGCGGCGGCTTGCAGAAGACCCGGCAGAAGATCCGGGCGCATGTGCGACATCTCGGACGAGATCGGGTTGTCGAGTTCCGTCGCCCGGCCCTCGGCCCCGAACATCGCCGCCGACTTCGCGTCGATGAAGCTGTAGGTCACGCATTCGTTGTAGCCCAACGCGGCAGCCGTGCGGCGACCGATGTTCTCGCGCTTCTGGAGGGGCGTCAGGATCGGCTTTGGTACACCCGTGTTGGCGCGCGCGAGCGGCTTGCCTTCGAGCTTGGTGAGCGAGGCGATGCGCGCGACCTCCTCGATCAGGTCGGCCTCGCCTTGCACGTCGGGGCGCCATGAGGGGACATGGGCCATGTCGCCCTCCATCTCGAACCCCAGCGCGGTGAGCGACGCGCGCTGGGTCTCCGGGGCAATCTCCATGCCGACGAGAGACGAACAGCGCGCGGTGTCGAGCTTGTAGGCGCGGGCGGTGTCAGGCACTTCTCCCGCCGTCACCACGTCCGAGGCCTCGCCCCCGCAGAGGTCGAGGATCATCTGGGTGGCCAGTTCGATGGCCAGCGGGTTGAACGCCGGGTCGATGCCGCGTTCGTTGCGGTAGCGCGCGTCCGAGTTGATCTTGAGCGCGCGGCCCGTCTTGGCGATCTGGATGGTGTCCCAGACGGCGGCCTCGACGAACACGTTCACGGTGTCCTCGGTGCAGCCGGTTTCCTCGCCCCCCATGATGCCCGCAACGCTTTCAACGCCATGGTCGTCCGAAATCACGACGGCGCCGGGGGCGCAGGTATAGGTCTTTTCGTCGAGCGCGAGCAGCGTCTCGCCGCCCACGGTCTTGTGGATGCGCAGGTTGCCATGGACCTTGTCCGCATCAAAGACGTGCAGCGGGCGGTTCTGGTCGTAGGTGAAGAAGTTGGTCACATCGACGAGCGCCGAGATCGGGCGCAGACCGATGGCCTTGAGCCGCTGTTGCAGCCAGACGGGCGAGGGGCCGTTCTTGACGCCCCGGATCACCCGTCCCTGGAATATGTGACAGCCATTCTCGCCCTCGGTATCGCCGTCGATGGTGACGGTGATCGGGCAGGGGAAAGTGCCTTCTACATGCGCGGTCGGCTCGGGCTTCAAAGTGCCCAGACCCCGCGCGGCGAGGTCACGGGCGATGCCCCGGACCCCCAGCGCATCGGGGCGGTTCGGGGTGATGGCGATCTCGATGACCGGGTCGACCCGCGCCGGATCGTTCGCCGCGAGCCAGTCGATGAACTTCTGCCCGACCTCGCCGGAGGGCAATTCGATGATGCCGTTGTGTTCGTCCGACAGCTCAAGCTCGCGTTCCGACGCCATCATGCCGTGGCTTTCGACGCCGCGGATCTTGCCCACCGACAGCGTCGTGTCGATGCCGGGGACGTAATCGCCGGGTTTGGCCAGAACGACCGTAATTCCGGCGCGCGCATTGGGCGCACCGCAGACGATGGTCTTGTCGCCCTCGTCGGTTTCCACCGTGCAGACGCGCAGCCGGTCGGCGTCGGGGTGTTGTTCGGCGTGCTTGATCCTGGCCAGCGTAAAGGTCGACAGCTTGTCACCGGGGTTCTCGATCCCCTCGACCTCCAGACCGAGGTCGGTCAGCGTTTCCGCGATCTCGTCAACCGAGGCGGTGGTGTCGAGGTGGTCGTGAAGCCACGAGAGGGTGAATTTCATCGAGACGGTCCTTTGCGCGTGCCTCGCGCGATTTACGGCAATTGGCCGGGATTGAAAAGCCTGCGGCTCAGGGTTCGGCCCGTTGTGCAAGGTATTCGACATGCCCCATGCGATAGAGGCGGATCTCGCGCAGCAATCGAAGGCTGGGCTTGGCGGCGAAGAGCAGGGAGCCTGCGAGGTAAACCCAGATCACCGTCGCTTCGTCCACCCCGAGGATATACATGAGCGACCCCGCGACGAAGGCGAGCGACGCGCCGAAGTCCACGGCGGTATAGATCAATTGGAAGCGGGCATAGACCGTTCTGGACGCTTCGCTGCGTTGTCGGTTGGCATGGCGAAAAAGACCCATGGGACCTCCGTTTGTCTGGCGTTGCGACGCGCCTAACGAGAGGGCTCCGGGAGAAGTTCCAGCCCTGCGCAGATCAGCGCGTGGCGAGGTCCTCGACCAGCTCGAATTCCTCGAAAAGCAGCATCATCTCGGGGTCGAAGCCGCCGTTTCTCTTGAAATACCGCTCGTGGTTCTTGCGCCAGCTTTCGAACGATGCGTCCTCACCTTCCTTGAGGGCGAGGTCCTCGGGCACGTCGCAGAACCGGATCTCGGTCAGCTTGACCGTCCGGATGACCAGCGCGGGCGACCCGTCCCAGTTCATCGCGATATCGGCGCGGCCCACCTTGGGCATCGCGCCCGGGTCGTCGTCGAAATCGGCCAGCGCCGCGCAGGTCGCGGTCTTCCTGCCCGACCGCACGAGGGCCAGAAGCTCGGCGCAAAGCCTGGGGTTGTCGCCGAAGGTGAAGTTACCGGCGCCCGGGTAGGTGTCGTTGAGGTCTTCCATCTCGTCGGTCATCACGTGTCCCTTTCGGCAAGCGTTTCGAGGTCGCCCAAGCGGTAGAGTTTGACCTCCCGGATCAGGCGGATCGTGGGCTTGGCAGCAAAGGCGAGGGAGCCGATCACGAAGAGCCATGTGGCGGCGTATTGCGTGGTGTTGGAGAAGAAGAGGAACGACCCGATCAGGAAACAGGCCGCCGCGAGAAAGTCGACGCCAGTATGGGCGACCTCATACCGCGCGTAGAGTTTGCGGGAGGCCTCGGAGCGGGTGCGGTTGTCGGGGTGGAAGAGGGGCATGGGCTACATTTAGCGGTGCGATGCCCGGTCCAGCAAGCCCACCGGATCGCTTGCGATCCGGTTTGCGCCCGACCCGCCCCCAAGGCGGGCGCAAGCGCCCACCCTCGTGCCGGGCGCAAACCTCTGTTCGTCTTGGGCCTTAGCGGTTCACCCCACCCCGCATCGTTGGCACGTCCAGCGCGGCAAAACCGTAATGCCGCAGCCAGCGCAGGTCGCTGTCAAAGAACGCGCGCAGGTCGGGGATGCCGTATTTCAGCATCGCGATCCGGTCGATGCCCATGCCGAAGGCGAAGCCCTGCCAGTCCGCCGGGTTCACGCCCGCATACTCCAGCACTTTGGGGTGGACCATGCCGGAGCCCAGCACTTCGAGCCAGTCGTTGCCTTCGCCCACTTTCACCGTGCCGCCCTCGAACGAACATTGCACGTCGACCTCTGCCGAGGGTTCGGTGAAGGGGAAGTGCGAGGCGCGGAAGCGGGTTTTGACCTCGGTGCCGAAGAAGGCGGTGAAGAACTCCTCGAGCACCCATTTGAGGTTCGCCATGGAGATGTCCTTGTCGATGGCCAGCCCCTCGATCTGGTGGAACATGGGCGTGTGGGTCTGGTCGTAGTCTGACCGATAGACGCGGCCCGGCGCGATAACGCGGATCGGCGCGCCCTGCGCCATCATCGACCGGATCTGCACGGGCGAGGTATGGGTGCGCAGCACGTGGGGCGGGCGATTGTCGCCCTCGGCCCGGTGCATGTAGAAGGTGTCATGCTCCTGCCGCGCGGGGTGGTGCGGTGGGATGTTGAGCGCGTCGAAGTTGTGCCAGTCGTCCTCGATCTGCGGACCCTCGGCCACGGCGAAACCCATGTCGGCGAAGATCGCGCTGACTTCCTCGGTCACCTGGCTCACCGGATGGATCGTGCCCATCCGACGGCCCCGCGACGGCAGCGTCACGTCGAGCCACTCCGCCGCCAGCCGTTCATTGAGCGCGGCGTCCCCGAGCGCCACCTTCTTGGCAGTGAGCGCCGAATTGATCTCGTCCTTCAGTGCATTGAGCTTGGGACCCTGCTCCTGCCGCTCCTCCGGCGTCATCTTGCCCAGCTCGCGCATGGCCAGCGCCACTTCGCCCTTCTTGCCCACGGCTTGCAGGCGAATGTCCTCCAGCGTCGCTTCGTCGCCAGCGGCATTGATGAGGCCAAGGTATTTCGTCTTCAGATCGTCCATCGGGGGTCCCCGTTTTTCAGCTTGCCCTCTGCTAGCACAGACGCGGTGCGATGCAAGACTGGTGGGCGCATAAGGAAAGGGCCGCACGTTCCCGCGCGGCCCCTCAATTCAGTTCCCAATCCTCAGATCAGGCAGCCAGCGCGGCTTTCGCCTTGTCGACGATCGCGCCGAAGGCTTCCGGCTCGTGCACGGCGAGATCGGCGAGGACCTTGCGGTCGACTTCGATGCCGGCGGTCGCGAGACCGTTGATGAAGCGCGAATAGGTCAGCGCTTCGTCATGCGCGCGCACGGCGGCGTTGATGCGCTGGATCCACAGCGAGCGGAAGTTCCGCTTGCGCTGCTTGCGGTCGCGCGTCGCGTACTGGTTGGCCTTGTCGACGGCCTGGGTCGCGGTCTTGAAGGTCTTGGAGCGACGGCCATAGTAGCCTTTCGCAGCCTTCAGGACTTTCTTGTGACGTGCGTGGGTGACGGTTCCGCCTTTGACTCGGGACATGTCTTAGCTCCTCTTAGCGATCGTAGGGCATCATCGACTTGACGATTTTCGCGTCAGGAGCCGACATGACAGTGGTACCGCGAGCGTTGCGGATGAATTTCTTGTGGCGTTTGATCATGCCGTGGCGTTTGCCGGCCTGAGCCGTGATGACCTTGCCGGTCGCAGACACCTTGAACCGCTTCTTGCAGCTCGATTTGGTCTTCATCTTGGGCATTTGCGTCTCCATTCTATTCTGACGTTAGGCGCGACTCGGCATGCCGCATTGGCCGGCCGCGCATGGAAGTGCGCCGTATAAGGGGGGTTGTCCCGTCTGGCAAGGGGGTTCAGGCTCTTTCCGCCTAAAGGTAATGCCCGATCACCGTGATGAAGCTCGTCGGCAGGTCCTGCCAGTCGTAGCCTCCCGGTTTCTCGCGCCAGGCATAGCCCATGAGCCCGCCGCCCATCAGGACCAAGATGCCCGACACGATGGGCAGGCGCCGGTCGATCCAAGCGTTGATCGTCGCCGGGATGGCGAGGGCGAGGATCGTGATACCGATCGCCATGTGCAGGTCGTAGGGCATGGGACACTCCGTCCCGGCAGGCCTCACCGGGTGCGCGCAGGCTACTCCGGGTCGGTCGCGAAGATCAAACGCTCCGCGCAGGGCGCGACGCGCAGGATGTTCGTGGTGCCGGGCACGTTGAAGGGCACGCCCGCGGTGACGACGATCTGGTCGTTCTCGGTGGCGATGCCGCTGTCGCGCGCGGCCCGGGCGGCGGCGACCACGGCCATCTTGAAGCGGTCCACCTTGTCGGTGAGGAAGCTCTGCACGGCCCAGGTGAGGCACAGGCGCCGCGCCGTGCCCACGAGCGGCGTGAGCGCGATGATCGGCACCTCGGGCCGTTCCCGCGCGACGAGCGAAGCGGTCGTGCCGGACTGGGTGAAACAGGCGATGGCCTGGATGTCGGTGGCTTCCGCGATCTCGCGCGCGGCGGACACGATGCCGTCGGCGATGGTCTTGCGTTCGACATAGCGGGAGTTGTTGAGGACCTGCCGATAGGTCGGGTCGCTTTCCACCTCATGCGCGATCTTCGTCATGGTCGACACCGCTTCGCGCGGGTAGTTCCCGGCCGCCGATTCCGCCGAGAGCATCACGGCGTCCGCACCTTCGTAGATCGCATTGGCCACGTCCGAGACCTCGGCCCGCGTGGGCACCGGGCTTTCGATCATGGACTCCATCATCTGGGTGGCGACGATCACCGGTTTGCCGGCGCGCCGGCAGGCATGGACGAGGCGCTTCTGGATCGGCGGCACGTTCTGGACCGGAAGCTCCACACCCAGATCTCCCCGCGCCACCATGATCGCGTCGCAGACTGCGAGGATATCGTCGAAGGCGCGCACGGCGGCGGGCTTTTCGATCTTGGCGAGCACGGCGGCACGACCCTTGGCCAGCGCGCGGGCCTCTTCCACGTCGGCAGGGCGCTGCACGAAAGACAGCGCAAGCCAGTCCACGCCCAGTTCGCAGGCGAACTCGAGGTCGGCCTTGTCCTTGTCCGACAACGCAGCCAGCGGCAGCACCACGTCGGGCACGTTCACGCCTTTGCGGTCGGAAATCGTGCCGCCCACGATCACCTCGCAGTTGGCGAAATCGTCTCCGCAGTCCTTCACCTTCAGCCGCATCTTGCCGTCGTTGACGAGCAGGGTCGAACCCGGCTCCAGCGCCTCGAAAATCTCCTTGTGCGGCAAGCAGACGCGGTGGCTGTCACCGGGTTTCTTGTCCAGATCGAAGCGGAAATCCTGCCCGTCCTCGAGATCGGCGGCCTCGGCCACGAAGGTGCCGCAGCGCAGTTTCGGACCCTGGAGGTCGGCGAGAATGGCGATCGGCCGGCCCAGGTCCGCTTCCACCTGCCGGATCGTCGCGTGCCTCTCTCGGTGATCTTCGTGCCCGCCATGCGACATGTTGAGCCGGAACACATCCGCGCCCGCTTCGGCGAGCGCCCGGATCATCTCATAGGTGGAGGAGGCCGGGCCAAGGGTCGCGACGATCTTGGTATTGCGGGAAGGGGACATGGGACCTCGGGTTTTGCGATGTTTGCGGTAACGGTCGAGATGTCTCTAAACCGGGTGGACGAGTGGCGCAACGGCAAGCCGGCGCTCGGCAGACAAAAGCGGGCGTATTCGTCCTCTTTTCATCCCGCCGACTGTCCGTTAGGCAATGTTGGCGATAACCGTGACAGGCGCATGACCTACCATCCTTTTCATACCTTCGGCGCGGACCGGACCGGTCGCTGGCTGATCACCTGCGACCACGCACAGAATTTCGTGCCCGAAGCCGTGGCGGGGGGCGATCTGGGCATTGCGCCCGAGGATATGGCCCGCCACATCGCTTTCGACCCGGGCGCCGCGGGGGTGTCGCTCGCGCTGGGCGAATTGCTCGACGCCTCGGTTGTCTGCTCGAACTTCTCCCGCCTCGTGATCGACCCGAACCGGGGCGAAGATGATCCGACGCTGGTGATGAAGCTCTATGACGGCACGATCATCCCGGCCAATCGTCATGCCGACGCGGCCGAGGTCCAGCGGCGACTGAACTTGTGCTACCGCCCCTATCATCAGGAAGTCGCGCGTCTCGCGGCGCGGCGCGAGGACACGCTTTACTGCGCCGTCCATTCCTTCACCCGCCAGCTTCGGGGCCGCGATCCAAGACCGTGGCAGGTGGGGGTGCTCTTTGCGCGCGACGAACGCCTCACCGCGCCGCTGATCGCTTTGCTCGAAGCCGAGGGGGATCTTTGCGTCGGCGCGAACGAGCCCTATGGCGGGCATCTGGACGGTGACAGCGTCGACCGTCATGCGATCCGCCACAACCGTCCGAACGTGCTTGTGGAAGTGCGAAACGACCTGATCCGGACCGAGGACCAGCAGCGTCAGTGGGCCGCGCGTCTGGCGCCGCTCCTTGAAGAGGCGGCCCGATTGGCACAAGTCTAGGGAAAACGGAGGATCCCATGGACGACCAGACCCGCATCGAACTCGAAGCCGCTGCGTTCCGGCGCTTGCGCCAGCACCTCATGGAAGACCGGCCCGAGGTGCAGAACATCGACCTCATGAACCTTGCCGGGTTCTGCCGGAACTGCCTGTCGCGCTGGTATCAGGAAGCCGCGAACGAGCGCGGCATCGAGATGAGCAAGGACGAGGGACGCGAGATTTTCTATGGCATGCCCTATGACGACTGGAAGGCCAGCCAGCAGACCGAAGCCTCGCCCGAGAAACAGGCCGCCTTCGAGGTCGCGTTCAAGGAAAACGTGCTGAAAGAGTGATCCTGTGGCGCAGCGGAGCGGGAGAACCGCGCCCCGCTGCCCAATTGGTGGTCAGCCGGCCACCACGACCCAGAGTCCGCCCAGCGCGGTCAGCACGCCCAGCCCCCGGAGGATATTGGCGCCACGGAGCGCGCGTCCTGCCATGATCGCGACCACGACCCCGAAGGCGTGAAGGAGCGCGGTGGAGATGGCAAAGCCGATCCCGAAGGCAAGGGCGCCCGCGGACCCAAGCTCGCCGCCATGTGCATGGCCGTGGAACAGACCGAAGAAACCGACGGCAGTCGCGGCCGCCCAGACGGGAAGACGGAACGCGAAGGCCAGGGCGAGGCCCAGGGCGAAGACCGAGACAAGGATCATCGGCTCGACGAAGGGCAGGGGCACGCCCGCGACGGCAGCGAAATATCCCAGGATCATCGCACCGACAAAGGCTGCGGGTAGCGCCACGATCGCCCGCCCGCCAAGCGACACGGCCCAAAGCCCCACCGCGACCATGGCCAGGATATGATCGAGTCCGAAGACCGGGTGCGACAGCCCCGCCATGACCGATCCGTGCTCGTTCGGATCGAGATGCGCGAGCGCCGGTGAGGCGGCAAGCGTGAGGGCGAGTGTCGGGAGGATGCGTTTCATTCTGGGTCCTTTCCTGAGTTGACCGGATACCTCGGTGGGAGTCGTATCCTTGACGCGGCTTCACCATGGTGCGCGAGCACCGGAAAGACAAACGCTTTGTGACGCGTGAAGTCTGCCAATAATTGCACAGAAACTGTTGGGAAATACCATCTTCTGTGCGGCGATAACGGCACTAGATTGGTGCCAACGGAAAGGAACCCATCATGACCCGGATGCCCACCTATTTCATTTCCCACGGCGGCGGCCCCTGGCCGTGGATCCCCGACATGCGCCGGGGCTTCGCCAAGCTCGAACGATCACTCGCGGCGATGCCCGACGAACTTCCCGAACCGCCCAAAGCGATTCTCATGATCTCCGGTCATTGGGAAGCCGACGAGGTGCGCGTGATGCATGCCGCGAAGCCGCCGATGGAATACGACTATTTCGGCTTCCCGCCGCACACCTACCAGATCACCTATCCCGCCCCGGGTGCGCCCGAGCTTGCGGAACGGACCGCAGAGCTGATCCGCGACGCCGGGTTCGACGTGACGCTCGACGAGACGCAGGGCTTCGACCACGGCACCTTCGTGCCCGCCTATATCATGTATCCCGAGGCACAGGTCCCGGTCTATCAGGTTTCGCTTCTCGCCAATTACTCGCCCGAGCAGCACTTTGCGATCGGCCGCGCACTTGCACCGCTGCGCGACGAAGGCGTCCTGATCGTCGGGTCGGGGCTGTCCTACCATAATCTGCGCAACTTCGGTCCGCAGGCCAAGGCGCCGTCGATGGCCTTCGACGACTGGCTGGGCAAGACGCTCGATGCGGCACCTGACGCTCGCACCGAGGCGCTCGTGGATTGGGAAACGGCGCCCTACGCACGCATCTGCCACGCGCAGGAGGATCACCTCGTGCCACTCTTCGTGGCGCTCGGCGCGGCCGAGGGTGCGACGGCCACCCGGACCTACCACGAAGACGACATCTTCGGTGGCGTCACGGCCTCGAGCTGGCGGTTTGACTGATCTTGCGCCGATGGCGCCGGGCGGTCACGGTGGCCCCATGGCGATCACCGGCGTCAACCATATCACCCTTGCCGTTACCGACCTCGACCGGTCGGTGGCGTTCTATCGCGATCGGCTTGGATTGCGGCTGCGGGCGGTCTGGTCCGAAGGGGCCTATCTCACCTCCGGCGCGCTCTGGCTTTGTCTGAGTCTAGCGCCCAGGGTGGACGTGCGCGGAGACTATAGCCACATCGCTTTCGACGTGTCCGAGCAAGATTTCCCGCTGCTGGTCGAGAGACTCGGCGTGGATGCAACGCTCTGGCAGGACAACGTCAGCGAAGGGGCGTCGACCTATCTGCTCGATCCGGACGGCCACAAGCTGGAGCTCCACGTCGGCGGGATCGACGCGCGCCTGGACCATTACCGCAAGCATCCCGAAAAGGGCGTCACGGTTCTGGACTGATCAATCGTCCTTCGCGCGCTGCCGGTTGGCAAACTCCGTCGTGCCGCCCGTCGCGAGGATCGTCGCCTGTTCGACCCAGTTGTCGCGGCTCACCCGGCCCTTGAAGCCGGTCAGGTTTTCGTCGACCCAGGCGACTTCCGCCGGAGTCCAGGCGGCGATCTGGTCGAAGTGATAGAACCCCAGGCCGTTCACCATTGCCATGAGCTTGGGACCTACACCGCGAATGAGCGTCAGGTCGTCGGGCCGGTCGCCGCGCGGGGCGTCGAGGGTGGTGGGCATGGTCGCGTGAGTCCGCTCGGGATGAGCCTGCGTCAATTCACCAGTGTCGGACGCCGGCGCGGAAGCCCCGCGATCCGCTTTCGCCGCTGCCAGTCGATCCTCGAGTTCCGCAATTCGTGCCGATTTCTCCTCCCCCGCCCTCCGACAGGCGGCGAGGTCGGCCAGGAGACGCGATTCCTGGCTGGTGTCGGGTGCGCTCCGCCTGCCCCAGAGAATCCAGCCTGCGATCAGGCCGACTCCGGCGGCGAGCGCCAGGAGCACTGCCATTTCGGAAAGGAGAAAACCCCAGTTGGTGAACATTTCTGCCTCATGACTGTTTGGCTGTTCGTCGCCCCTCAGGGCCAGGTAAAGGTCGTGCGGCGGTTCGCGGCGCGGCCTTGGTCTGTCGCATTGTCGGCCACCGGCTCGGTCGCGCCATAGCCGAAGGCCTGCACCTTGTTCGCAGGCACACCGCGCGCGACCACTGCGTCGCGCACCGCATTCGCGCGGGCAATGGACAAGCGGTAGTTCTCCATCTCGTCCCCCAGATCGTCGGTGTGTCCGCCGATCTGGACCTGCATTCCCATGCCCTTTGTGCAGAGGAGAAGCAGCCCCGCCAGATCGTTCACGACAGCGATGGAGGCGGCGTCGATCTGCGCGGACCCCGAGACGAAGCCGATGGTCCGGCCAGCCTGGATGGTCTGAGCCTTCGTGGTGCAATTGGCCCGCGAGACCTCGAGGTCCGGGAGCGTGAGCCAGTAGCCCGCGCTCGCGACTTCCGAAGCGCCGGTGGCGGCGTTGGTGCGCGTCGCGCCGTCCTGGGGGGCCTCGCCGCCCCTGACCGTGATGTCCTGCGTGTTCAGCGCGGCCTTCAACGCCTCGGCCACCTGCGCCGGACCAAGTCCGGGCGCGGCCTCGGCTTCGGCGAACATCGCGCCATTTTCGACCCGCAACGACAGCCAGTTCAGGTCGGGCAAGACCGTGGACAGGGCCTCAAGACGGGCGTCGAGCCCGGCAAACGTCCCGTAGGTCGGCGTCACATCGCCGCCGGTGTCCAACCCGCCAAGGCTCTCGCGCAGGCCATCGACGCCCAGCGTCTCGGGCACCGCGCCGTTCACCACGATCCCCTCCGCCGCATCATAGCGCAGGTCGAAGGCCACCTGACCGGTGTCGCGCACGTCGATCGACACAAGCCGCTCGAAACCTTCCGGCAGCGCCTCGAGCGCGACGGCGGCGGCTTTCGCCTCTTCCGGGGTCTTGGCGAGGCCCGACAAGATGGCCGAGGTCCCGGCCAGCGCGAAAGACCCCTCGTCGAGGACCGCCAGCGCCGCATGCCCGGCCAGCATCGCTCCCGACCAACCCTCCGGCGCACCGGAGGCAAGCGGAAGGGTGTCTGCCCCCGGCACGCCCTGTGCCGCGAGTGTCTCGGCAAGGGCAGCGCTGGGCGCGTTTCCGGTCACGGCGATGCTGCCGTCCGCCCCCTTGGCGATGGCACTGTCATAGGGCGCGGCGACAGGAAGCACTGTCACGTCCGCCGTGTCCACGACCCGACGCCCGTCAACCTCGTCCAGCGCGTCCTTGATGACGCCAAGCTCCTCGGGCGTATCGGCGGTGCCCGAGAGGGAGATGTCGCGACCCGATACGGTGACCGCCATGGGATGGATGGCACCCGTGACGACACCGCCCGCGGCGGCGCGGATTTCGTCCTCGATCCGTGGTGCCTGATGCTGCGCGCTCCAGAGCGCGAGACCGCCTATCCCGACGATCAGCACGAATGCTGCCCCGATTACCCGCATGTCGTCCCCCTGTCCGGTCTAGGTGCCGGGCCTGTCACAAGGTGTCGCCTCGTATACAGCAGGCCTGAGGGACGGCCAAAAATCAAGTTAAATCAGGGTCAGACCCCGGCTTTGCGGCTTTCTTCGAGGTAAATCTCGCGCAGACGGGCCGCCATGGGGCCCGGTGCCCCGGTGCCGATCGCAGCACCGTCGATCTCGACCACCGGCAGCACGAAGGTGGATGCCGAGGTGATGAAGGCCTCGTCGGCGTCCTGTGCCTCTTCGATAGTGAAGGGCCGTTCCACCACCGTCATCTGCGCTTCCCTGGCGAAGCGGAGCACGGCGGCGCGGGTGATCCCATGCAGGATATGTGTGGACAGTTCCCGCGTGATGATCGTGCCGTTCTTGACGATATAGGCGTTGTTCGAGGTGCCTTCGGTCACCACGCCGTCCTCGACCAGCCAGGCATCGTCGCAGCCCTGCTTCTTGGCCATCATCTTGCCCATGGAGGGGTAGAGAAGCTGGACCGTCTTGATGTCGCGGCGCGCCCAGCGCATGTCCTCGATGGAAATGACCTTGAGGCCCGTCTTGGCCGCCGGACTGTCGGCGAGGCCGGGTTTGTTCTGGGTGAAGAGCACCAGCGTCGGCTTCACTTTCTCCGGGTCTGGGAACACGAAATCGCGGTCGCCGGCGGAGCCGCGGCTGACCTGAAGATAGATCATGCCTTCGTCGATCTCGTTCAGTCGGACAAGCTCACGGTGAATCTCGAGCAGGTCGTCAAAGGCCGCGGGCTTCTGCATGTCGAGCTCGCCCAGCGAGCGTTCGAGCCGCGCGATGTGGCCGGAGAAGTCGATGATCTTGCCGCCAAGGACGGAGGTCACCTCGTAGACGCCATCGGCCATAAGGAAAGACCGGTCGAAGATCGAGACCTTCGCCTCTTCCTCGGGAAGGTACTCGCCATTGACGTAAACGGTTCGGCTCATGTTCGGACTCCTATCCCCAGAGGCTGGGCGAGGACGGATGGACCCCGGCCTCGTCGAATTGCAAAGGTTCCGGGCGGTCTTGGGCCAGCAGAAGCGGCCCGTCAAGGTCCGTCACCATCGCGCCCTGCGCGACGAGCACCGCGGGTGCCATGGCGAGGCTCGTGCCGACCATGCAGCCGACCATGATCCCGTAGCCCTCCGTCAGCGCCGCCTCGCGCAGGCGCAATGCCTCGGTCAGACCGCCGGTTTTGTCGAGCTTGATGTTGACCACGTCGTATTTGCCCTTGAGCGCGGCAAGGCTCGCAGTGTCATGTGCGCTTTCGTCGGCGCAGACCGGCACCGGACGCTCCATTCCGAGGAGCGCCTCGTCATCAGAGGCGGGCAGGGGCTGTTCCACCAGCGCCACGCCGAGACGCACCAGATGCGGCGCGAGATCGGCATAGACCTCCGCGCTCCAGCCTTCGTTCGCATCCACGATGATCCGCGATCTGGGCGCGCCCCGGCGCACGGCTTCGAGCCGTGCCATGTCGTCGGGCGTGCCGAGCTTGATCTTGAGGAGCGGGCGATGGGCGTGCCTGCGCGCGGCCGCCTCCATCGCGTCAGGCTCGCCCAGGGACAGGGTGTAGGCGGTGATCTCCGGCCCGGGCTTCGTCAGCCCGGCGAGTTCCCACGCCCGCTTGCCGGCGCGTTTCGCCTCGAGGTCCCAGAGCGCGCAATCCACGGCGTTGCGGGCGGCCCCGGCAGGCAGCAAGTCCATCAGCGACGCCCGGTCGAATTCCTCGGGCAGCCCCTCGATCTCCGCCGTCACGCTGTCCAGCGTCTCGCCATAGCGCTTGTAGGGCACGCATTCGCCCCAGCCCTTGTGCGTCCCGTCCGACAGCCGCACGGTCAGCACATCCGCATGGGTCTTGGACCCCCGCGAAATGGTAAAGACCTCGGCCAAGGGAAAACTCTCGGACGTCACGGACAGGTGCATCGGCTGCTCCTTCACTGCTTCACAAATACCTCACGGGGGTGCGGGGGTGTGAAACCCCCGCTGCCTGCCGCTGCCACGCGCGTGACCTTAGCCGAGCGCGACCAGCGCATCTACCAGCCTGGCCGAGCCAAAGCGGTAGGGATCGGTCGCGGGCAGGCCCATCTCGGCCTCGACCTTTGCGAGATAGACCTTCGCCTCCTCCTCGCTCATGTGCTGGGTGTTGACCGAGATCCCGACCACCTCGCAGGCCGGGTTTCCGACCCGCGCCAGCGGCAGCGCGGTGTCGCGCAGTGTCTCGAGCGACGGCAGCTTGTAGCTCGGCAGGCCCCGCATATGGTCGCGGGTCGGTTCATGGCAGAGGATCAGTGCATCGGGCTGGCCGCCGTGCACCAGCGCCAGCGTCACGCCGGAATAGCTGACGTGAAAGAGCGAGCCCTGCCCCTCGATCATGTCCCAATGGTCGTCGTCGTTGTCGGGCGTGAGCCACTCGATGGACCCCGCCATGAAATCCGCGATCACGGCATCGAGTGGCACGCCGTCGCCGGTGATGAGGATGCCGGTCTGGCCGGTGGCGCGGAAACTCGACTTGAGGCCGCGCGCCTTCATCTCGGCGTCCATTGCCATCGCTGTATACATCTTGCCCACTGAACAATCGGTGCCCACGGCGAGACAACGCTTGCCGCGCCGTTTCTCGCCATTCGCGATCGGATATTTCACCGAGGGCACCCGCACGTCGTGCAGCGTCCGGCCAAAAGTCTTGGCGACCTCCACAAGGTCGGCTTCGTCGCGCAGGAGGTTGTGCAGCCCGGAAGCGATATCGAAGCCCGCTTCCAGCGCGTCGATCAGCACGCGCTTCCAGGCCTGCGAAATCACGCCGCCCCGGTTCGCGACCCCGATGACCAGCGTCTTCGCTCCGGCGGCTTTCGCCTCGTCCAGCGTCATGTCGGGCAGTTTCATGTCGGCCTTGCAGCCCTCCATGCGGAACTGGCCGACGGCATTGTCCGGACGCCAGTCCTTGATGCCCTGCGCGACCTTGGCGGCGAGTCCATCCGGCGCATCGCCGAGAAAAAGTAGGTAGGGGGTCTGTATCATGCTTCACTCCACTGTCAGGGGCAGGATGGCTGACCTTCCTAACGATTGCCTCGCGATTTCGGTTGCAGGAGCGCGGATTTTTGCACGGTCTTCGCGCAGAAGTGGGTTTTCGTCGAATTTTTTTGCAGGTATCGGATCACCCTATGCCGCAACGCGGCGTCCATCTGCTGCACCTGCGAGAATCGCTTGGCATCTCTTGCGCAATAATCTATCCCGGATCGCGAATTGGACGTAACAAACTTGCGAGGCGATCATGTCTTTCCGAATCCAGCCCGCCGCTCCGGCCCGTCCGAACCGCTGCCAGCTCTTCGGCCCCGGCTCGAACACCAAGCTCTTCGCGAAAATGGCAGCCTCCGACGCGGATGTGATCAACCTCGATCTGGAGGACTCGGTGTCGCCCTCGGACAAGGACACGGCCCGCGCCAACGTGATCGAGGCGATCAACACCGTGGACTGGGGGAAAAAGACGCTCTCGGTGCGTATCAACGGTCTCGACACCCCCTATTGGTATCGCGACGTGGTCGATGTGCTCGAACAGGGAGGCGACAGGCTTGACCAGATCATGATCCCGAAGGTGGGGTGCGCGGGTGACATCTATGCCGTCGATGCTCTGGTGACGGCGATCGAGCGCGCCAAGGGCCGCACCAAGCCGATCAACTTCGAGGTCATTATCGAAAGCGCGGCAGGCATCGCCCATGTGGAGGAAATCGCGGCGGCCTCGCCCCGGCTGGTCGCCATGTCTCTGGGTGCGGCCGATTTCGCGGCCTCGATGGGCATGCAGACCACCGGGATCGGCGGCACGCAGGAAGACTACTACATGCTCCGCGAGGGCCAGAAGTACTGGTCGGATCCGTGGCACTGGGCGCAGACCGCCATCGTCGCGGCCTGCCGGACGCATGGGCTTCTGCCGGTGGACGGGCCCTTTGGCGATTTCTCGGACGACGACGGCTTTATCGCGCAGTCGCTGCGCTCTGCCACGCTCGGCATGGTCGGGAAATGGGCGATCCACCCGAAACAGATCGCGCTGGCCAACCAGGTCTTCACGCCATCCGAGGCCAAGGTGGCCGAAGCGCGCGAAATCCTCGCCGCGATGGAAGAAGCCAAGGCGACCGGCGCGGGCGCGACGGTCTACAAGGGCCGGCTGGTCGACATCGCGTCGATCAAGCAGGCCGAGGTGATCGTGAAACAGGCGGAACTGATCTCCGGAGCGTAAACGCAACACTGCCCGTCCGGTCCCTGCCGGGCGGGCGCCGACCCCAGGTCAACTGGCCTGTGCCGCGCTTTCCAAACGTGCGACGGCGTCGACCACCATCGCATTGATCCAGGCGATGAACCCGTTCACGAGGTCGACATATTGCGCCATGATCCCTGCGCTTGCCGGCAGGAGGTCGACGATCCTCGGCGCGAGCAGGTAGAGCCCCAGCGCCAGTGCCGCGAGGATCAGGACGGCTGAGAAACCGCGCCGGAAGCCGGACGACCCCTTCTGGGCAAATTCGCTGATCTCGGGGGTGGGCGCCGGGTCGCTGTGGTCGGTCCCCCGGTTTCCGTCGAGGGTGGAGTTGATCTCTTCGATGTCGGGGAAAACCTCGCGCCCGCGCCGTTCGGCCAGCGTGGCCGGCTCGGGCTCCGGTTCGGGTTCCGGCTCGACCTCGGGTTCGAGGGTCTCGCCCTCTTCGATGCCGCGCATGCGGGCCATCCGTTCACGCGCGATCCGGCGACGTTCGGCTTCCGGGTCGCCGTAGGCGCCTATGCCAAGCTCCTCCTGCACCTCCACGCTTTCGCGCGACCGGGCGTCCAGCTCGCGCTGGGCTTCGGTTTCGAGGATGTCGCGTACGTTGTCCGACATCGGGCGACGGGGCGGCGCAGGATGCGGCG
Source organism: Maritimibacter sp. DP1N21-5 (assembly GCF_019218295.1). NCBI lineage: Bacteria > Pseudomonadati > Pseudomonadota > Alphaproteobacteria > Rhodobacterales > Roseobacteraceae > Maritimibacter > Maritimibacter sp. DP1N21-5. Next base: position 168,231 of record NZ_JAHUZF010000004.1, read on the forward strand.
GCTCGTCGGTGATGTCTTCTGGCAGATCGTCGTCGTCTTCGTCCGCGTCGACATAGTCGGCGTGATCGTCCTCGGGCAGCGGCGCTGGCTCCGAGCCGGCATCGTCCGCGTCACCGACCCCCCAGTTCGCCGGGCGCTGGAACCATGCGTGCCCGCAATTCGAGCATTGGACGTCACGCCCACCCTCGGGGATCACGCGATCATCGACCTCGTATTGCGCACCGCAATTCGGGCATACCAACCGCATTCGCCCTGATCCCCCGCTCTCGCATTTTGTCGTGGCAGGCGAAGCACCTGCCATTTGGCCATACTATGGGGAGCAAATCATGAAGAATCAAACCATTGCAATCGCGCCGTTGCAACAATCTGACCTGTGGGGCAAAACTGTGCAGAGCCGAACGGGGAGGCCAAAAGGGGGCGTCAAGTGATCGAGTTTCAGGAAGTCTCCTATGGCTATCGCGGAGGCGGCCCGCTTCTCGCGGATATTTCGCTAAAGCTCGCGCCGGGATCGTTCCATTTTCTCACCGGGCCCTCAGGGGCCGGCAAGACCACGCTGATGAAGCTGTGCTACGGCGCGCTTGTGCCGACGAGCGGGCGGATGATGCTGTTCGATCAGGACGTGCGCCAGATGACGCGCGACGACGTGGCCGAGACGCGCCGCCGGATCGGCGTCGTCCATCAGGACGTGCAGTTTCTCGACCATCTGTCCCTTGCCGAAAACGTTGCGCTGCCGCTCATGGTGTCGGGCAACAAGGCGGATATGGCCGACCTTGACGACCTTCTGGGCTGGGTGGGGCTATCGGGTCAGATCGAGGCGCTTCCCCCCGAACTGTCGGGCGGCGAACGCCAGCGGGCCGCGCTGGCCCGTGCCGTGATCATGTCACCCGAGGTCATCCTGGCCGATGAACCGACGGGCAACGTCGATTGGGAGATGTCGCTCAGGCTTCTCCAGCTCCTGGTCGAACTCAACCGCATGGGCAAGACGGTGCTCATTGCGACCCATGACATGAACCTGATCCGGCAGGCTCGCGGGCAGGTGCAGGCGCGGGTGCTGCGGATCTCCAACAACCGGGTGCAACTGGCGGGGGCGGACCTGTGATCGAGCGTTTCCTCACCCCGCTGCTCGCGCTCATCGGCGGCGATGCCCAGGCCGACCGGGTCGTGCCGCCCACCGGCTTCACCGCGCGCCTTACGCTCTTCGCCTCGGGTGCGATGGCGTTCCTCGCGGTCTTCGCACTCGCGCTGTCTCTGGCCACCGGGCGGCTTGCCGACCGCTGGGGCGAGGCGCTGGCGCAATCCTCCACCATTCGTGTCTCTGCGCCGGATGGGCAAGTCGAACAACAGGTGCTGGCCGTCATGTCGGTGCTCGAAACCACCCCCGGCATCGCCAATGCCCGTGTGCTGACCGACGAGGAACAGCGCGCGCTCCTCGAGCCCTGGTTCGGGCCCGACCTGCCGATCGACACGTTGCCCGTGCCCAAGCTCATCGAAGTGATCGAAGAGGGGGAGGGCTACGATTCCGACGGGCTGCGTCAGCGGCTTGCCGGTGAAGCGCCCGGCGCGGTGCTGGACGACCATACGCGGTGGCGCGAGCCGCTGGTGCGTGCCGCTTCGCGTCTGCGCGGGCTGGGCGCGATCTCGATCGTCCTCATTGCCGCCACGACGGGGGCCATGATCACGCTCGCGGCCAATGCCGCCCTTGCCGCAAATGCGCAGGTCATCCATGTGCTGCGCCTCGTCGGCGCGATGGACAGCTATATCGCCGGAGCCTTCGTTCGGCGCTTCACGCTGCGCGCGCTCGCGGGGTCGGCCATCGGGACCCTCGTGGGCACGGTAATGATCCTGCTCCTGCCCTCGGCGGACGTCGGAGGTGGTTTCCTGACCGGCCTCGGGTTCCGGGGCTGGCATTGGCTCCTGCCTCTCGCTATTCCGGTCCTCGCCGCGCTGGTCGCTTTCGCCGCGACCCGTCGCGCGGCGCTGGTCACGTTACGGGAATTGTCCTGATGCAATGGCTTCGGTCGTTACTGTTCATCGCTCTCATGTATGTGGTGATGGGGGTCATGGGGATCGCCTATTTCATCCCCACGCTGATCAATCGGGACATGGCCTATGTCGCGGTGGATCATTACACCAAGACGGTGCGCTGGCTTGCTCATCACATCGTCGGCCTGCGCTCGGAAATCCGGGGGACAGTGCCGACCGACGAGGTCCTGATCTGCTCCAAGCATCAGAGCTTCTTCGACATCATCCTGATCGTCTCGGCGGTTCCGCGTCCGAAATTCATCATGAAGAAGCAGCTCAAATGGGCGCCGGTCCTTGGCTATTACGCCAAGGCCATCGGTTGCGTGCCGGTCGACCGGGGCAAGCGGGGCGCGGCGGTGAAGCAGATGCTCGCCGATGTCGCCTCGGGGCGATCGCGACCGGGACAGCTAATCATCTTCCCGCAAGGCACGCGGGTCGCCGCCGGGGCCAAGAAACCCTACAAGGTGGGGGCCGCGGCGCTTTATTCCGGCTCGGGACAGACCGCCATTCCGGCGGCCACCAACGTGGGTGTCTTCTGGCCGCGCCACGGAATCCTGCGCAAACCCGGTCTGGCCGTGGTCGAGTTTCTTGATCCCATCGAGCCGGGGCTGGAGGTGACCGCCTTTACGATGAAGCTGGAACAGGTGATCGAGGAGAACTCGAACCGTCTGATGCGGGAGGCGGGGTTCGACCCTGACATTCATGCGGCGGATTGAGGATATCGCATCGCTGGAAGCGATCTACGATACCGCCAAACCCTCGGACGCGGCGATCCGCAAGGTGACCGCGCATCTCACGCCAGCCTATCGTCGCTGGATCGAAGCCTCGCGATTCTGCGTGGTCTCGACCGCCGGGCCGGAAGGAACCGACACTTCGCCGCGGGGGAACGATGGTCCCGTCGTGCGGATCGTCGATCCCGTGACGCTGGTGCTGCCGGACTGGCGGGGCAACAAGCGGCTCGATACGCTGCGCAATATCGTTCGCGACGGGCGCATCTCGGTGATGTTCTTCGTGCCCGGCTCGGGCAATGTGGTGCGTGTGAACGGGCAGGCCATGGTCACCGACGACGCGGCGCTTTGTGCAAGCTTCGAGCAGCAGGGCAAGCACCCGCAGACCTGCACCGTGATCTCGGTCACCGAGGTTTATGCACAATGTGCCCGCGCGATCATGCGTGCGGGTCTTTGGTCGGGCGCGGACGAGAGCGCCGGGCTTCCCACCATGGGTGAGATGCTGCGGGACGCGACGAAGGGCGAGGTGGACGGCGAAGGCTACGACCTCGATTGGGCCGCGCGGGCAAAAGATACGATGTGGTAGAAAGCCCCGGTCAGGCTGCCAGACCTTTGGACCCCATGGAGAGGAACTTTTCGCGACGGGATTTGCGCAGCGCGTCGGGCTTTTTCTTGGCGAGCGCCTTCAACTCGGTCTCGATGGCCTGCCCGACAGCGGCGATGGTATCCTTCCGGCCGCGATGGGCACCGCCCACGGGCTCCGGGATGATCCGGTCGATCACGCCCAGCGACTTGAGGTCCTGAGCGGTCAGCCGCAGCGCCTCGGCGGCTTCGCGCATCTTTTCGGCGTCCTTCCACAGGATCGCGGCGCAGCCTTCGGGCGAAATCACCGAATAGACCGAATGCTCGAGCATCATGACCGTATTGCCCGATGCGAAAGCCACCGCGCCGCCTGAACCGCCCTCGCCGATGATCACCGAAATCAGCGGCACCCGCAGCGACAGGCATTTCTGCGTCGAGCGCGCGATGGCCTCGGACTGGCCACGCTCTTCCGCGCCCTTGCCGGGATAGGCGCCCGACGTGTCCACGAGTGCGATGACCGGAAGGCCGAAGCGGTCGGCAAGGTCCATGAGCCGGATCGCCTTGCGGTAGCCTTCGGGCCGGGCCATGCCGAAGTTCCGCTCGATGCGGCTCTTCGTGTCGTGGCCCTTTTCCAGGCCGATCACCACGACCGGCTGATCGCCCAGCCGCGCGAGACCGCCCATCACCGCGTGGTCGTCGGCGAAGTTCCGGTCACCGGCCAGCGGCGTGTATTCGGTGAAGAGCGCTTCGATATAGTCCTTGCAGTGGGGCCGCTCGGGATGACGCGCAACCTGGCATTTGCGCCAGGGGGTCAGGCCCTTGTAGAGGTCCTTGAGCATCTGCTCGGCCTTGCGGTCGAGCGCCTTTGCCTCGCCTTCCACATCCATCTCGGCATTCGCCCGCGCCATGGCGCGGAGTTCCTCGGCCTTGCCTTCGATCTCAGCAAGCGGCTTTTCGAAGTCGAGATAGTTGGTCATCGGATGCCTCAACGTGGTTTGGCCCGATATAAGGTGGGGAAGGGGCTGATTGCAACTCGGCAAGATTTGTGACCCCGACCCGTGGCATGTCTGCGGGGCAGCAAGAAGGCGGAAGACGGCATGGCCAATGACTATGATCAGCGATTGCTCCGGGTTCTGGACTATGTCTACGAGCATCTGGACGGCGACCTGTCGCTCGACGCCCTGTCTGACGTCGCGGCCCTGTCGCGGTTCCATTTTCACCGCGTGTTCACGGCAATCACCGGCGAATCCATTGCCGTCTTCATCCGGCGGGTGCGGCTGCACCGGGCGGGAATCCTGCTACTGACAACGGACAGGACCGTGGCCGAGATCGCTGCCACGGTCGGATACCCGAACCCGAAAAGCTTTGCGCGGACCTTCCGGGAGGGGTTCGGTCGCACGCCCGCGGAATTTCGCGCACATGGGACGCCGTTGCCTCCACTGCGGCTTGGCAAACAAGGAGTGACGCAGATGTATGACGTGCAAATCACCGACGAACCGGACCGGCGTCTCGCGGTCGTGTCCCACAGGGGTTCCTATCTCGGGATCGGGCAGGCCTTCGACAAGGCGGGAACCACCGTCATGGCGCGTGGAATGGGACCGAACCTTGGGGCGATGCTCGGCGTCTACTTCAGCGATCCGCAGAACGTGGCGGAAGAGGATCTGGAGAGCGCCGCCGGGTTCGAGATTGCCGAAGGGGTCGAGATCGCGCCACCTTTGGAAGAGCTGCGTCTGCTGGGTGGAAAACATGCGGTCCTGCGCCATGTGGGGCCCTACACGGGGCTTGCGGCGGCCTATCAGTATCTCTACGCCGACTGGCTTCCCGGTTCGGGCGAGGTGCCGCGCGACGGACCGCCTTGGGAGCTCTACGTCAACACGCCGATGGACACGGCGCCCGAAACGCTCGTGACGCTGATCGGGATGCCGCTGGCATGAGTGATGCGGCGCAGGGGCTCGCCGCGCTGCGCGCCCTGATCCTGCAAGTGGCGGCCGAGAACAGCATTGCAGTCGAGGAGGCCATTCGCTGGGGGCAGCGGCCTTCGTCGCGCCGAAAGGATGCTCGCTCCGGATCGGGGTGCCACGGGATGGCCGGGGACTCGCGCTCTTCACCCACTGCCGGACCCCGCTCATCGACACCTTCCGGGACCGGACGGGCGCCGCCTTCCGGACCGAAGGCACACGGGCGGTTCTGTTCGACGACGTGGAAGATCTGGACGGCACGGCCCTCGCGCCCCTCATACTCGGGGCGCTGACCTATCATGAGAGGACATCATGACCGACAAGCTCGACCTGAAGAAGACCGACAAGACCTATTACGGTGGCAAGCCGGGCGAGTGGGCGCGGGTGACGATCCCGCCTTGCCGCTATCTCTCTGTGAGCGGGCAAGGCGCGCCGGAAGATGCAGCCTATGCGGCGGCGATGGAACGGCTCTATCCCGTGGCTTATGGCGTGAAGTTCGCGAAGAAGGCCGAGGGCCGGGATTTCGTGGTCCCGCCCCTCTCGACGCAATGGTGGGCCGACGACCCAAGCGCTTTTGGCGAAGGACGCCGGGACGAATGGCATTGGCAGGCGCTCATTCGGATGCCGGACTTCGTGGAAGCCTCGGACGTCGGGAAGGCGGCGGAGGAAAAGGGCGTAACCGGGGTCTCGCTGATCAATCTGATCGAAGGCGAGTGCTTCCAGACGGTACACATCGGCCCCTACAGCGATGAAGGTCCGACCCTGGTGCGCCTGCATGAAGAGGTCATGCCGGAAGCGCAGGTGACATTTGGCCAGCCTCACCACGAGATTTACCTCTCCGACCCACGCCGCGCGGCCCCGGAAAAGCTGCGCACCGTCATTCGGCAACCGGTCGTCCCGCTCTAGAATGATGCGCCGCGTGGCGTATCGCCCTGTGGACGGGATCCCAAACGGTCAGAAGAAATCGAGCAGGCGTTCGAGATAATCGCGCTCGACCTGCGGCCGTTCCGTTTCGCCTGAGCGCCGGCGCAGCTCTTCCATGAGTTCCTCGGCCCGGCGGTAGACGTCTTCGCCATCGGCCAGCGGGCTGTCGGACCCCAGCGCCCCGCGTTCGCCGGCCTCCCGGCCCAGCGGGTCGCGCTGGTCGCGTCCGTCGGGACCGCCGCGCTGGTCACCCTGGCCGCCCTGCTGTTGCTGGTCGCCCTGCTGGTTCTGGGCTTCCTGCCGCATCGCGTCCTCGAGATTGCGCATGCCCTCGCGCATTTCTTCCATCGCTTCGGCCTGCCGATCGAGCGCCTCCGAGTTGTTGCCGTCACGCAGCGCCTCGGCCGCCTCGTCCATCGCGCGCCCGGCCCGGTCGAGCGCATCGCGCGCCGCGTCGCCTTCTTCGGTGCCCGCGCCCGGCAGATTGTCGCGCTGACGCTGCAACTGGCCCTGAAGCTGGCGCTGGCGTCCAGCGAGGTCGCCGTCCTGACCCTGACCTGGCTGGTTCTCGCCCTGCTGCTGGCCTTGGCCCTCGCCCGGCTGGTCCTGACCCTGCTGTTGGCCTTGTCCCTGTTGCTGACCCTGCTGCTGTCCGGGATTGCCCTGCTGTTCCTGGAAGGTGTCGTCCGACAGGTCCCGCTGTTCGCGCAGGGTGTCCTGCAATCCGCGCATCGCCTGCTGACCCGGAGATTGCTGACCCTCGCCGCCCTGGCCCTGGGTCATCTGCATATTCTCCATCATCTGCTGGAGCATCTGGAGCATCTGCGCGGCTTCCTCCGTCCGCCCTTCGCGCATCAACTCCTCGATGCGGTCCATCATGTCCTGCAGGTCCTGCTGGGTCATCTCCATGGTTTCGCCCTGATCGGGCTGGTCCGTGCCGTCCTGCGGTTGGGCGTTTTCGGCCAGTTGCTGCATGTAGTCGCGCATCGCTTCGCGCAGCTCGTCCATAAGCTCCGACAACTCGTCCGGCGTGGCACCCTGCCGCATCGCTTCCTGAAGCCGCTCCTGCGCCCGACGCAGCCGCTCCAGCGCGTCGTTCAGCGCGCCTTCCTCAAGCTCGATGGCCAGATCCCAGAGCGCTTGCGCCACCTCGTCGCGGACCGACGGATTGAAATCGTTCTCCTCCATCGCGTTGACGCTCGCGCGCAGCACAAGCGCCTGGCTTTCCTTCGGGAAGAACCCGGCGGGCCGGTTCGACACCGCCCGCAGGAGCCGTGCCGAGGAGGCCGCGTTGTCGATGGACCAAAGGATATCCCGCCGCTGTTCGATCACCGCGCGCGCAATGGGGTTCAGGAACCGACGCCCCGGCAGGACCATTTCCATCGGCGCGCTGTCACCTGTCTGACCGGCGGCATCCACGGCGGTCAGGGTCACCCGCACCGGCAGTTCCGCCCAGGGGTGCTCGGCGAAGTTCTCGACAAGGATCTCACGGACCTCTTCCCGCGACCCACGGAAGGGCATGGGAAGGTCGACGACGATCGCCTCGCGCGGCTCCGGTGTGGCGGCAAGGCCGAAGTCTCGGCTGACGGCGTCGAGGTTCAGGTCCACCCGCGCCTGACCGGTGGCCACGCCATAGTCGTCGGTCGCGATGAACCCCTGCTGCATTTCGCCGCCGATCGACCGGGTCAGGTCCCCGTCGAAGGTAATGGCCGGGTCCGCGTCGTCGAGCGCCGCGATATCCCAGGTGTCCCCGTTGATCGTCAGTGCGCCATCTTCGTCCACGGTGAAGAGCCGCGTCGGCATCGGTTCCGTCGCGGGCTCGTCCGACCAAGTCTCGGTGATGTCGATCTCGTCGATGATCCCGTAAAGGCGCAGGGTGATCCGGCTGCCTTCGGGCACTTCGAGATATCCGGGCGCCTGGTCGCCAAGATAGAGGGTCGGCTTGCCGGTATAGGACGGAGGTTCGATCCACCCCTCCCAGGAGGCCTGCGCGACCTCCTCCCCGGAACCCGGCACCAGTCCCGAGAGACCCGGCCCCGCCGCCCGCACGCCGAAAAGAACGGCCACGACCAGGGCAACCATCGCCATGAGCCGGAAGGCAAAAGGATCGCGCGGCGCGAGATCGGGTTTTGGCGCCTGGCCCTTCGCGGCATCGAGCCGCGCCGCCATGCGGGCGAGGTGCGTCTCCCAGACTGCGCGGGAGGCCGGGTCCGCGGCACCGATCGCCTGCGCGTCCGACAGCGCGGCAATGGGTGCGCCGGGCAGGCTCGCATCAAGACGGGCAAGGGCTTCGGCCTTCGTCGGCGCGCGGTAGCGCGCGAAGCCATAGACCAGAGCGGCGAGCCCCGTGGTCGCCACGACAACCGCAATGCCGCGCATCAGTGACATCGGCGCAACGGCGGACAGCCCCGAGAACATCCAGGCGAGTGCAAAGAACAGGACGGTCAGGAGCGGCCAGAAGGCGCGCAGAAGGCGCTCCAGATACATGCCGGCCCGCGTCAGGCGGAGTGCCCGCTTCACACGGGCAAGGGCATCATTGGGCAGGCTGTCGTAACGGTCCATCCGGGCCTTTCGCGAGTCAGCGTCCGGATCCTGGCACCGGACATCACGCCCGAACCCTAGCGCGCCCGTGTCAGGCGTCAAAGGCTCACACGCAGGTATGACCGCAAAGTGATGGAAAGCCGCTCAGGTCCGCGCGCCCGCGCCCCTGCTTCCATCTTTCCCCAATATCTCCGGGAGGGTCCGGGAGGGCAGCGCCCTCCCGGCTTCGCGTCGCCTGCGTCAGCAAGCGGCGCAATATCTCAAAGCCACTCGGGAATTTCGTCCCGGGCCAGCATCTCGTCGAAGGTCGGACGCCGGCGGATCACCGCGAAATGGTCGCCGTCGACCAGCACTTCGGGGATCAGGGGCCGCGAGTTGTATTCGCTCGCCATCACCGCGCCGTAGGCTCCTGCCGAGCGAAACGCGACCAGATCGCCGTCTTTCAGCGGCGGCAGGTTTCGCGCCTTGGCAAAGGTGTCGCCGGTTTCACAGACTGGGCCGACGATGTCATGCGGCACCTGATCGACGCCGACATCGGCTTCGATCACCGGGACGATGTCGTGGTGCGCGTCGTACATCGACGGGCGCACGAGGTCATTCATCGCCGCGTCGAGGATCAGGAAATCCCGGCCTTCGCCATGCTTGAGATAGATGACGGACGCCACCATCAGGCCCGCGTTTCCCGCGATGAGTCGCCCGGGCTCGATCTCGACCTCGCATCCCAGGTGCCCGACGGTCTCGCGAATGACCTGACCGTAGTCCGACGGCAGCGGCGGCACTTCGTTCGAGCGTTCATAAGGAATGCCCAGACCGCCGCCCAGATCGAGGCGGATGATCTCGTGCCCGTCCGCGCGCAGCACCTCGGTCAGCGCCGCGACCTTCTCGAAGGCCGCGCGGAAAGGCGCGAGATCCGTGAGCTGGCTCCCGATGTGCACGTCGATGCCCACGGCGCGCAGGCCGGGCAGGGCGGCGATCTCGGCATAGACCTCGCGCGCCCGCGCGATCGGGATGCCGAACTTGTTCTCGCTCTTGCCGGTGGCGATCTTGGCATGGGTCTTGGCGTCCACATCCGGGTTCACGCGCACCGTGACCGGGGCTTCGACGCCCAACTCGCTCGCCACCTGCGACAATGCCCGCATTTCGGGTTCGCTCTCGAGGTTGAACTGGCGGATCCCGTGGGTAAGCGCCAGCCTCATCTCCTCGCGCGTCTTGCCGACGCCCGAGAACACGATCCGGTCGCCCGGCACGCCCGCCGCGATGGCACGGCGATACTCGCCGCCCGACACGACATCCATTCCGGCGCCCATATCCGACAGGAGCTTGATGACGGCGAGGTTCGAATTGGCCTTCATCGCGTAGCAGACAAGGTGGTCCATGCCGGACAGCGCCTGATCGAAGACCTCGAAATGGCGCCGCAGCGTCGCCGCTGAATAAAGATAGAACGGTGTTCCCACGACCCGCGCGATATCGGGGATCGAGACGTCCTCGGCATGCAGCACGCCGTCCTTGTAGAGAAAATGGTCCACGCCCGGCCCTCGCTCCTTGGCCCCGTTCACTGTCGCGTCACGCCCTACACCGCGCCGCATGCCATATCAACACGGGGCAGAGCGCCAGACGGCGAGCCAAGCTGGCCGTTTTGCCCTCACCGCCGTTTCCGCGCCTTATCCAATCCGTCGAATGACCCCGGTTTCGACCCGTGCCTTCCACAGTCCTGCCCGATTTCGCCGCGATACAATTCCGTGTTGGGGCGATGACTGTAGAAAGACCTGAAATGGACCGATTGACCGAAATGGAAGCCTTCGCCACCGTCGTGGACCAGGGCGGCTTTACGGACGCGGCGAAGAAAATGGGGATCTCAAAGTCCGCCGTCTCCAAGCACGTCTCTTCTCTCGAAGCCCGCCTCGGCGCGCGGCTTCTCAACCGCACGACGCGCCGCGTGTCGCCGACCGAAATCGGTCTGGCCTACTATGATCGCGCCCGCAGGGTGCTGAACGATGCGGGTGAGGCCGATGCCCTCGTCACCTCCATGCAATCCGCGCCCTCGGGTCTGTTGCGGATTTCCGTCAACACCGACTTCGGCGTGAATCACCTCTCGCCCGTCCTTGGACAGTTCCTTCAGGACTTCCCGGACGTGAACGTGAACATGGTGCTGAACAATCGCTACGTCGAACTCATCTCGGAAGGCTTCGACATGGCCATCCGGGTGGGCGAGATGGAAGACAGCTCCCTGCGCGCCCGCAAGATCGCGGAAACCACGCGTCGCATGGTGGGCAGCCCGAATTACTTCCAGAAATACGGGCGCCCGATGCGGATCGACGATCTGAACGAACACAAGCTTCTGCATTATTCTTCGCAATCGTCGGGGAACGTCTGGAAGGTTCCGGCCCCCTCGGGCGAGGTGCGTCAGGTCCGCACGGCCGGCTGGCTTTCCGTGAACGACGGGCAATCGCTTCTCAATGCCGCCATCGCCGGCCTTGGCATCGCTTACCTGCCGTCCTTCCTCTATGCCGACGCTCTTGAAAAAGGGCTGGTCGAGGACGCGATACCCGACCTGCCTCAGGATGTGGTCGGCATCTATGCCGTCTACCCGCCGGGCCGTTTCACCCAGCCCAAGGTGCGCGCCTTCATCGACTTCCTCGTGACCGCCTTTCAGGAAAAAGGCCCCGACAGCTGGTAACACCGGCACAGCGAATTTCCCCAGCCTGAACACTTAGGCAACTGGAGCGCCAAGCGGGTGGCAGCCTGCGGCGCTCCTTTTCTATTGTCAGACAAAGGCCGCCCATTGTCTGACGCCGCAGGGATGCGTCACTCCCGTCAATTGACGCTCATTCCCTCCTGTGCATTCGTAGGAGCGAAAAGCTGTTACGCAACGAGGATCACATGGAGCTCAGTGGGAAAACCGTCGTCGTGACTGGCGCCGGCAGCGGCATTGGACGGGAACTTGCCCTCGCCTGTCTGGCGCGTGGCGCAAAGGTCGCGGCGGTGGACCTTCGGATGGAGGGTCTTGCCGAGACCGCCAAAATCGCCGGGGCGGGCGACAGGCTCTCGCTGCACGAAGCCAACATCGCGGATCGCGAGGCGGTTCTGGCCTTGCCTGCGGCGATCGAGGCACGGCTTGGCCCCGTGGATGTCCTGATCAACAACGCAGGCATCATCCAGCCCTTCGTCGATTTCGCGGATCTGGAGATGGAGGTGATCGACCGGCTCATCGCGGTGAACCTGTCGGGACCGATCAACATGACAAAGGCATTCCTGCCGGGGCTCCTCTCGCGCCCCGAGGCGCATCTGGTAAATGTGGCCAGCATGGGCGGGTTCATCCCCTTCCCGGGTCAGACCATGTACTCCGCAACGAAGGCGGCCGTGAAGCTCATGACCGAAGGCATCTATGCCGAGACCGTCGACACGACGCTTGGCGTGTCGGTCGTGATGCCCGGCGCGGTGAACACGAACATCGCGGGCAACTCGGGTATCGAAATGCGCGGCTCGGCCGATGCCTCCAGCGCGCAGATGACGTCGGCGCCGGATGCGGCGAAGATCATACTGGACGGGATCGAAGCCGGGAAACTGCACATCCTTGTCGGCTCGGACGCCAAGATGCTCTTCCGTCTCGTCCGTCTCGCACCGGCCTGGGCGATCCGCTTCATCCAGAGGCAGATGGCGAAAATGGGGAAGTGACCGTCACTCGGTGCTGACGAGGATCGCCTCGACGCGGCGGTTCAGAGTCCGACCTTCTTCGGTCTGGTTGGAGGCCAGCGGCGCGAGGTAGCCCATGCCTTCGGCCTCGAGTTGCGATGCGGGCACGCCATAGTCGGTGACCAGACGTTCCAGCACGCTCGTCGCCCGTCGTTTCGAGACCGCGATATTCGCCGCCAGCGACCCCTCCGCATCCGTATGGCCGACGAGCGCGACGCGCTTCGTCGCATTGGCCTTCAGGTACCCGGCCAGCGATGCGAGGCTGTCGTAACGCCCGTCACCGAGCGCGGACGAGCCGGTTTCAAAGCGCAGGTCCGAGAGGACGAAGCGGCCCACCTGTTCCATGGCTGCCCCGACGTCGGCGGGCGGAGCGGTACCGGGGGCCACCTGCGTTTGGGGCTCTTCGGGCGCGGCAGCCTGTCCCATGGACGCCGCGACGGTGGTGCCGGGGCGCAGGTCGTTGCGGCTCACGCGGATCACCTGCACGAAGCCGGCGCTGGCCGAACGTGAGACGAGGAGCGACGCGTATTCGCCGCTGTCGCCCGGCATATGGGCCGAGACGAACTGATAATCGCCAAGGTCGACATGCATTTCGGGCTCGCGGATCACGTCGGTGTCGAAGCGGAAATCGAAGCCGCCGCAGCTCTTCTGGTCGCACTCGAAAAGAATGTCGTAGCCGTCGTCGATCAACTGCTGGCGCAGGGTCACGAGCAACTGGTAGCTCGACTGTCCCGTGCCCCCGATGCGCCAGGCCTGTCGCATGATGGTCCCGGCCGCGCGCACGACCGGGAGGCTGTCACCGTTGTGCGCCCCGATGGGCAGGGCATATGTGCCGGATTGTTCGACCGTTTCCGACCGCAGCACCGCCCCGTCAGGCAACCGCACATCCGCCGCCGCGGGCGGCGCCGCGAGCAAGGCGAGGGCGATCAGATGGCGAAGCGTCATGGGGGTCTAACGCGCGAGGGCGTGGTATTCGTCGTTCGGTTGCATATCCGTGGCGGCAGCGACCCGGTTGGACATGTTGTAAAACCCGGCCACGCTCGCAATGTCGAAGATGTCCCTGTCCGAAAATCCCGCGTCGCGCAAGGCCTGCCGGTCCCCGTCGTCGATCTTCGCCGGCGTCTCGGTCAGCTTTTCGGCGAAATGGAGCATGGCGGATTGGCGGGCATCAAGATCGGCGGCGCGAAAGTTCATGACCATGGCCTCTCCGAGCTTCGGGTCCCCCGACAGTTGCCGCACGGCCGCACCATGGGCGACGAGGCAATACCAGCACTTGTTCACCGATGACACGACCACCGCAATCATCTCGCGCTCGAGCTTGGTCAGGCCGGACTCGCCCAGCATGAGGTCGTTGTACATCGCCGTGAAGGCGTTCAGTTTCGTGATGTCATGGGTATAGGCGCGCAGCACATTTGGCACCATGCCGAGCTTGTCCTGGCAGATGTCGAAGTATTTCTGCGTCGCCTCGGGAAGCGGGTCCACCGGGGTAAGGTCCAGGGCCATCATCGTCTTGCCTGCAGTCGTCGCCATCGTCTCATTCCTCCTTGATCCGGTAGTGGTACTGACCACGAAGGCTCATGCCCAAGGAAGCGTAAAGTGGATTGGCGGCGTGGTTTCCCTTCGTCACGGCCAGCCCCACCATTTGGGCGCCGTGGTCCAGCCCCCAGATCGCGGCACGTTTGAGGAGCCGGCGGGCAACGCCCTTGCGGCGCGCGTCGGGAAGAACGTGGAGCGCATGGACCATGGCGATATCGCCGTCGATCGCGACAAAGGCCGCGCCGCCGGGGTAATCACCGGCGCGCTCGATCATGGCCGTTTTCGGATGTGGGCACCGCTCCATGACCGCCTGTCTGGCCGCGTCGATCTGACCGTCCGCAAAGATGTCGCGGATCAGGCCAAGGGGCGGCCACATCGCGAAACCGCCGCCCATCGGCAACTTGCCGTCCCCGGCGAGGAGCTTCGCCTCGATCACGTAGAGGTTCGTCGGATCCTTGATGGCGTAGCCGTGGGTTTCGAGCAGGTGGTCGAGCTTGTCTTCGTGATCGCGGACCATGATCTGCGGCACCTGACCGAAAGACCGCATCGCGGCTTCGGCGGCGGGCAGGTCGACCTCGGTCACGGGCCAGTCCTCGGTCGCCGAGGACACGCGCGATCCGCCGTTCTGACCCTCGCGAATGGTCCAGGCGCCGACGTGCTGGACACTGGCGGCGGGCCAGGTGGCGAGCACCGCGTCGATCAGCCGGCGGGCATCTGGCAGGGGCAGGGGCTGGGTCATGCGCCGTGCCCCGGAAAGAGGTCGCAGAGCGCGACCATGGCGGCGGAAACCTGACCCCCGTCCTGCCCGCGGATCACGATGTTCGACCCGAAGACGCCGTTGGTGGAATAGGGATAGGACCCGATGGACAACTGCGGATACTCGGCGGCGAGCGTGCGCAGCGGCCCGGCGATTTCCCCTTCGGGCATCTGGATGCGCAGCGATTGCGACAGGAGCGGCGCGCCGCCCTTGATGGTCGGCAGGACGCTGGCCACCATCGCCTCGAAGACGCTGGGGACGCCGGCCATCACGTGGACGTTCCCGATCGTGAAGCCGGGCGCGATCGAAACCGGGTTCTCGATCAGCGTCGCACTGTCGGGAATACGCGCCATGCGCATGCGTCCCTCGGTCGCCTCAACCCCGCGGCTTTCGAAATAGGCGAGCAGAAGGTCGCGGGCGTCGGGCCGGATGTCGATATGGTCGCCAAAGGCCTCGGCTACGGCGTCGGCGGTGATGTCGTCATGGGTCGGCCCGATCCCGCCAGAGGTGAAGACGTGATCGAAGGCGTCAGACAGCGCCTGCACCGCGGCGACGATGGCGGCATGATCGTCGGACACGACCCGGGCCTCGGCAAGCGTGACACCATGTTCGGTGAGTTGCCGGGCAAGGAAATGAAGGTTGGAATCGCGCGTGCGACCCGAGAGGATCTCGTCCCCAATGACGAGCATCGCGGCGGTCGGGTTCGGGCTGGCGGTCATGTCGTGCATCCTTTTTGCCGAGAGTAGTCGCTTTTTTGAAACGTCAAAAGAGGGGATGCGCGGGGCGGATTGACGTGGTGCGTTAACCATTGCGCCGGGGGGAAGTGGACTAACGGCATGTTTTTGATGATGTAATCCGAATTTCAGGATTCTGGAATTCCGGAATCCCAGAATTCCGGAATCCCGAAGCCCGGTGCCACGACACCCGCCTTTCGCACACCGAACCCTCCCTGCGCGGACCCGACCTACGCCTGCTATCGCCCGCCCGCTCCGCTCCCTCTCTGGACATCGCTTGGTCCTCACTCCACCCTGCCGCCATGGACTTCGCCACCCCCCTGATCCCTGCCACCCTCCTACGCCGCTACAAACGTTTCTTGGCCGATTGCCGGCTCGAGGATGGGACCGAGATCACCGCGCATTGTGCCAATCCCGGCTCGATGATGGGCCTTGCGGACCCCGGTCTGCGCATCTGGCTCGAACCCAACGACGATCCGAAGAAGAAGCTCAAGTTCGGCTGGCGGCTGGTCGAGCATGCCGACGGCAGCTTCACGGGCGTGGACACGGCGCTCCCCAACCGCATGTTGAAGCAGGCCTTTATGGCTGGCATCGTGCCGGACCTCGCGGGTTATACCACTGTCCGCCCCGAAGTGGCCTATGGCGACAGAAGCCGCGTTGATTTCCTGCTGACCGGCGACGCCCTTCCGCAAGCCTGGGTCGAGGTCAAGTCCGTGACGCTGGCGCGTGTGCCGGGTCGTGCGGAGTTTCCCGACAGCGTCACCGCGCGTGGCACGCGGCATATGGAGGACCTCGCCAAAATGGCCCGGGCGGGCGACCGGGCCGTGATCTTCTACCTCGTGCAACGCAGCGACGCGACGGAGGTCCGCATCGCTGCCGACATCGACCCGACCTATGCGCGGGCGGTCGAGGTGGCTGTGGCGGCGGGGGTGGAGCCCGTCGCCTATGGCACCCGCATCTCGCCGACGGGGGTCACGCTGGGCGAACGACTCCCCGTGATCCTTTGACCCGTCCGACGCTCATTCAGGGCCCGGAGGATTCGGGATGGTGTAGCCTGGGAGGAGCGTGACCGTGGTCACCCGCGTCTCCTCTTTCACCTCCGGAGCCCAGCTTTCAGAGAGCCTGTGCTCCTCGATTCTGAGCCGCTGTTTGGTGACGGGATCGACATAGAGGACGTGCGTCGCCTCCCACCAGCTGCCACCCCCTGGCGGTTCGACCCGCGCGAAGAAGCCGAACCGCAGCGCCTCGCGCCCGTCCAGATCGACGGTCCCGTCGCATCGCACATCGCGCAGCGATGCCTGCACGCTGGCATTCAGACCCCGCGCAAAGTCGACCGGATCATAGTCGATGTCCTGCCCCATGGGCTCCCACGGTCCCTCCCAACTGGCGCCCTGATAGAAGCTCCCGTCGAAGAGCAGATAGAATCCGTTCGGGGTCTCGTTCAGCACCCGCGCCGGGCTTTCCCAGCGGGCGGTGTTGTAGAAGACCTTCGTGCCATCCGGATATTCCCAGACGACCTGATGCTCCTGCGGGACAAGGTTCGAGGGGTCCATGACACCGTCCGGTGCGCCGTAGAGCGCACGGATCTCGTCCTCACAGGCGTCGGCGAAGGCCGCGGAACCGATCCCGGAAAAAGCGAGCGGGACGACGAGGGACAGGCGGGTGAAACGGGACATGGGCATTCGTCAATTCATGCTGAAATCGGATCCAGACTAGAACCGGCACCCCCTGTCTGGCAAGGCGGAGGTGGGATCGTCCGGCCGGCGGTGGACCGCGCCGCGCTGCGCAAACGGCCCTCGCAGCGCGTCCAATGCGACTGCGACGGGCCCCCGCACCGTTGTCTCCCCCGGCGTTCTGGCCTATTTATCTGGAAATCTCAGGAGACTCCCTTGGACCACAAAACCCGTATCACGCGCGAAGGTATCCGGCTTTACGACACGTCCGATTTTGCTGGCATGCGGGCGGCCGGGCGGCTTGCCGCGGATATCCTCGACCGGATCGCGCCCTTGGTGCAGCCCGGCGTTACCACCGGTGAACTCGATGCGGCCATCGAAGCGATGGTCACCGACGCCGGCGCGACTTCGGCGACGATCGGCTACAAGGGCTACAAACACGCCTCCTGCATCTCGATCAACCACGTGGTCTGTCACGGCATCCCGAGCGACAAGAAGCTCAAGGACGGTGACATCCTCAACATCGACGTGACGGTGATCGTGGACGGCTGGTATGGCGACACCTCGCGCATGTATGTGGCAGGTGCCCTGCCGCGCAAGGCAGAGCGGCTCATCGAGGTGACGCATGACGCGCTGATGCTCGGGATCGAGGCGGCGAAACCCGGCAACACCTTCGGCGACATCGGTTTCGCCATCCAGAGCTTCGTGGAAAAGAACCGCATGAGCGTCGTGCGCGATTTCTGCGGTCACGGGCTTGGGCAGGTGTTCCACGCGCCGCCGAACGTCCTCCATTACGGCCGTCCTGGCACCGGACCGGTTCTGCAGGAAGGCATGTTCTTCACCATCGAACCCATGGTGAACCTCGGACGGCCCGAAACCAAGGTGCTTGCCGACGATTGGACCGCCGTCACGCGCGACAAGTCGCTGTCGGCCCAGTTCGAGCATTCCATCGGCATCACGGCGGACGGCTGCGAGATCTTTACCCTGTCGCCCGCCGGGAAGTTTCATCCGACCTACGGCTAGAGCCGGTTGTCGCGCTCCATGTCGTCGAAGCGCACCGCCCGGCGATAGAGGTGCCACGTGGCGTGGCCCAGGATCGGGAGCACCACAATCAGCCCTAGGAACAGCGGGGCCGAGCCGATGGCCAGAAGCATGGCCACGATGAAACCCCACAAGAGGACGACGCCGGGACTGGCCCGCGCCACCCGGATCGAGGTGCTCACCGCGACCGGAAGCCCGACCTTGCGGTCGACCAGCATCGGCGCCGCGACGAAGGTCGTCACGAGCGCCACACAGGCGAAGACGAACCCCGCGCCCATGCCGATGACGATCATGCTCCATCCGGCTTCGGTCGTCAGCACGTCGGACAGGAACGGCAGGAGCGCGCCGTAACTCCCGCCCATCGTCGCGCCATGGATCGTGTCGGCGGTCCAGAGCCAGAGGAAGAACAGGATGCCCAGATAGCCGGCCATTGCCAGAAGCGGCACGATGGTGTCCGCGCGCAGGGCAGCGAAAGCGTCGAACCAGTTGGCCGTGCCGCGAAGTTCCCGCGTGCGTGACATCGCATAAAGCCCGATCGACAGGATCGGACCGACGAGCGCGAAGCCCGCCGCGATGGGGAAGAGAAGCGGCACCAGTGCTTCGTTGAAGGCGAGCCCCGCGAGCGCCACGCCGATGATCGGATAGATCAGGACGAGAAACATCACGTCGGTGCGCATGGTGCTGAAATCGCGGACCCCGGCCTGCATCGCGCGCCTTAGGTCCGTGACCGTCAGCCGTCGCACCCGCGCGGCGGTCATGTCGTGGCTTCCGAGCGTCTCTATGCCGTGCTCGACGCTGCGTGCGCCGCGCCCGATCGCGCCCAGTCCGACGGATATCGGATTTCCGATGGTCTTGCTTGTGGACATGGTCTCCTCCCTCGTCCGTCTTCCAAACGGCCGGAGACCGGAACCGGGGTTTGAGGTCAGGCCAATGTCACCCCGGGCGGGCAGCGGCCTTGAGCAAGCATAACACAGAGGGCCGCGTTTTGCGCGCACGATTACGGGTCGTTGGGGAGAGGCTTTCTGCTGCTTGACGTTGCGAGACCTGAAGCAGGACCGTCCTGACCCTTGCCGGACGGGCATCGAGAGGCCACAGTCCGTCCTGGAAGGAGCGCCCACCAACGCCTGTGACGACCGTTGAAAGGGAGGCGCCACATGTCGAAAACCACGTCTTATCTGGGCTGGAAAGTCGATTTCTCCGAGCCCCGGGGCGAGCCCGCGTATTGCTCGCCCGATAGCGTGACCTGGATGATCTACAAGAACCCCGTGGCGCTGGCCGTCGGGGGCGTGGCGGCCGTCCTGCTCGAATTTGCCGATCCGCGGATCAGGTCCGGGGTCTGGAATCACTCGGTCTATCCGACCGACCCGCTCGGACGGTCCAAGCGCACCGGCATGGCGGCGATGATCGGGGCCTATGGTCCCTCCTCGGCCGCAAGGCGTGTGATCAAGGGCGTGAACAACATGCATGCGCGCGTGTCGGGCGAGACGCCCGACGGGCTTGCCTATGCCGCCACGGACCCCGCGCTCCTCGACTGGGTCAGCGCGACGGCGCTCTATGGCTTCGTGACCGCCTACCACCGCTTCGTGCGTCCTCTCTCGCGGGACGAAATCTGTGCCTTCTATACCGAGAACCTGCCCATCGCGGCGCTTTACGGCGTGGAAACCCCGATCCGCAGGCCCGAGGATTTCGATACGATCTATGCGACCCGCGCGGCCGGCTTCGAGCCGCATCAGATCGTGTTCGACTTTCTCGACATCATCACCTCCGGCAAGACGGCGCGCGGGGTGCCGAAGTCGCTCTATCGCGCCGTAGCCGCGGGGGCGGTGAGCCTCCTGCCTCCGGGGCTGCGCGATACGTTGGAGCTTGGTCCGGCCTACGACCTTACCCCGGGCCGAAGGGTCGCGTTGCGGGCCTTTGGCGCCCTGGGGGACCGGGTGCCGGTCCGGTCGCTTCCGGCGGCGCAGGCCGCGATTCGTCTGGGGTTGCCCCCGTCCTTCGCGTGGAAATCCACCTCCGCCAAGGCGCGATTGCTTGCCGGGCGGGACCGGGCGAGCCTTGTCGCCGCGCACTAGCTAGAGGCCGATCAACTCGCGAAAGGCGGGGAAACTCGCCACCATCTCGATCCCGAGCGGCGCCAGAAGCCCCGGGCCATGCGGCGCAAAGCCGATCGTGCGCATGCCCGCGGCGATCCCGCCGCTGGCCCCCGAGGGGCTGTCGTCCAGCACCACGCAATCGGCGGGCGCGACGCCAAGTGCATGCGCCGCCTCGAGAAACAGGTCCGGCGCCGGTTTCGGCGCACCAAGTTCCTGACCCGAGAACAGACGACCCTTCAGCCGGTCCCAGATTTCGGGATGGGCCCCGAGCGTGATGGTCATCTTGCGCCGCGTGCCGTTCGAACCGACGGCATAGGGGACGCCGGCCGCGTCGAGCGCATCGAGCGTCTCGACCACCCCCGGCATCATCGGCACGCCCTCGGCCAGACGCGCGTAGAGCTTGTCATAGAAAAGATCGACCCAATCGGGACCGAAGCCGATCCCCATCGACCGCGCCCGATCCGCGACCCCTGCGATGGTGCCGCCGATGAATGTGCGCTCGGCCTCGTCCCGCGACATTGGTCGCCCATGAGCGGCCAGTTCCTCGCACAGCAGGTCGAAGGCCGGCGGCTCGCTGTCGACAAGAACGCCGTCGCAGTCGAAAAGCACTGCTTTCGGGGTCATGTGGGTGTGCGGTGTCCTCACTCTTGTCGCTCGCAGATCGTGATCGTCGTGTCCCCATACCGCCTTGCGTCCAGAACCGCGATGCCCTTTGGCGGGACGACGGGGCGGTTTTCTTCCCAGACCAACGTCGCGCCGAGGGCGATCCAGCCGCCGGACAGGGCCGAGGTCAGGGCCTTCTCCCCCAACCCCTTGCCATAGGGCGGGTCGAGAAACACGAGCGTCGCAGGTGCGGCGTCGCAGGGCGGCAAACGGGTGGCGTCCCGGGCAATGAGGCGCGTTTCGTCCCGCGCCCGGCATTTGTCGATGTTGTCGCGAATGAGCTTTGTCCCCACGCGCCCGTCTTCGACAAAGGTCACCTGCGCCGCGCCGCGTGACAGCGCCTCGAGCCCCAGCGCACCGGTCCCCGCGAAGAGGTCGAGCACGACGGCCCCGGTCACGGGATCACCGAAGCGCCCGCCGGTGAGCATGGAGAACAGGCTCTCGCGGACCCGGTCCGCGGTCGGACGCAGATGCGCGCCGGCATCGCCCTTGCCCACCGCGGCCAAGGCAAGGCCACGAAACCTGCCCGCGATGATCCTCACGCCTTAAGGAGTTCCTTGAGGTCGGTGGCCGTATCTGCCACCGCCGCCGGAGCAGGCGACTTGCCGCCTTCGATCAGCCGCTTGCCGACCATATAGGCGCGGGGGTCGTCCATGGCGTCGACCGCGACGAGCGTGTCGCCCGCGTAATACCAGAAGCTCCTGCCGCCCTCGGATGTTCGCGTCACGACCCGGTCGTAGCCCGTATTCAGCCCTGCGATCTGCAGTTTGGTGTCGTATTGATCCGACCAGAACCACGGCTTCGCGACATAGTCCTTGCCAGCGCCCATGATGTTCTCTGCCACCAGCTCGGCCTGGTCGATGGCGTTCCCCACGCTTTCCAGCCGGACGCGCCCGCCTTTGTAGGGGAAGGACGCGCAATCACCCGCAGCATAGATCGACGGATCCGAGGTGTGGCCCTGCGCATCGGTCGCGATCCCGTTGTCGATGGTGAGCCCGGCCGCTTCAGCAAGCCGCGTGTCCGGGCGGATGCCCACGCCGACGATCACGAAATCGACGTCGAGCGTGGAGCCGTCGGTGAGCTCCGCACCTGACACATGGCCGTCGCCGGTCAGCCGGGAGAGGCCGACCTCTTCGAGGATCGTGGCACCGTGATTGCGGTGGAGCTCGCGGAAATACTCCGAGGTTTCCGGCGCCGCGACCCGTTGCAGGATGCGCTGCCCCATCTCGATCAACGTGACCTTCATGCCTTTCTTGGACGCGACCGCGGCGGCCTCGAGGCCGATGTAACCCCCGCCGACGACAAGCACACGGCGGCCCTCGGCGAACTCATGCGCCATTGCGTCCACGTCGGCGAGCGTGCGCACGGTATAGACACCGGCAAGATCGCCGCCGATCGCTGCCGGCAGCCGGTTCGGGATCGAGCCGGTCGTCAGCGCGAGATGCTCGTATTCCAGGACTTCGCCATCCGCGAGGCGCAAGGTCTTGGCCGCCGGATCGATCCCCTCGACCACGGTGTTCAGCCGGAGGGCGATGTCTTTCTCGGTGTAGAAGCTTTCGGGCCGCAGGTAGAGCCGGTCGAGCGTCATGTCGCCCAGCAGATAGGCCTTGGACAGGGGCGGACGCTGATAGGGCGGAACCGGTTCCTCGCCGATGAGCGTGATCGGCCCCTCGTAGCCGCCGTGCCGCAATTTCGCGACCAGAGCGGACCCTGCCTGTCCCGCCCCCACGACAATGCATCCCGCCATATTTTTCGTCTCCCTCTCGTTCGTGCGTGACCCTATAGTCGCGCCTATGCCGATGGCAATGCGAACAGGAGAGGAAAATCGTATGGTTCAAGTAGGTGAAACGCTGCCCGAAGCGACGCTTCTGAAGATGGGTGCAAAGGGGCCCGAGCCGGTGACGCTGTCGTCGCTCACCAAAGGCAAAAAGACGGTGATCTTCGGGCTGCCGGGCGCCTATACCGGCACCTGCACCACCGCTCATGTTCCCAGCTTCGTGCGCAACATGGACGCCTTGAAGAAAAAGGGCGTGGATCACGTGGTCTGCGTATCGGTGAACGACCCCTTCGTGATGGGCGCCTGGGGCGAATCGACCGGCGCGACGGATGCCGGGATCGAGATGCTCGGGGATGCGGATTGTTCGCTGACCGAGGCGCTGGGTCTGCGCTTCGACGCGCCGCCTGTTGGCCTCGTCGCCCGGTCCAAACGCTATGCGCTCATGGCTGAGGATGGCGTCGTGAAGGTCTTTCAAGCCGAGGAAAACCCCGGCGTCTGCGACATGTCGGGCGGCGAAGCGATGGTCGAAGCGATCTGATCGCGAAACAGGAAGACAGGCCGGGGCGAGACCCCGGCCTGTCGGCTGTCCGAACGCGGAAGCAGCCCGGAGGGGGCAGGACGTCGACCCTCCGTCTTTCGACGTGACCTTTGGCGTTCCGGCGAGCGCCTAGAGAGGGCCTGGATCTACTCCGACCACCAGATCGGCGGTGTAACGTCCGGTCTGCTCCCGGATCGCGGCATAGCCGCCGTCACCGATCTGGCGCGCAATGAAATCATCGGTGTTCATCGTCCTGTGCGCTGCGCCGCGCGTGTCATAGGGGGCGACGGTCGCGTAGATCGCATCCGACAGGGTGTCGGGAAAGAAGATCTGGCTGGTGAGGACGGTCGTCTCATCCAGAAATACCTTGTAATGCACGTGTGTGGTGCGCCCGGGATACCAGCCGGGATAGATGCTGTCGAAGGTCACGAGGCCGGCCTCGTCCGTCATCTGGGTGCCGCGCAGGAAGGTCTTGTTCGACGTGTCGCCGCCAGCGTTCTGGCGATAGCCCGAGTAATTTCCTTCGGCATCACACTGCCAGACATCCACCCGCGCGCCCGCGAGCGGCACGCAGGTCGCATCGACGACCTGAAGCTTCAGCGTGAGCGGCACGCCCTCGAGGCCTTCAGTGATGTCCGCACGGACGATCCCAGGGTCGAAGTAATAGGGGCCAGCGGTAGTCTCAGGCATGACCATGCAGACATTCGGCGCGATCGGGCCCGCACCGGCGGCCTGGGCGTGGGCCGCGCGGGAGTATGCGCCTATCCCTAAGGCGACCACAGGCGAGGCGGCGAGGCTGGCCAGAAGCTGACGGCGGCTGAGATGTGACATCGGTTCATCCTTCTGTTCGTCAGGACTGAAACGCGGGCGGCCATCCGATCCGTCGAAGGTTGCAGATCTGAAATCATCGGACTTGGGCCGAGGCGCTGTCTGGTTGCATCTTCGATTCATTAACTCTTGCCTGGGCGGTCCAAGGGCAAGGCGTGGATAATCGTACCGCATCCGGGATTCTGGAATTCTAGAATCCCGGAAGTCTGAAACGGCGCATTTTGACCCATCCTTGAAGAGCGTCAACAGGTCCGGGACGATGCTTCTACAGCCCGACGAGCATCCGCAACCCCTGCGTCACATCCGTACGCACCGCGAGCCGGAGCCCGGGTTCGTCTCCTGCGGCGAGCGCCGCCAGGATGGTGCGGTGGTGTTTTTGCAGGTCGGACCGGTCTTTCGACATGTAGAGCGCCCGCATTGTGGGGCCAAGTTGCAGCCAGACTGTCTCGACCATGGCGAGCATTGCCGGGGCCTGCGCCCGCAGGTAAAGCGTGCGGTGAAATTCGAGGTTCGAGCGGATGTAGCCGGTCACGTCATGTTTCGCGACGACCTCCGCCACCCGCCCGTTGATCGTGCGAAGCCGTTCGATCAGCGCCATATGCGCGCGTGGCAGGGCGCGGGCGGCGAGTTCTGGCTCGAGGAGCGCCCGGAGTGCGGCGAGTTCCTCGATCCGTTCCGGTGACAGGTCCGGCGTCGTCACCCGACCCGACGCGGAGAGCGTCAGCGCTCCTTCGGCGGCGAGGCGACGCACGGCTTCGCGCGCGGGGGTCATCGACACGCCGAAGTCCTTGCCAATTCCGCGCAGTGTCAGGGCGACGCCGGGCTCCAGTTCGCCCGCCATGATCCGTCCCCGCAACGTGCGATAGACCCGTTCATGTGCCGGCGCCTGCCCGTCGGGCGGCGGCACCGGGTTCGGATTGGGCACATGGGTTTCCATGATGCTTTGTGATCACGCCCGCGGTCTTCGTCAATCGCGGAAACGATAGCGATGCAATTCACCGCCCCGTTGCCGCAGCCACTGGCGCTGGGCCTTGTGGTCGGGACAGATGTCGCCCACCAGCCCCCAGAAGCGTGCCGAGTGATCCATGTGGATCATATGCGCGACCTCATGCGCTGCCACGTAATCGAGCACCGGAGGCGGCGCCATGACGAGCCGCCAACTATACATGAGATCGCCCTCATGGGTGCACGAGCCCCAGCGCGAGCGCGTGTCGCGCAGCGTAACACGCCCCAGCTCCCGCCCGATCTGGGCCGCATAGTGCTCCGAGGCCATGACCAACCGGTCCCGCGCCACCGTTTTCAGAAAGGCGGCGAGCCGGGCCGGCGTCGTCTCGACCCGCGTCTGTGGCACCAGGATCGTGCCGTCCCTCACGCTGACGCCACGCTGGGGGGCCGCCTCGATCCTGTGCGGCGTCCCCTCGAACAGGAGCGTGGTGCCCGGCATTGGTCGCGCCTCTCCCGGCACGCCGGCCAGATGCTCGCGGATCCAACTGGATTTCTCGACAAGAAAGCCTTCTGCCTCGGCACGGGGAATGCCCACGGGCATCGAGAGCGTCACGCGTCCGTCAAGCCGACTCACCCGAAGCGACAGGCGTCGCGAGCGAGTCGAGGGTTTGAGAAGCACTTCGACCGGCGGCTCTCCGGACAGCAGGACCCTTTCGCTCGCCATGATGCGATCCGTCTCGCGCCTGAAGAATGCCCGCCCAAGCCCCATGCCGGTTCCCGTTCCCGTCGATCGTTGCCATTGCCTTGCCCGCCGAACCGCCGATCGTTCGCGTTCTGCGGGGAAAGGCTTTGACAGCCCCTTGCACTTGTGGCAGTTGCTCCCAGATTCTCGCATGACGACACGACGACGGAAAGGGTTTTTCCATGCCCAAAGCAGAATGGGGCACCAAGCGCGTCTGCCCGACCACCGGTAAACGGTTCTATGACCTGAACGCCAACCCGATCATTTCGCCCTACACGGGTCACGTGGTCGAGATTGATCAGGGCAAGACCCGCACCATGGTTGCGGACAAGGCCGACAAGAATTCGCGCAAAGACGACGACACGATGGACGACGATCTGCTCGACGACGACGACGACCTGCTCGACGACGATGACGATTCGGTGGATCTGGACGATGACGTGCTCGAAGACGACGAGGACGACGATGTCTCGCTCGACGACATCACCGATGTGGCGGGCGACGACGAGGATTGATCCTCTCGACAGGGTTCCTTGGAAGGCCGGGCCACGTGTCCGGCCTTTGTTTTTCAAGCGGTGCCGGGGCCTTTGTCCTGGTGTGATCGGGTCCCACAAAAAACCGCCGAACGCGCCGAAGTTTCCGCTTGATCTGCAAAGCGGCCTCGCCTAAACACCCCAAGCGTTCGGCGACAGCCGGAACGACGGGGCCTTAGCTCAGCTGGGAGAGCGCTTGCATGGCATGCAAGAGGTCAGGGGTTCGATCCCCCTAGGCTCCACCAAATCCCCATAGTTCGTGACGACAAATGACCTTGGATTTTGGTGCATTTTGGCGCCCGTGTTGGTGACGGTCGTCCTAGGCGCTTGTTCGCGACTCTTCCCCCGCAGGCCGTCCGCGCCCATGATTGGCAATCCCGACCCCTCTCTTGCGCCCGACCCCCTATGGCCGGCACCATGGGTCGAACCGTAAAGGAGCCGCATGACCCATATTCTCGCCATCGACCAAGGCACCACCTCGACCCGCGCGATCCTGTTCGCGCCGGACTTCACGAACGTGGCCAGCGCGCAGCAGGAGTTTGCGCAGCATTTTCCGCAGAGCGGCTGGGTCGAGCATGACCCCTCCGATCTCTGGACGACCACGGCCGCGACCTGTCGTGCGGCGATCGAGAAGGCGGGGGGCAGGGCCGAGGATATCGCGGCCATCGGCATCACCAACCAGCGGGAGACCACCGTCGTCTGGGACCGGACCACGGGCAAGCCTATTCACAATGCCATCGTCTGGCAGGACCGTCGCACGTCATCGGTTTGCCGTGCGTTGAAGAAGGAGGGGTTCGAGGACATCGTGACCGAGAAGACCGGCCTCCTGCTCGATCCCTATTTCAGCGCCACGAAGCTCGCCTGGATCCTTGATGCCGTCGATGGGGCGCGAGATCGGGCCCGGAAGGGAGAGCTTGCCTTCGGTACGGTGGATTGCTGGCTCGTCTGGAAGCTCACCGGCGGCAAGGTCCATGCGACCGACGCCACGAATGCCGCACGCACCATGCTCTATGACATCCGCAAGGGGCGCTGGTCGCGCACCATCTGCGACCGGCTCGATATCCCGATGGAGATGCTGCCCGAGGTCCGCGACTGTGCGGATGACTTCGGTACAACCCGCCCCGACCTCTTCGGTCGTCCGATCCCGATCCTCGGCATCGCCGGCGACCAGCAGGCCGCGACCGTGGGGCAGGCCTGTTTCAAGCCGGGCATGATGAAGAGCACCTATGGCACCGGATGCTTCGCGCTTCTCAATACGGGGTCCGAACCGGTCACCTCGAAGAACCGGCTGCTCACCACGATTGCCTATCAGCTTGACGGAAAGCCGACCTATGCGCTCGAGGGTTCGATCTTCATTGCGGGCGCGGTCGTGCAGTGGTTGCGCGACGGTTTGAAGATCATCCGTGAGGCGGCGGAGACCCAGCCCATGGCCGAGGCCTCGGATCCGGGGCAAGGAGTGGTTCTCGTGCCCGCGTTCACGGGGCTGGGTGCGCCCTATTGGAACGCGGAATGCCGGGGTGCGGTCTTTGGCCTGACCCGCAATTCGGGACCTGAGGATTTTGCCCGTGCTGCGCTTGAAAGCGTCGGGTTCCAGACCCGCGACCTGCTCGACGCTATGAAGGCGGATTGGTCGGGGGCCTCCGACACGGCGTTACGGGTGGACGGTGGCATGGCTGCGTCCGACTGGGCGATGCAGTTCCTCGCCGATATCATCGACGCGCCGGTAGAACGACCGAAGGTGCTCGAAACCACAGCGATGGGCGCCGCGTGGCTCGCCGGCTACAAGGCGGGGATCTTCCCGGACATGGAGGCCTTCGCCGCGGGGTGGTCGGCCGAACGGCGCTTCGATCCGGCGATGGACGAAACAGCGCGGGACCGAAAATACGACGCGTGGAAACGCGCGGTTCGTGCGACCATCGCCTATGCCGACTGAGGGGCCGTCACGCTGTCGCGCTCGATGAACTCGAGCGGGATCTTCTCTGACGGGCCCGACAGGCTCCCCATCGTGATCATGTCGAGCAGCATCTCTGCCGCACGCGCGCCGATGAGATGTCTTGGCTGACGGATCGTGGTCAGCGCCGGGGATAGGTGCTGGACCACTTCGATATTGTCGAAACCGATGACCGACACGTCGCGCGGAACGGATAAGCCGGCCCGATGTACCGCGCCCACGAACCCCACCGCCATTTCGTCCGAGGCGCAGAAAAGCGCCGTGGGCCGGTCGCCCCGCCGGAGCCAGTCGCGCCCCGCCTGTGCGCCGGAATCCATGCTGAAATCGCCCTCGAAGATCCAATCGTCCCGGACGGCGAGGCCGGCCTTTGTCATGGCCGCGCGATATCCCTGGACCCGCGCGAGAGAGAGCACGTTGCCCTCCGGCCCGCCGATGTGACCGATACGGCGGTGTCCCTGCGCGACCAGATGGTCCACAGCCATCCGCGCGCCCGCAACATTGTCCACCGTGAGTGAGGGAAGCCCCCCGTCCATCCATTCACAGGCCATCAGCACCGGCGGTCTTTGTCCGCGCGCCAGCACCTCTGGCGACAGCGTCCCGTCGAACACCACGAGCCCGTCCGCCATGCCCGATGTCAGATAATGCGACAGGCGTTCATCCGGGTCGGAGCCCGTCTGCGTGTCTGCCACCAGAAGTCCGAAACCGGCTTCCGTCAGCACCGACGACAGACCCGCGAAGATCTGGGAGAAGAAAGGGTTGGCAAGGTTCGGGACCAGCGCGATCACGCTTCCCGCGCGTTGCCGGCGCAGGTTCGAGGCCATCGTGTTGGGGCGATATCCGGTGGCTTCGATTGCAGACAGAACGGCATCGCGAGTCGTTGTGGACACCACAGAGGGTTTGGACAACGTCCGGCTCACGGTCGCGGTCGATACCCCGGCGACACGCGCAACATCCTGGATCGTCGCAACTTTCCTGTCCATGGGAACTCCTTAGCGCTGTCGCGACAATGGGCAATCGAAAAACGGTTGTAAACGATTTCATCTTCTGTCAGCGTTAGCGCAAACGATTACATCGGCGGTCAGAGTCGGTGGGCCCGGGGTGGAAAAACCGAAGCTGGGCGCGTGGGAGGAAAGATGAAGACGATCAAGGGCCCTGGCCTGTTCCTTGCGCAATTTGCAGGGGACGAAGCGCCGTTCAACGACTGGCCGTCGATCTGCCGCTGGGCGGCTGACGCGGGATATGCGGGCGTCCAGGTGCCGTCGTGGGAGACGCGTTTCCTCGATCTGGATCGCGCGGCAGAGAGCAAGGATTACTGCGACGAATTTCTGGGCGTGGCGCGTGAGAACGGCGTCGAGGTGCCGGAAATGACCTGCCACCTGCAAGGCCAGCTGGTCGCCGTGCATCCGGCCTATGACGTTGCCTTTGACGGTTTTGCCGCGCCTTCGGTCCACAACAACCCGTCCGAGCGTCAGAAATGGGCCGTGGATCAGGTTGAAAAGACCCTGCGCGCCGCCGCCAACATGGGCCACCGGGCCGTCGGCACCTTCTCGGGCGCGCTCGCCTGGCCTTACATGTATCCTTGGCCGCAGCGTCCGGCGGGTCTGGTCGAGATG
The DNA here is from genome assembly GCF_019218295.1 of Maritimibacter sp. DP1N21-5. Classification (NCBI taxonomy): domain Bacteria; kingdom Pseudomonadati; phylum Pseudomonadota; class Alphaproteobacteria; order Rhodobacterales; family Roseobacteraceae; genus Maritimibacter; species Maritimibacter sp. DP1N21-5. Next base: position 198,103 of record NZ_JAHUZF010000004.1, read on the forward strand.
GCCTTTGACGAGCTTGCCAAGCGCTGGACGCCGCTGCTGAATCTCGCAGACGAGCTTGGCCTCGATGTCTGTTACGAGATCCATCCGGGCGAGGACCTGCATGACGGTGTCACCTTCGAGATGTTTCTTGACCGCGTGAACCAGCATCCGCGTGCCAAGATGCTCTACGATCCGTCGCATTACATCCTGCAATGCCTCGATTATCTCGACAACATCGACATCTATGCCGACCGGATCGGCATGTTCCACGTCAAGGATGCCGAGTTCAATCCGACCGGCCGGCAGGGCGTCTATGGCGGTTATCAGTCCTGGGTCAACCGCGCCGGTCGCTTCCGCTCGCCGGGGGATGGGCATGTTGATTTCGGCGCGGTCTTCTCGAAATTCGCCGCGATGGATTTCGACGGCTGGGCCGTGGTCGAATGGGAATGTGCGCTGAAGCACCCGGAGGACGGGGCGCGGGAAGGGGCGGCATTCGTGAAGGATCACATCATCCGCGTGACACCCCATGCCTTCGACGACTTCGCCGACGCGGGCACGGATGACGAGGCCAACGCGCGGATGCTGGGGCTGAAGCCATGAGCCGTTTCGCGAATCGCACCGGTCCCATTCGGCTGGGTATGGTCGGGGGCGGGCAGGGCGCCTTCATCGGGGCCGCGCATCGGGTCGCCGCGCGGCTCGACGGAGAGTATACGCTGGTCGCGGGGGCGCTGTCCTCCACGCCCGACAAAGCGCGCGCTTCGGGCGAGGCGCTGGGACTCGCCGCCGAGCGCACCTATGACGACTTCACCGAAATGGCCAAGCGCGAGGCGCGTCTGAAAGACGGGATCGAGGCGGTCGCGATCGTGACCCCCAACCACCTGCACCTGCCCGTGGCGCGCGAGTTCCTCAAGCGTGGCATCCACGTCATCTGTGACAAGCCGCTGACCGGCACGCTGCCTGACGCGAAAAAGCTCGCCGCACTCGCTGAAAAATCCGACGCGCTTTTCATGCTCACCCATACCTATGCGGGCTATCCGATGGTGCGCGAGGCGCAGGAACGGGTGGCGCGCGGCGATCTGGGCACCATCCGTCTGGTGCAGGTCGAATATGCGCAGGACTGGCTCGCCCACGCGCCGGACGCGGGCAACAAACAGGCCGCGTGGCGCACCGATCCGGCGCAGTCGGGGGCCGGGGGCGCGACGGGCGACATCGGCACGCACGCCTGGCACCTCGCCCGTCACATCACGGGCCTCGTGCCCGAGGCGATTGCGGCGGACCTGCAAGCCTTTGTCCCCGGTCGCCAGCTGGACGACAACGCCCATGTCATGATCCGTTTTCAAGGCGGCGCGCGCGGCACGCTCTGGTGCTCGCAGGTCGCGGCGGGGCTGGAGAACGGTCTGCGCATCCGGGTCTTCGGTGACAAGGCCGGGCTGGAATGGCGGCAGGAAAACCCCAACGAGCTGCATGTGACCGAGATCGGTGGGCCGACCATGACGCTCACGCGCGGGCTGGCCGTGACCTCGGACGCGAGCCGCGCGATGACGCGCATCCCGCCCGGCCACCCCGAGGGGTATTTCGAGGCCTTCGCGAACCTCTACGGTGCTGCCGCCGCCGCGATCAGGCATCGCCGGTCGTCGGACGGCCTGCCAGACGGCATCGACTTTCCTTCGGTCGCGGACGGCCTCGAGGGCGTCAGCTTCGTCGATGCCTGCGTCCGCTCGTCGAAACGCAACGCGGCATGGGTCACGCTATGACCGCCGTTCTGGCCGCACAGAGCGTCAAACGCCGCTTCGGCCCGATCGAGGTGCTGCACGGCGTCGATTTCGACCTCGTCCCGGGGCAGATCCATGCGCTTATCGGTGAAAACGGCGCGGGCAAATCGACCCTGATGAAGATCCTGGGCGGCTACCTGTCGCCCTCCGAAGGCCAGCTTCTGCTCGACGGCTCGCCCGTCACCTTCACCGACCAGCGCGACGCGGAAAACGCGGGCATCCTGATGATCCACCAGGAGTTCAACCTCGCGCTGCAACTGTCAGTCGAGGAGAACATCTTTCTGGGCCGCGAGAAAAAGCGCGGCATCTTCCTCGACAAGGCCGCGATGCGGGCCGAGGCGTCCGAGCTTCTGTCCCGTCTAGATTGCCACGTCGATCCGCGCACCCGTGTCGCCGACCTCTCGGTGCCCAACCGTCAGATGGTCGAGATCGCGCGCGCGCTGGGCCGCAATGCCCGCGTGCTGATCATGGACGAACCGACCGCCGTGCTCACCGGGCGCGAAACCGACGTGCTTCTGGGCCAGATCGACCGGCTGCGCGCGAATGGAACCGCGATCCTTTATACCTCGCACAAGCTGGACGAGATCCGGCGCATTGCCGACCGGGTGACGGTCCTGCGCGACGGGACGCAGATCCTGACCCGCGAGGCGGAGGGGTTCACCGAGGACGCGATGGCCACCGCCATGGTGGGGCGCGAGTTGACCGACCTTTTCCCCGACAAGACGCCCGCGAAGGACGAGGTGGTCCTGACGGTCGAGAACCTGACCGTGCCCGGCAAGGTGCGCGACGCGAGCTTCACCCTGAAACGGGGTGAGGTGCTTGGCTTTGCCGGTCTCGTCGGATCGGGCCGCACGGAACTGATGGAGGGCCTCGTCGGTCTGCGCCCGGCGACCGGCACCGTGCGTGTGATGGGCAAGGCGGTGAAACCCGGATCGGTCCAGGCCGCGCGCGAGGCTGGGGTCGTCTACCTGACCGAGGATCGCAAGGACAAGGGGCTGCTTCTGGGCAAGGACCTGACCCAGAACCTCACGCTTCTCGCGCTCGACAAGTTTGGTGGGATCAAGATCGACAAGCGGGCGGAAGACACCGCCTTGACCAAGGCGATCTCGGACTTCGACATCCGGGTGAACGACCGCGCGATGCTGGCGGGAAGCCTGTCGGGCGGGAACCAGCAGAAACTCCTGCTCGCCAAGACCATGCTCGCGGACCCCGACATCGTCATCATCGACGAACCCACGCGCGGCATCGACATCGGCACCAAGCAACAAATCTACGGCTTCATCGCGGACCTCGCCGCCCAGGGCAAATCCGTGATCGTCGTGTCCTCGGAACTGCCCGAAGTCATCGGCACCGCGCACCGCGTCGTGGTCATGGGCCGGGGCTTCATCGCGGGCGAGTTGACCGGCGAGAAGATCACCGAAGAAAACATCCTCCGCCTCGCCGTGGGCGTCGCGGACCGCAGCGCAGAAGCAGAGCCAGCATGACCGACATCACCGCATCCGAGCCGAAACCCCGCCGCCGCGTGAACCTGCACGTGCTGGGCCCCGTTCTGGCGCTCGTCGCGCTGATCATCCTTGGCGCGTCGCTCAATTCGAACTTCCTGAGCTACGGCAACGTCACCAACGTGCTCGCACGGTCGGCGTTTATCGGGATCATCGCGGTCGGCATGACCTTCGTCATCACGGCGGGGGGGATCGACCTGTCGGTGGGGTCAATGGCGGCCTTTGTCGCGGGCGTGATGATCCTTTCGCTCAATGCGCTCATACCCAGCATGGGTATCGGTGTGCCACTCATCGCCACCGGCATGGTCATTGCGCTGGCCACCGGGTTCGCCGCCGGGTTCCTGAACGGCTTTCTCATATCCAAGATCAGGATCGAGGCCTTTATCGTGACCCTCGGCTCCATGGGCATCTACCGCAGCCTTGTCACATGGCTTGCCGACGGTGGCACCCTGTCGCTCAACTTCGATGCGCGCAGTTTCTACCGCCCCGTCTACTATGACGGCCTCCTCGGGATCGCCTGGCCGATCATCGTCTTTGCCGTCGTCGCGATCCTTGGCGAACTGGCCATGCGCCACACCCCCTTTGGCCGCCATTGTGCGGCGCTTGGCGCCAATGAACAGGTCGCGAAATATTCCGCGATCAAGGTCGATCGCCTGCGGCTCATGACCTACGTGATCCTGGGTCTCCTCGTGGGCGTGGCGACGATCATGTATGTACCGCGCCTTGGCTCCGCCTCGGCCTCGACCGGGGTGCTCTGGGAGCTCGAGGCCATCGCTGCCGTCATCATCGGGGGCACCGTGCTCAAGGGCGGCTTTGGCCGGGTCTGGGGCACCGTGATCGGCGTGCTCATCCTGAGCCTTATCGACAACATCCTGAACCTCGCTTCGATCGTCTCGCCCTATCTCAATGGCGCGATCCAGGGGGTCATCGTCATTCTCGCTGTCGTCTTGCAGCGCGAAAGCAAGTCCGCCGACTGAGCGGCAAAACGGGAGGAAATCATGAAACGCAGAGACATTTTCAAAGGTGCGGCGCTGGGTCTGGCCGTTGTGGCCACGCCGGTTATGGCGCAGGACGGGGAAACCAAGGTGATCGGCGTCGCGATCCCTTCGGCCACCCATGGCTTCATGGGGGGCCTCAACTACCACGCGCAGGAGGCCATCGCGCGGCTGGAAGAGACCTATCCCCAGCTCGACTTCGTCCTCGCGACGGCGGGTGACGCGGGCACGATGGTCAACGACATCGAGGACATGGTCGCCACCCGCAACATAGACGCGCTCGTCGTGTTGCCGTTCGAAAGCGAACCGCTCACCTCGCCCGTGCAGGCCGTGGCCGATGCTGGCATCTGGGTCACGGTGGTGGACCGTGGCCTGTCCGTGCCGGGGATCGAGGACCTGTACGTCGCAGGCGACAACACCGGCTTTGGCCGCGTCGCCGGTGAGTATTTCGCCGAGAACCTGACCGAGGGCGACAACATCGTCGTCCTGCGCGGCATTCCCACCACGCTCGACAACGAGCGCGTGGACGCCTTTAGCGCCGCCATCGAGGGCTCGGGCATCAACGTGCTCGACATGCAGCACGGAAACTGGAACCGCGACGACGCCTTCAACGTGATGCAGGACTACCTGTCCAAGTATAACGACATCGACGCGGTCTGGGCGTCGGACGACGACATGGCCATCGGCGTGCTCGAAGCCATTGCGCAGGCGGGCCGCGAGGAAGAAATGTGGGTGGTCGGCGGTGCCGGCATGAAAGAGATCATAGCCCGCATCATGGAGGGCGACCCGCAGCTTCCCGTCAACGTGACCTATCCCCCGGCACAGATCGCCACCGCGATCGAACTTACCGCGCTGGGCATGGTGTCCGCGACCCCGGTGTCGGGCCGCTTCATTATCGGGAGCGAGATGATCACCCCGGAGAACGCCGAAAGCTTCTACTTCCCGGACAGCCCGTTCTAAGAGAGACGCCATTCACGCGAGCCACCCCGGTCCGACCACGGGCCGGGGTTTTCATTTGCGTCCCGCCTCGTGGGCCGTGCCGATCACATTTTCACCATTGCTGCCACATTCCGAAAATTTCCCGCAACTGGCCCTATTTTTGCGACGCCTTCGCCCTAAGATGAGGGAACAAACGATTCATCTGTTTTCGGTTTGGGCAGTGGGGTGAAGGACGTGGGGGCGTCCGGGAGCGCGGGGAAATGTCGGCGCAAGGTCCCTTCACAGGCTCTTCCGGTCCGGTGGGTCACGGACGATTGGAGACGACCATGGTGACAGGCTGGACCCGGTATTTAAGGGGTCTCGCGACCTCCGCACTCTGCGCGAACGCGCTTTTCACGGGTGCGGCAACAGCAGAAAGCGCGACGGCCGCGGATGACGCGGCGCTCGCGGCGCAATGGGAAACCTACAACCAATACGCCGTTCCTTCGGTGCTCGAGATGTCGCCCATGCGCGAAGTGACCGAGGTCGCCCTGCCCGATGGCGGCGCTCTTGCCTTGACGGCGCTGCACCCGGGGGTGAACCGTTGGTTCGTGCTCGACGTGACCATGGCCGGCGCGACGCGGCGCTATCACCTCGAGAATGCTGACGAGAAAAGCTGGCGCTTCTCGCTCTCTGAAGGGCCCGATCCGGCGCTCGTCATCGCGGGTCTCGGGGAGGAGACGGAGTGTCGTCCGTGGAAAGGCGACACCTCCGAACTCGCGACGGCCAGCCAGACCGGTCTGCCCTATGCGCCGATCTGCGGCCAGAAAGCCTATCTTCGCAACGTCGTGCCAGGCAGCAAGACGAACCGCGAGGCGGTTTCGGACTTCCTGCGCGACAACGTCGTCTTCGGCGACAAGCTCGTGAACCTGATCAAGGGCGCCTTCTACGAAGACGCATTCATCGAGAACGCCGCCATGGTCGAAGACGGCGATGCGGGCGAAACGGCCGCCGCGCTGGGACAGGCCAATCTCGACCGGCGTCCGATCATGCGACCCTACATGGGGCTTGAGCTTGACGGTGCCGAAGGTGGCATGGAGGCTGGCGCCTGGTATGGCGTGACCGGGCAGGAGGGCGTCTTCGCCTCGGCGCTCCAGCCCGGCATGATCGCCCAGTCGATCCTTGCCGAACGGAACGGGGCCAACTGGCTCGACGGGGTGGAGCAAGGTGCCGATGTCTATCTCGTGGCCTTCGACTTGTCGCGTTTCGACTTGGGTTATGAACTTGGCACCGATCACCCGGGGCTTGAATGGTCCTCCCGCCCGCAACGGCGCGGCGACGACTGGCAGATCCCGGGACCTGATGGATTCAACCGGCCCGATCCTCTGGTGCGTAACGGAATGCTGTCGCCGGCGCTCACCAGCCGCACCGTGGCGACCTTTGCCGGGGGCTTCAAACGCGACCACGGGGCCTATCGGTTTCAGGATTATGCGACCTTCAACAAGGGTCATCACTACGGCTTCCTGTCGAACGGTGTCACCTTCTCGCGGCTCATGCCCAACCTCGCGACGCTTTACGTGACGCTCGACGGCACGGTCGGGATGAAGACCTGGACCGAAGAGGACAACGACGTCGTGCCCGACCTGCGTTATGCCCGCCAGAACGGCGTGCCGCTCGTCGTGCGTAACGAGGCAGGGCAGAGCGTGCCTGGCGACCGGGTGTCGAACTGGGGCGGGGGCAACTGGTCCGGGTCTGCCGAGGCGGAGCTTCGCACGCTTCGCGCCGGAGTCTGCCTGCGCGAGGTGAACGGTCGGCAATTCCTGATCTACGGCTATTTCTCCTCCGTGACCCCCTCTGCCATGGCGCGAGTGTTTCAGGCCTATGACTGCGGCTACGGGATGCTCCTCGACATGAACTCGCCCGAACTGACCTATCTTGCCGTGTACAAGCAGAACGAGACCGGCGACGGGCTCGCCCCGATGCACCTGAACCGGTTCATGGCCGAGAGCGACCCCTGGGTGAACGGACGTCAGATCCCGCGTTTCATCGGGTTCTCGGACAATCGGGATTTCTTCTATATGGTGCGAAAGGAATAAGGGAATGCGCAGAGCAGTCGCGACCATCGGCCTTTGTCTGTCACTCTTGACCGGAGGGGGCGCGTTGGCTGCGACCCTTGCGGAGAACAACGAGGCGATGTTCCGCCTCATGCAGGAGAAGCGGGGGGTTACCGATGCGCAGATTTCCCGCATTCGCCAGATCTTTCAGGCCTCCGGTTACGCGGGGCAGGGCAACCCGGCGATCACCCGCCACCCCATGACGCCCGAACAGGCGCAGGCCAAGCTCCCGCAGGATGCCTATCAATACTACCGCAATGCCCAGTTCGAACGCATATGTGGGCGCAAGTATATGGCGCCACTCTACGACCCCGCGACCCAGCGGCCCGAGGATGCGACCGTCTGCGTCGATATGTTCGAATATCCGAACGTGCCGCTGGCCTATCCCGTGACCTGGATCCGTGCGCGGGAGGCGGCGCTGGTCTGTGCGGCGGAAGGCAAGCGGATGGGCGACGCGCATGAATGGGAGGGGGCGGCCGCCGGTGCGCTCCTGCCGCCCGACTACCGCTTCGACCTCGGCACGCCGCAGGCGATGCGCGCGGCCCATAACGCGAAATGGGGCCCGTCGAAATCCTGGACCTATGGCCCGCAGTGGCAGCGGGGGATTTGCGCACAAGGCTCGCAGAAATCGCCAAGCTGCAACGGCGGAAGCTGGGCCGGTTGTGGGTCGAACACCTATCCGGTCGGGTCGTTCCCGAACTGCCGTTCGGCGCTCGGGGTCTATGACCTCGAAGGGAATGCCGCTGAACACATGAACCTGCCGCTCAACGAAAGCCAGATGGCGAGTCGCGGCTCCACCACGCTGGGCGTGACCGAGATGAAGGGAAGCTGGTTCATCTGGGACACGATCCGCGCGCATGAGGAATGGGCTCGATGGCGTGCTCCCTATTGGCACGGCACGCCGGTCATGTCCTCGCACAGCCATGCGAACTACCACCTCGGGTTTCGCTGCTTTGCCGATGTGAAGTGAGACAATCCGAGACATAACGAAAGGCCCGCTCGACGAACCGAGCGGGCCTTTTTTGTCGTCCGCTTCAGCCGATCAGCGCGAAGCGAGTTGGATCACGCCGCCCGGCATCGGCCCGTCGGCATTGAGCAGATAGGCGTAGCGGTCCGAGGACAGCAAATCGTCGATGTCCACCGGTTTGCCGTTGACGAAAGCGGTGCGGCTGACCAGCCGGATGCCATGCGAATAATCGGCATAGCTCGCCCCGTGCACGGTCGAGACCGGCTGGATCGGGTCGTTCTTGCTCCGGTGCCAGCCATAGATCGCCACTCGGCCGGGGTTCGACGCCATGCGATTGGCCAGCACCACGTCCTTCTTGTGGCCAGACACCAGCCCGGCGCGCCCGCCCCGTTGACCTTCGATGGTCGCGTTGTGGCGCAGGAAGTAGTCGGTCGAGGACATCTGCGGCCCCGGCTGCATCGGCGAGGGCGACAGGCGCACGCTCGCCTGCGCATAGATCGCATCGACCATGCGGGAGGTGGGCAGCGTCATGTTGAAACGGTTCGCGATCGAGGCGGCGGCAGGCAGGCCAAGCGGCACGCGCACAAAGTCGCGGTCGGATCCGAGCGCCAGGTAGTCGGGCGTCACGCAGATGACGATCTGGGTCGTCGACCCGCGCGAATCCTTGCCTGACAGCACCACGGGCTGAAGGTCATGCAGGAAATCGGGCATGTTGCCCTTGGCAAGCTCGTTGATGATCGCATTGTCGCGCGACGACCCCGACCCGTTGCCAAGCGCCGAGACGAAGGCCTGTCCGCCCGTCGCATTGCCGCGCCGTCCCGGCATCGCATTGGCGAGCGAGCGGTTGCAGCCGTTGCCCGCGAGGACCGCAGAGCCGCGAGGCGCGGGATCGGAGGCGGGGTTCGCAGCCACGGTTTCCAGCCGGGCCACCGCGCCCGGCGCGGTCAGTGCCGTGCGAAGGTCATCCGGGATCGCACGCGGACGCGGAGAAATATCGACCGCCAGCTCCGTCGCGCCGTTCATCGATGAGATGATCTCGGCCTCGGGCGCCATGTCGCGCGCCGGTTCGCGAACGGGCGCAAAGCCTGCCGGACGCGGCGCGGGGCGCACCGTCTGGACGACACTTGTGGCAGAGGCGACCACGCGGGTGACGAGGGAGTCACCTTCCAGTGGCGCCGATCCCATCCGCCCGCGCAGAAGCTCGGGGTCGATCCCGGCGAGCGGGTCGGTGTCGGGCACAGCGGCCGCTGAATCCTGCAAGGATGGGATTTGCGAAACGGCGGCCGTTTCCACCGCGTTCTCCGTGGGCTGCGACGTCGCGCTTCCCAAACCTACCGTCTCCTGCCCGAGAGCGGCGAAGTCCTCGAAGGACAGTTCGCCGATCTTCGCGGGGGTATCGGGCAAGGTCTGCACCGGAACTTCCGGCTTCACCGGGGTCTCGGCGGGCCGGTCCGCCACGACGACGAGTTCCGTTTCCGGGGCGGCCGTTTCGGGGGCCGTGACGGCAGGGAGAACGTCCCGCGTCATGGCGGCTGTTTCGGTTGCGCCCTTGGCGTCTTCGCTCAGGAACGCTTCCACATAGGACGGGTACAGGCCGTGGACCGCAAAGAAGCTGCCCCAGGCGGCGACACACAAACCGGCAAGCACGCCCGCCCCGCCAATCGCGGTGGCGGCGTTCAGACGCGTCTTGGCGCGCCCCGCCGAAGCTGTGTTCGTTTTCGTATAATTCAGTCGGATCATGGTCCGCGCTGGTACTGTCCCAAGTTTAAGAAAACAATAAATGGAACCACCAGGTCGGCCTAGCTCTTATGGCGCTGGGCGGGATATTGCCGCGCTGCAGCACGGTTTTGGGCGGTTTTGCGCGCGAATCCGCCCAAGAGCCGCCGCAACCCCCCGTCAGGCGAGAACCGCAGTCGCAAATAGCGCGATGACGATCCCCACCACGACGCGGCTCATCGGGTCCTTGAGTGCGAAAACCACGGGATCTTCGTGCACACCACCCCGGTGGGCCAGCAAAACGATTCGGCTCACCCAGAACAGGATCACGATGCACACGCCCCAGAGCGCCCAAGGCTCGGAATACATCGCCCGCACCTCGGGGCTGTCCATGTAGAGCGCGAGCACCAGCACCGCGATGAACCCCGCAGCGGTCGCGATGTTCGCGATGATCGGCTGGTCGGCGACCGAATAGGCCCGTCCCGCCGCTGCCTTCGGCCCGTCGCGCGCTTCGAGATCGACCAGTTCGGCGAGCCGCTTGACCGCCGCCAGTGACAAGAACAGGAAGATCGAGAAGGTGAGGAGCCACACCGAGGGGTCGATCTGGGTCGCGGCCGCTCCGGCGACAATGCGCACGGTGTAGAGCATCGCCAGCACGACGATGTCGATCGCGAGCATCCCCTTCAGCTTCATCGAATAGGCCGTCGTCATCACGAAATAGACCGCGAGCACGGCGACCAGCGCCGGGTTCACGAATGCCGCGACGCCGAAGCCCGTGACCAGAAGCAGGGCCAGCATCGGCCCGCCGTATCTCACCGGCAAACGACCCGAGGCGAAGGGCCGTTCCCGCTTGGTCCGGTGCACCCGGTCGTTGTCGAGGTCGGCCAGATCGTTCAGCACATAGACCGAGGAGGCAATGAGGCTCATCGCGACGAAGGCGAGCAGCGCCTGAAGGATCGGTCCCGGCTGAAAGGCGTGATCCGCGATCAGCGGCAGGAGGATCAAGAGGTTCTTGACCCATTGGTGGGGCCGCATCTGCTTGATCATGGCACGCCCCAAGGCGCGCGGCGCATGGGGCAGGTCGGAGGCGGGCGCGGTCCCGGGTTCGACCGCGCTGACGCAGCCGATCCGCGTCGCGACCCCGGCGGCGAGACCGGGTTGTCCGCTGTCGGTCAGGATCACCGCCCGACCGCTGGCCTCCGCCGCTCCCATCGCGCCGATCACGTGGTTGTCCAGCGGCACGTTCTCTGCGGCGGGCGGAATGCGATGGCGGAGCGAAAGACAGCGGCGATAATCCTTGCCGAGCGTCGACCAAAAGACCTCCGCGCCAAGATTGCCGCGCATCAGATCGCGGTCGAGGTCCACCACCAGCGGCTCTTGCACCGCTTGCGGCTGATCCTTCTCGATTTCCCGTGCGGCGTCCCTGTTCACGGCCCCATCCCTTTTCCTCCACGTTACCGCCCGGCGGGCACAAGGCAATGGCAGCAAGCCACGCGCCCGCAACAATGCCGCGCTGTGGACACAGGGCCACGCTCGGGCTAGCACTTTGGGGGTGGGTATTTTCGCAAAGAGGGATTTGTCGTGACGCAATTTCGTGCCTTGGCCGCTACGCTCGTCTTCTTGCCGATGACGGCGATTGCACAAGGCGACGAGCCTGCGGACATGGCGTCCGACAAGGCCCCGACCGCTGTCATCCAGCCTGAAGTCGGCGCGGATGGGGAGAAGCTCCCCCTCAAGGCCGATATGACGCCCGAAGTTGAAGAGCCGCTCGGCAGCGAGAGCGCCAAGCCCGTGCCCGACGACGTCGACCGGTCGCAGAACGCGATCGCCTCGGAGGCAGACGCAGCGCCCGAAAGGCCGGCGAGCGACGCGAGAGAGCCACATGTCGATCCCGCGCCATCCGTGCCCGCCTCAGACGCGCCGGAAGCCGCACCGGCACCCGTCGCCGAAGAGCCCCCGACCGACGTCGCCGTTCCAGAGCCCACCCCGCCGGAACCCGAGCCGGACCCGCTCGCGATTGCCGCCGCCGAATGCCTCGACATCGCCGGCCCGGCTTCTGCCGGGGTCCCGACAGGCGCCGCAGATGCCGACGGGCAGAAGGCCCGGCTCGCCCGCGCCGCCGCGGCCTGCAGCGAGGCCGCAACCGCCGATCCCGCCGATCCCGCGGTCCTGTTCCACGCCGCCTCCATCGCGCAGGCCAAGGGTGATGCCCGAACGACCTTCGCGCTCCTCACACGGGCGTCTGTAGCCGGGTTCGGTCCGGCCGAGGCGCGTCTGGGGGATTACTTCCTCTTCGGTGTGGGACCGCAGGGCCAGAACATCCAGAAGGCCGTGGAGCATTTCCAGCGCGCCGCCGCGCTTGGTGATGCCGCCGGGATGACCACGCTCGCGCTTCTTCATCAGGTGGCGACCGGCGTGCCGCGCGATCCCGCCCGCATGGTCGAGCTCATGACCGGCGCTGCCGATCAGGGATATCATTTCGCGCAGTATCGCCTCGCCCAGACCTATCTCACCGGCGAAGGCTTCCCCGGTCGTGCCGATGCCGCACTAGGCATTCCCGATACCGCCAAGGCCGTCGACTATTTCACCCGCGCGGCCGATCAGGGCAATCTTGCCGCCGCGCTGGAGCTGTCCACGCTCTATGCCGATCCGGCCTCGGGCCTGCCCGACAACCCCGCTGAACAGATCCGGCTGACCCGCATGGTCGCTAATACGGGACATGCGCCCGCCGTCGCGCAGATGGGCGTGTTTTATGAGACCGGGCGCGGTGTCGCCTATGATCCGGCCGTGGCCGCAGGGCTGTATGTCAAGGCGCTCGAGAGCGGCGAACTCGCCTTCGCGGACTTGCGCCGTGGGGCGCCCGGACCCTGGGACCGCGATACAGCGATCGCCTTCCAGTTGGTTCTGCAAGAGCGAGGGCTCTACAACGGTGCGCTCGACGGGATCGTGGGGGCAGGGACCGCCGCCGCCGCCGCGCAACTCGCAACGCCCTAGCGCCCGAGGCCAAAGGCCGCAGTCCAGCCTCTGGGCATTCCTGCGCCTGCCGCCTATCTCCCTCTCGTGACCGCGCGACCAGACAATCCACTTGCCACCCTCATCGGCGACAAGGCCCGCAGCCTGCGCGCCCCTTCGGTGCTGGCCGTCATCGCCTCGCTTCTCTGGCTGCCTCAGGCCGCAGTTCTCGCGACGCTTCTCGCGGGCTTCGTCACGCAGACCCCGGTCGTCTCCCCGCTTACCGCTGCGTTGATGCTTTCCGCGATCGCGCTGATCCGTTTATTGCTTTCGTCCCGGGCCGAGGCGCTTGCCTTCGCGCTGGCCGAAGATGTCATCCGCCGCCAGCGCCGGCGCATCCTCATGCGCGAGGCCACCGCCGCGCTCCCCTCCGGTCCAGGCACGACCGCGACGCTTGCGCGGGAAAAACTCGACAGCCTCATCCCCTACCTGACCCGCTACGCGCCCGCCCATGCCCGCACCATGGTGTTGCCGCCGGTGATCCTTGCCGTCGCGCTTTCGCAAAGCTGGGCCGTGGCGCTGGTTCTTCTGGTCGCGGGCCCGGTGATCCCTGTGTTCATGGCGCTTATCGGACGCGCCGCCGAAGGGGCTTCGGCCCGACACCTCGCAGGTATCGCGACGCTTTCCGACCTTCTCGTCGATCGTCTCGCAGCGCTGCCTGACATCCGCATTCTCGGCGCGGGGTCCCGGGTGACCGAGCGCTTCGCCAGTGAAGCCCGCGACCTCGCCGATCGCGCCATGTCGGTCCTGCGGCTGGCCTTCCTGTCGTCCACGGTGCTGGAGCTTTTTGCCGCCCTCGGCACGGCCATGACCGCTGTCTGGGTGGGATTCTCGCTCCTGGGCGTGATCGGCTGGGGCACATGGACCGGGGGCCTCAGCCCATTCGCGGGCATTTTCCTCCTGTTGCTCACACCGGACTATTTCCAACCCTTGCGCGATCTCGCCGCAGCTTGGCACGACCGCGCCGCCGCCCGCGCAGTGGCCAAGGAGTTCGCGGATTGGGAGGCGACCCCCCGACCTGCGATCCTCGGCGGCCTTACCTCGTCGGATCCGCTTCCCGGACCGGCGACGCTCGCTTGGGCCGGGCTTTCCGCGCGGGGCATCCGCTATCCGGACGCCCGCATCGCCCCGGGTGAAACCGTGGCGCTCACCGGCCCCTCCGGCGCGGGGAAATCCACGCTCCTTGCGCTTCTCGCAGGTCTCATGGCCCCCGATACCGGGACCATCACTGTCGCCGGGCTGCCGCTCGACCATGGCACGGCCGATGGCTGGCGCGGTCGGGTCGGCTGGATGCCCCAGTCGCCCCGCTTTCCCGACGCGCCCCTGTCCGAGGTGATCGGCACGGCGGACGCCGGCATCCTCGCCGCCGCGCAATTGACCGAGGTGGTCGCCCGCCTGACCGACGGCCTCGCCACGACCCTTGGCGAAACCGGCGCGGGCCTTTCCGGGGGCGAAGCCCGCCGTGTCCTCGTCGCCCGGCTTCTCGCCACCGCACCGGACGTGGTCCTTGCCGACGAGCCGACGGCCGATCTCGACGGCGCGACCGCTGGGGCGATCACGGATGCCCTTCTGACGCTCGCCGCCCGGGGGACAACGCTCATCGTCGCCAGCCATGACCCCGCCCTCATCGCCCGACTGGACCGTGTGATCGAGGTGTCGCCATGAGCGCCCTTGTCCGCATTCTGCGCATCATGACCCAAGGCAACCGGGCCGCCTTCTGGCGGGGTGGGGCACTTGCGACGCTGGTCCTGATCATGGGTGCGGCGCTTCTGGGGCTTTCGGGATGGTTCATCACCGCCACCGCTGTGGCGGGGCTTGCAGGAATCGGCATCGCCTTCGACGTATTCCGCCCCTCCGCGATGATCCGCTTCCTCGCTCTGGGCCGCGCCGCCGCCCGCTATGGCGAGCGGCTCCTGACCCATGACGCCACGCTGGCGGCCCTCGCGTCCTTGCGAACGACCCTTCTGTCCCGGCTGTCCACCGCCCCCTTCCTGACCCTCGGTCGGCTGCGGGCGGGGGAGGGGCTCAACCGGATTACGGCGGATGTGGACGCGCTCGACGCGCTGCCCTTGCGCGTGGTTCTGCCCGTGGTCGCGGCTTCCGTCACCGTTACCCTCGCGGCCGTCATGATCGCATGGCTTGTCGACCCCATGGCGGCACTGCTTCTCTGGGCGGGCTTCACCCTTGGCGGCGGTTTCGTCACGCTTGCCGGCATCCGTCGCGCGCGCGACCTGTCCACCCGGACCGAGGCCCTGACCCAATCGCACCGCGCCCGGACCATCGACCTTCTCTCCGCCCGCGATGACCTTGTCGCCACCGGTCGCCTGCCCGAGGCGCTGGCAGTGACTGAGGCGGCCGAGGATGACCGCCACCGCGCCTCGATTGCCCTCGACCGCATCGAACGCGCCACGGGTCGCAACCTGTCGCTCGTTGCCGGAATGACCCTCGCCGTTGTCGTCTGGCAGACCGGCAGCCTCGTTCTGGCTGGGGACCTTGACCCTGCCCGTGCCGCCATCGCCGTCTTCGCCGCCCTCGCGCTGGGCGAGGCTCTGATGCCGCTGCGCCGTCTCGCCGCCGAGATGGGACGCCTGACGAGCGCCGCCAAACGGGTGGGCGACCTGTTGGACCAGTCCAGCGCTCCCGAGAGCACCACCGCGCCGCCCGGGACGTTGCTGCCGCTCGTGGTGTCAGACCTCGCGCTATACCGACCCGGCACCGCCATTCCCATCGTCTCGGATCTGTCGCTTACCCTCGCCGCCGGAACAACCACGCTTCTCACCGCCCCATCGGGTCAGGGCAAATCCACTCTTCTCGCGGCACTTGCGGGCCTGATCGACCCGGCCTCGGGCATGGTCACCCTTGGCGGCATGCCGGTCAGTGACTGGCCGGAGGATGCGCTGCGTCGCCGTCTGAGCCTGCTCCCACAGCGCGCGGCCCTGATTGCAGGCACGGTGGCTGACAACCTGCGCCTCGCCGCGCCGGAGGCGAGCGACGACGGGCTCTGGCAAGCCCTCGACACCGCTGCTCTAGCAGAGACTATCCGCACCAAGGGCGGGCTGTCCCTCAAACTCGGCCCCCGTGGCACGGGGCTTTCCGGGGGCGAGGCCCGTCGCCTCGCGCTCGCGCGCGCGCTCCTTGTCCACCCCGAGGTTCTCCTCCTCGACGAACCGACCGAAGGGCTCGACGCCGCGACCGCCGCGCGCGTTCTTGCGAACCTGCGCCAAGCCTTGCCCGATGCGGTGCTGGTCATCGCCGCCCATCGCGACACGGATCTCGTTGAGGCTGACGCAATCGTGACGCTCTAAACTGCGCCACGGCGTCACAGGGGGCAAACCGCCGCATTAAACCTGTCGCGCAGATGCGATATTATCGTTGCACGCGAAGGGGCTTCGGTCCCAAGGATGGTCGTGGCCACGGGTTTTCCGGTCGCGGCACAGGAGAAACGATATGGAATTCGGAATCGTGGAGCTGTCACGGCTCCAGTTCGCCCTGACGGCGATGTATCACTTCCTCTTCGTCCCGCTGACCCTGGGTCTGTCGATCCTCGTGGCGATCATGGAGACGGTCTATGTCATGTCCGGCCGGCCGATCTGGCGGCAGATGACCAAATTCTGGGGCACGCTCTTCGGGATCAACTTCGTTCTCGGCGTGGCGACCGGCATCACCATGGAGTTCCAGTTCGGGATGAACTGGAGCTACTACAGCCACTACGTCGGCGACGTCTTCGGCGCGCCGCTGGCCATCGAAGGGCTCATGGCCTTCTTTCTCGAAGCGACCTTCGTGGGTCTCTTCTTCTTCGGCTGGGACAAGCTCTCCAAGGTCGGACACCTCGTCGTCGCCTGGCTCGTTGCCATCGGCTCGAACTTCTCGGCGCTCTGGATCCTGATCGCCAACGGCTGGATGGTGAACCCGGTCGGGGCCGAGTTCAATCCCGAGACGATGCGCATGGAGATGACGAACTTCTTCGAAGTCCTCTTCAATCAGGCCGCGCAGTCGAAATTCGTCCACACCGTTTCGGCCGGCTACGTCACGGCTGCGGTCTTCGTTCTGGGCGTGAGCGCGTGGTATCTTCTGAAGAACCGCCATATCGAGCTTGCCCGCCGCTCCATTGCCGTGGCCTCGGCGTTCGGTCTCGCCTCGGCGCTGTCGGTCGTCGTCCTTGGAGACGAAAGCGGCTATGCGGCGTCGCATACCCAGAAGATGAAGCTCGCCTCGATCGAAGCGATGTGGGAAACCCATGACGCCCCCGCGCCCTTCACCCTTTTCGGCATTCCCGACCGAGAGGCGCGCGAGACGCATTACGCCATCGAGATACCGTGGGTCATGGGCCTTATCGGCACGCGGTCCCTGACGCAGGAAATCCCGGGAATCAACGAGCTCGAGGCGGAAAGCGTCAACAACATCCGCTCCGGTCTGCGTGCCTATGATGCGCTCATGGAAATCCGCGAGATGCGCGACGAGACGCCGGAAGCCACGCGGCTCGTATTCGAGGAAAATTCCGAGAACCTGGGATACGCATTCCTTCTCTACCGTTATGTCGAGGACCCGCGTGACGCCACTGACGAGCAGATCGCGCAGGCGGCGGAAGACACGATCCCGGGCGTCGGGCCACTCTTCTGGGCCTTCCGCGTCATGGTGGGACTCGGCTTCATGTTCATCGCCGTGATGCTTTACTTCTTCGCGATGTCGTCCTTCGGGAACATGCGGTTCCACAAGTGGGCGCTGCGCTCTGCCGTCATCATCATCCCGACGCCATGGATCGCAGCCGAGATGGGCTGGTTCGTCGCCGAATACGGGCGACAGCCCTGGACGGTGGACGGGGTTTTGCCGACCGCGCTGTCGGTGTCGCGCCTGTCGATCACCGATGTCGCGCTCACGCTGGCGGGGTTCATCGCTTTCTACACCGTCCTCTTCGTGATCGAGGTGAAGCTCATGCTGAAATACATTCGCCGCGGACCGGTGGAGGACGTCGAGGAAACGCTCGACTGGCGCTACAAGCACGAAGCCCGGCTCAGGTCCTCGGGTCTGACCGAAGCCCCCCACGTCGACCAACCTGCGGAGTAAGCCCATGATCCTGCATGAATTCGTCAGTTTCGAGTTCCTCCGCGTCGCCTGGTGGGTGCTGCTGGGCGTGCTGCTCATCGGCTTCGCCCTTACAGACGGGTTCGACATGGGGGTGGGCGCGCTCCTTCCGTTCATCGGCAAGACCGACGTGGAGCGCCGCGTGATCATCAACACCGTCGGCCCGGTGTGGGAGGGCAACCAGGTCTGGTTCATCCTGGGCGGTGGCGCGATCTTCGCCGCATGGCCGCCGCTCTATGCGGTGAGCTTTTCGGGATTCTACCTCGCGATGTTCCTGATCCTGGCGGCGCTGATCGTCCGACCCGTGGCCTTCAAGTATCGCTCGAAACGCGAAGACCCCGTCTGGCGCAACCGCTGGGACTGGGCGCTTTTCGCCGGTGGGGCGGTGCCCGCCACCGTCTTCGGGGTCGCGGTGGGCAACGTGTTGCAGGGCGTGCCTTTCTATCTGACCGACAGCCTCGTCCCGATGTATGAAGGCGGTGCCTTCGGCAAGCTGTTCGCGCTTCTCAACCCCTTCGCGCTGCTCGCGGGCCTCGTCTCGATCTCGATGCTCACAATGCATGGCGCGGCCTGGCTCGGGCTCAAGGCCGATGGGGTGATCGCAACTCGGGCCCGCCGGGTGGGCGTGGTCGCGGGTCTTGTCGCCGCTGCGGCCTATGCGCTCGCCGGTGTCTGGCTCTGGCTCGGGATCGACGGCTATCAGTTCGTGAACGAGGTCGCAAAGGACGGCCCTTCCAACCCGCTCTACAACGAGGTCATCCGCACGGGCACCTGGTTCGACGCCTATGCCAAAAGGCCCTGGGCGATGATCGCGCCGATCTTCGGGTTCCTCGGGATCGGGCTCGCCATCCTGGGGCTGCGCGCCGGGCGGGGGGGAACGACGCTCCTCGCTTCCAAACTCGGGATCTTCGGGATCATCGCTTCGGTGGGCACGGTGATGTTCCCCTTCATCCTGCCCTCGACCGTGGACCCGGATTCCTCGCTCACGGTCTGGGACGCGTCATCCAGTCACCTCACGCTTTTCATCATGCTGGTCGCCACGGCGATCTTTCTGCCGATCATCTTGGCCTATACGGCCTGGGTCTACAAAGTGCTCTGGGGCAAGGTCACGGAGGAAGACGTGACCGGTTCCGGGCATAGTTACTAGGAGGGCCGCAACATGTGGTATTTCGCTTGGCTTTTGGGGCTTCCCCTCGCCGCCCTCTTCGCCGTGCTCAACGCCATGTGGCTTGAACTGCGCGAGGACCAGCGCCTCGCCGAAGAGGGCGACGCGCGGGAGCGGGAGAAGCGTGGCGTGCGCTGAGGTCTAGCTCGCAATCCGTTCCGTATTGAGAGCCTGCATCGCCTGGGCCCCGATCTCGAACGACCGGCACCGTGCAGCGTGGTCGTGGATCATGCCGGTGAGGATGATCTCGTCGGGACGGTAGCGTTCGATCAGCGCGGCCAGTTGCGATTGCACCCGCGCGGGGCCTCCGACGGCGGTGATCCGCAGCATTTGGTTCACCATCGCCTGTTCATCGGGCGTCGCGACGAGGCCGAAGTCGTCAACGGGTTTGGGCAATTTCCCCCGCATCTCGCCGCGCCGGATCTTGAGAAAACTCTGCTGCATCGAGGTGCGCAGTCGCGCCGCCTCGTCATCCGTGTCGGCGGCGAAGAGGTTCGCGGCGAGGATGAAATGCGGCTTCTCGATCTGTCCGGGTTTGAAATCCCGACGATAGATATAGGCGGCGTCGTCCAGCGCGTCGGGCGCGAAGTGGCTGGCAAAGGCATAGGGCAGGCCCAGATGCGCGGCCAATTGTGCGCCGAACAGCGACGAGCCAAGCATGTAGATCGGCACCTCAGTGCCTTCGCCCGGAACGGCAAGGATGCGCTGGCCCGGCTGCGGCGGCGCGAGATAGCCTATCAGTTCGACCACGTCCTCGGGGAAGGTGTCCGCCTGCTGCATCATCCGGCGCAGCGCCCGCGCGGTCGCCATGTCGGTCCCCGGCGCGCGCCCGAGGCCAAGGTCGATCCGGTCGGGGTAGAGCGTGGCCAGGGTCCCGAACTGCTCGGCCACCATGAGCGGGGCGTGGTTGGGCAACATGATGCCTCCGG
Organism: Maritimibacter sp. DP1N21-5; assembly: GCF_019218295.1. Taxonomy (NCBI): domain Bacteria; kingdom Pseudomonadati; phylum Pseudomonadota; class Alphaproteobacteria; order Rhodobacterales; family Roseobacteraceae; genus Maritimibacter; species Maritimibacter sp. DP1N21-5. Next base: position 218,254 of record NZ_JAHUZF010000004.1, read on the forward strand.
CACCGACGCGGATGGTTTTCGTCTTCCCGGCGACATGGCCGATCACGATCGAGGTCGCCGCGCTCGCGATCCCGGTGGTGTTGTGGTGCTCGGCGAACCAGTAACGGGTGTAACCCTGCGCTTCCGCGTTCTGGGCGAGGTCCACGGAATTGGCGAGCGCGTCGGCCGCAGTGAAACCTTCGGGAATCGGGGCCAGATCGAGGATGGAATAGGCGGTCATGGTCTCTCCTTCTTGGGCGTGGCGGGGGGTCGTGCCGGGCCGTCGCCATCGCGTTGTGGGAGAAACTATGTGTTGAGAGGGGATGGTGAAAGAGGCGGTCCCCGGTCGGGAGTTCCGGGATTCTAGAAATCCGGAATCCCGGAAGCCTGAAAAGGTATAGAAATCATCGTGTTACAGACCACGTGCGGGCCGAAAGTGTTAATCTGTGCATTCCTGAAGCATGCATTGCCGACTTGTGCGCCATTTGCGGACTGGGTCCGAGCCACGACCTCGCGCCATGGCACGCGCTCGTCAGCCCGCCTCGAGCGCCTTCGTCAGCGGCTCGACGTTCGGGCGGCTGACCGGCAGGACCTCGCCATTCTTCAGCCTGACCCGCACCTTGCGTCCCTCGCGTTCGAGTGACTCCACCGCGTCGAAGGCGATCCAGTGTGACCTGTGGATCTGCATCCCGGGATAGCCGTTCAACTCGGCGATTGCGTCCGACATCCGCTTCAGGATCCTGTCGCTTCCACCTTCCGTGACCACATCGAGGTAGTGGTCCTGCGTCGTGATCGAAATGATCGACCGCCCAAGTTCCTCGGGCAGGTTGCGCAGGAACAGGGGCGGCTCTTTTGGCCTCGCCGCCGCGTGGCCGTTTGCTTTCGATACAGGAACGTCGTGCGCTCCGTTCGCCCCGCCCGGCTCCGGGAAGAGGGAGGCGGTTTCCGACTTCGCGACTTCGGCGCGCGCGGCGCTGAACAGGATTTCGCGCTCGCGCGCCTGCGCCCTGGGGCGTACGTAATGCTCCATGATCCCGACGCCGATCCCGACCAGGCTCACGAAGACCCAGCGAAAGCCCAGACCGTAAAGCGTGAACTCCGAGCCCCGAAACGCAACGTCGAGCGCCAAAACAGTCGCCGCGCCGAATGGGCCCGCGGCCGTCGCGCCAAGCACGATGGCCACGACGGGGAAGCGCCGCAACGCAGGCAAACCACCGAACCACTCGATGGCAACGATCATAAAGGCCGAAATCGCCACGATACTGACGCCCCAGTATGCGATCCTGTGCATCAGGCCGAGCGTCTGGAAGGTATCGAAGGGTCCGGTCACGGCGGCGATAGCCACCATGTACAGTACGACCGACAACTTGCGCTTGATCCCCGCCTTCATGTGGACGAGATAGCGCAAGGTATGTGACTGAGCAATTGCTCAAGCAATAAACCCTTTGTTTTGTTGGTTTTTGCACAGCACGATGCGATGGCGCGAACAGGAATTTGCGTTTTGCAATGCAAGGAGGTGTCACGATGCAACCTGAGGAAGAATGGGACTACATCGTGGTCGGCGCAGGCACGGCCGGATGCGTTCTGGCGAACCGCTTGTCCGAAGATCCGGCGACTCGGGTGCTCCTGATCGAAGCGGGCGGACGCGACAGCTATCCCTGGATCCATGTGCCGGTGGGCTACCTCTATACCATGGGCAACCCGCGCACCGACTGGATGATGCGCACGGCCGAGGAGCCGGGCCTCAATGGCCGGTCGCTCGCCTATCCGCGTGGCAAGGTGCTGGGAGGCTGCACCTCGATCAACGGCATGATCTATATGCGCGGGCAGGCGGCCGATTACGACCACTGGCGCCAGCTTGGCAATGTCGGCTGGGGATGGGACGACGTCCTGCCTTTCTTCAAGGCCTCCGAAGACCACCACGCCGGCACGAGCGAGCTTCACGGCGGGGGCGGTGAATGGAAAGTGCAGAAGCAGCGCCTGCGCTGGCCGATCCTCGAAAGCGTTCGCGACGCGGCCGTCCAGTTCGGCATTCCGCTGTCCGACGACTTCAACGACGGATTGAATGAGGGCGTCGGCTTCTTCGAGGTGAACCAGAACCGGGGCGTGCGCTGGTCCACCGCCAAGGCCTTTCTGCGGCCCGCCATGAAGCGCCCGAACCTGCGCGTCGTGACCCATGCGCTGGCCGAGGGTCTTGTCATCGAGGGTCGCCGCGCGGTCGGTCTGCGCTGGTCGGTCCACGGCACCCCGCACAAGGCCCGTGCTACGCGCGAAGTGATCCTCGCCGCCGGGTCGATCAATTCACCCAAGCTGCTCGAGCTGTCCGGCATCGGCGATCCAGAAGTCCTGTCCCGGTTCGGCATTCCCGTCGCGCATGACCTGCCGGGTGTCGGCAAGAACCTTCAGGACCATCTCCAGATCCGCACCGCCTATCGCGTGAAGAACGCGCAGACATTGAACGAGAAAACAAATTCGCTCATCGGCAGAATGGGCATGGGCCTGCGCTATGCCCTGACGCGCTCTGGACCGCTCTCAATGGCGCCCTCGCAGCTGGGCATCTTCACGCGGTCTGACGAAACCGTCGCGACGCCGGATCTCGAATACCACGTCCAGCCCCTGACCACCGACAAGCTGGGCGATCCGCTGCATCCCTTTCCGGGTGTCACGGTGTCGGTCTGCAACCTGCGTCCGGAAAGCCGGGGCACGAGCCATATCCGCTCCCGCGACCCGGCCGAGCAGCCCGACATCCGGCTGGGCTATCTCAGCGCCGAGCGCGACAGGCTGGTCGCCGTCAAGGCGGTGCAACAGGCGCGCGCCCTGATGCGGATGCCGGCCATGGCGCAATATGAGCCCGACGAGTTCCTGCCCGGCCCATCCTGCGAAACCGACGCCGACCTCCTGCGTGGCGTGGGAGACATCGCCTCGACCATCTTCCACCCGGTCGGCACCACAAGGATGGGGACGGACCCGATGGCTGTCGTGGATCACGACCTGCGGGTCCATGGCATGGGGGGCCTGCGCGTGGTGGACGCCGGAGTGATGCCCACGATCGTGTCGGGCAACACCGCGTCGCCGACCGTAATGATCGCGGAAAAGGCCGCCGCCGCGATCCGTGGGGAACACTGAAGGCCGCGCCAACGCCGCTCGTTACTGCCCGGTTCGAGGCGCGCGCGCCCCTGTTCGCTCCGACGCTGCGGATGTCATGTGCAAATCGTGCAAGTCGCGAGTCCATAAGCGACTCAGAACATTGGCAAATCGTGAATAGTTCAGATTGTCCTTTACAGGAGTCAACGAAAAGTTGACGATATGTGGTAGGGACATGGCGCATCAGACGCCAAACCCTGTACAGGCACCGAGTCCTAGCGTTTCTGCATCCGCGAGGGCTCACCGAGCAGAAGGGGCAAGCCATGGCGGCGACCGAGCATTATCTCGAAAGCGAAGACCTGCATCCAATCGACATCGTTGAAACTCTGGCCGAACACCACGCCTGGGATTTCGACCGCGTCGGGGACGATCAGATTGCCATGGCTGTCGAAGGACAGTGGCGCACCTATTCGATCACGCTCGCGTGGTCGCCCTACGACGAGACTTTGCGCCTGATCTGCACCTTCGAAATGGAGCCGCCGGAGCATCGTCTTCCGCAGCTCTACGAAGCGCTCAACGCGACCAACGACATGGTCTGGGACGGCGCTTTCACCTACTGGCACGAACAGCGCCTCATGGTCTTCCGTTACGGTCTCGTTCTGGCCGGGGGTCTGATCGCGGGCACGGAACAGCTTGGGCGGCTCATCTCCTCCGCCGTGGGCAACTGTGAACGCTTCTACCCGGCCTTCCAACTGGTCAACTGGAGCGACAAGAGCGTGGACGCGGCCATGCAGGTGGCGATGGCCGAAGCCTACGGCCGGGCCTGACACTGGGAAGGGTTTCATACGGGCAGCGGGGGGGCTTCGGTCCCCCCGTTCGCGTTGGCGGAATGGCGCAGGCCGGGAAAACCGGGGGTGCCGTTGCACATTGCCGCGCATGGGCCTAGCGTCCGGGCCGGACAAGGGGCGCGGAAGGAGGCGGACATGGACATGAAGCAGGTTGCAGCGCGGGGGCTGGTGCTTCTGGGCTGCGGGAAGATGGGCTCTGCCATGCTCAAGGGCTGGCTCGATGGCGGCCTTCCTGCGACGAGCGTCTGGGTCCTCGACCCGAAGCCGTCCGACTGGCTCACCTCGACCGGCGTGCATCTGAACGCGGCCCTGCCCGAGACCCCCGCCGTGGTCCTTGTCGCCGTGAAGCCCCAGATGATGGCCGACGCGCTGCCCGCGCTCGCGGCCATGGGGAATGCCGAGACGCTCTTCGTCTCGGTCGCCGCCGGTGTCACCATCGCGACCTACGAGCGGATGCTGGGCGCGCGCACGCCGATCGTGCGTTCGATGCCCAACACGCCGGCCGCCGTGGGGCGCGGGATCACCGCGATCATCGGCGGTGCCGCCGCAACGCCCGCGCATCTCGACATGGCCGAGGCACTTCTCTCTGCCGTCGGTCAGGTCGTGCGCCTCGACAGCGAGGACCAGATGGACGCGGTCACGGCGGTTTCGGGGTCCGGGCCCGCCTATGTCTTCCACCTCATCGAAACGCTGGCCGCCGCCGGGGTGGAACAGGGCCTTTCGCCCGAGCTTTCCATGGCGCTCGCCAAGGCGACCGTGGGTGGTGCCGGTCAGCTTGCCGAAGATGCCCCCGAAAATCCGGGTCAGCTTCGTGTCAACGTGACCTCGCCGAATGGCACGACGCAGGCGGCGCTCGAAGTGCTGATGGACGAGGCGACGGGGTTCCCCGCGCTCCTGTCCCGCGCCGTCAAGGCCGCGGCGGACCGGTCACGGGAGTTGGGCGCATGAGCGGCGCGACGGAGAAAATCAGCTTCGACGACTTCCTGAAGGTGGATGTGCGCAAGGGCACGGTGGTCGAGGCCGCACCCTTCCCCGAAGCCCGCCGCCCCGCGATCAAGCTCTGGGTCGACTTCGGCGGCGAAATCGGCGTGCGCAAGTCCTCGGCCCAGATCACCAAGCACTACACGCCAGAAAGCGTGCTCGGAAAAGAGGTGATGGCCGTGGTCAACTTTCCGCCCCGCCAGATCGGCAAGTTCATGTCCGAGGTCCTCGTCCTGGGCGTGCCCGACGACACGGGCGAGGTGGTCCTGATCACGCCTGACAAGAGCGTGCCCGACGGCGGAAGGCTCTACTGATGGCGCTGGTTCTCGTCGCCCGCCCGCTGCCGGACACTGTCATCGACGCTCTCGCCGTGGCGCATGACGTGGACTTTCGCGATGCGACCTGGCCGATGGACGTGGATGAGATGCTCGCCGCGCTCCGGGACTATGACGCGGTGCTCTGTTCCTTGGGCGACCGTTTCAGTGCCGAGCTCTTCACCAAGGCGGGCAAGCCACGTTGCCGGCTGATCGCGAACTTCGGTGTGGGCTACAACCACATCGACGTGGCCGCCGCGCGCCGTGCCGGGGTGGCCGTGACCAACACGCCGGGCGCGGTGACGGATGCCACGGCAGATATCGCGCTGACGCTCATGCTCATGGCCTGCCGCCGCGCGGGCGAGGGCGAACGTCTGGTGCGCTCGGGCACATGGGAAGGCTGGCACCCGATGCAGATGCTCGGCCTTCACATGACCGGCAAGACGCTCGGCATCATCGGCATGGGGCGGATCGGTCAGGCCATCGCCCGTCGCGCGCATCACGGGTTCGGCATGAACATTCTGTTCCACAACCGCAGCCCGAAAAAGTGCGAGGTTCCGGCGAAACAGATGGAGCGGATCGAGGATGTCGCCGCCTGGGCCGACGTGCTTGTCATCGCGGTGCCCGGCGGGCCCGAGACAACGCATCTGGTCGGACGCAAGGTTTTTGCCGCGATGCCGGAGCATGCGGTCTTCGTGAACATCTCGCGCGGCGAAGTGGTGGACGAGGCCGCGTTGATCGAGGCGCTCGAGGCGCACAGCATCGGGGCAGCCGGGCTTGACGTCTATGAATACGAACCCGACGTGCCAGAGCGTCTGCGCGCCTGTGAGAATGCGGTGCTGCTTCCCCATCTCGGCACAGCGACGCTTGAGGTCCGGACCGAGATGGGCATGATGGCGGCGCGCAACATCTTGTCCTTCCTGAAGGACGGGACGCTTGAGAACCCGGTGTGAACCGCCTCAGGCAGTCACTTCGCGCACGGTGATGGAATAGGTGAAAGCGTCCGGGTCCAGCTCGTCCCGCATCTCGCCGCCCACCTCCGCCGCCGGATACATGAGGAAAGGCAGAACCTCCTCTTCCTTGCCCGGCAGCGCCACGTCATGTGCGTCGTTGAAGGCGATCCAGTTCCCCTCCGACGACCCGAAGAGCGCGGCACGCACATCTTCCACCTCGCGAGAGGCGAGGGTGAGTGTGTTCGGCGGCTCTTCCAGCACGACCTTGCGCACGTCGGCCGGATCGGTCGGCACCCATCCGAACCCCTCGAGGAAGACCTCGGCGCGGCAATGCTGCGACTTCGTGATCACCTCGGACCCGGTGCCAAGGCTCTTGTAGCCGAAAGCCGATGGCGCGACGCGGATGCCGTAAAGATCGCGCGCCGGAATGCCCGACGCCCGTGCGAGCCCGACATAAAGCGCGTTGAGGTCGGCGCATTTGCCGGTGAGGTCGCCGGTCTGGAGCATCGAGGCGATATCGCCAAGCCCACAGCCCCTCACTTCGGGGTCGCGTTCGGTCTGTTCGACGACCCATTCGTAAATGCGCCGGGCCTTCTCGAAATCGTCCTTCGCGCCTTCGGTGATCGCCGCCGCGGTCTCTGCCACGATCCCGTCGGTGGGCAGAAGCTCCGTCGCCGCGGTGAAGGTGGCGCGCGCTTCGTTTGACAACGAAGGTTTGCCCCTCGGCGTGAGAAGGTCCACGGACCGGTTCTGGGTCGCCACGGTCGAGGTCACGGTCAGGACGGCGGGTTCGGAGTCAGCGGCCCAGACCGCGTGCACCATCCTGGCGCCGCTATCCGGATCGGTGGCAAGGGCGACCTCGTCCGTGTTGGCCTCCCACGTGGTCTCGCCCGGCTTCGACCAGAGCTCCTCGTCCATCGATGGCACCGGCACCCAGGCCTGAGCGGCCTGACCATCGCGGGGAAGCTCGATCCGTGTCACCAGCTCGAAGGTCCGCCAGCCTGCGGGCCGCGGCGCATAAAGCGCGAGCGCGAGGCGTGGGGCGGTCAGCAGAGCGAGTATCGCCGCACCGGATGAGAGAACTGTGCGTCTGTTCATGTCCTAGCCTTTTCGCCAAAGTTGAACCGTGGTCCGTTTGTCGCGGTCATAGGAAAAGGCGGGGCCAAGGGCAAGCGGCGCGGGGGTTACAGACGTCACGCCCCCGCGAGGTTCAGTTACCGCATTCCGGGGGGATCGCCTTGCGGCACCCGCGCGCGTCGAACCCCATGACGAAACCGTCCGGCCCCTGCATCCAGGGCGTCTGGGCCTTGGGCACGATGCGCAGATAGCTGTCGGCGCCACCGCAACTCGTCACCTCGCGCACATCCCAGCCGCGGCCCATGGCGGCGTCTACCACTGAATCCCGCGCGAGGCAGGAGGATTGCGAGGCATCGGCATAGAACCCCGAGAGCGACTGGTAATAGTCGAGCCGCAACTGTGCGCGTTCCTCGTCAAGCCAGCTCTTGGCGCCGACCAGCGCGATCGCCCCGGTCGCGCCAAGGCCCAGGACCCGCCTAGCGAGCGAGAACGGGTTCAGCACGGTTCATGCGGTCGCCGACCGCTTCGCGCCAGTGCTTGCGGCACAGGCTCACGTAGGATTCGTTGCCGCCGATCTGGACCTGATCGCCGGCGGTCAGCACATGGCCCTCGGCATCCTGCCGGACGACCATCGTGGCCTTCTTGCCGCAATGACAGATCGTGCGCGCCTCGCGCATCTCGTCGGCGAGGGCCAGCAGCGTGGCGGAGCCGGGAAAGAGATTTCCCTGGAAGTCCACCCGCAGCCCATAGGCCATGACCGGCACGCGAAGGTCATCCACCGCCCGGGCCAGTTGCCAGACCTGGTCGGGTGACAGGAACTGCGCCTCGTCAATGAAGATGCAGGCCACGGGCCCCTCTGCGAGCCGCGTTTCGATCTTGGCGAACATGTCCTCGCCGGGGGCGAAAGTATCGGCTGCGGCATGGATGCCGATGCGCGACCCGATGACACCGTCGCCCGCGCGGTTGTCGAACTGCGCGGTGATGAGGTAGGTCTCCATCCCGCGTTCGCGGTAGTTGTGCGATGCCTGCAGAAGCAGTGTCGACTTGCCCGCGTTCATGGTGGAGTAATGGAAGTAGAGCTTGGCCATGCTCCGGGTTACCCCGCTCCCCACGGGCGATCAAGACACGCCGGGACGTGTGCTCTACCAGCCGTCGTGAAGGTGATCGAAAAGCGCCTTGTTCGGGCAGAGTTTCGGGGCTTCCTGTGCGCCGCCTGCGTGATCCTCCAGCCACAGCTCGCAGCCTTCGGCATCGGCGCAGCTGTCGCAGCGCCCGGCGGCACGCTCCAGTTGGCGGCGCGACACGAGATGCGCCTCACGTTCGACTTCGAGATCGAGCCCCAGAGTGTCGGCCATGCGGCGCATGAGTGCGGGGGTGCCGGTGCGGTCGGTCATGTCCTTCATCGTCCCTCTCCAGTGGTCGCACGCGGGAAACACGCGCCTGTCATCGGCGATCATCGGAAGGTGATCGGGAACGCGCCTTGATATGGCTCAAATGGCTCTGGCCTTTTCCGGCGGGGAGCGTAGGCTGGCCCCATGTTTACCATCGAACACGACTTCGACGCGACCGTTGTGACCCTCGTGGACGAGGGCGACGAAGGGGCGAGCTTTCTTCAGGAAGACGTGACCATCAACGCCTTCGACGATTGCATCACCATCGAACAGCTCAATCCGCAAACCGATCAGGTGCAGGTCATCACCCTTTCCATAGCCCAGGTGCAGGACCTCGCGGCGGCGCTCGACCTGCCCGAAGGCATCTACCGCCTGTCGCGGGTGGAGGATGCGCCGAACTGAACCGGGATCGGCCCGGGCTGCACCTGTCTGCCGCGGGCCCGCCTACGGAAACCAAGTGCGCCTCGCACCCGTGATTGCGTCCATGAACGATATCCTGAACCTCGTGGGGCGCTTGTTGCTCGCGTTCCTGTTCCTTGGCGGTTTCGCACAGAAGCTGGCTGACCCGGCCCCCGTGATTGCGATGATCGAAGGGATCGGCCTGCCCGGTGCGCTCGTCTGGCCCGTCACGGTGTTCAATCTCGTCGCGGCACTCGGGCTTCTGCTTGGCCCAGGTGACAGGGGCGTGCGGCTCTGGGCGCTGGTCCTCGCAGGTTACTGCCTGTTCACGAGCTACTTCCACTGGCAGCTTCGCGCGGACCCCTGGCAGGTGACGATCATGGTCAAGAACTGGGCCATCGCGGGCGGGCTTTTCGTGCTGGCCGGGTCCGGCCCGGGGCGGTTCTGCTGGGGTGGACCTGTGACCGCGCGCGCGCGTTAGTCGAGCCCCATGTCGCCCAGCATGTGGCGCCCCCGCGCATCCTCGACCTCGATCACCCAGAGGTCGGGGTCGAAACTGCGCTGCTTGCGGATGCTCTCATCGACCATGGGTTCGTCGCCCGATGTCAGCTCCATCCAGCGTCTTTCGCCGGTGATGAGGTCCACCGACCGCTGAAAGGCCGTGGCCTTGCCGTCCATGGTCGCGAGTTTGACGAGCACCGCGCCCGCCGTGGCATCGCCCCGCGCCACGATATAGACCGATATGCCTTCGGCCTGCAGCCGGGCGAGATAGGCCGAGACCCAAAGGCCAGTGGCCAGCCTGCTCACTGATTTCCGTCTTTGAAGTTGAGACCCATCTCGGAGTAACGCTCGGCTTCTTCGAGCCAGTTCGGGCGCACCTTCACCTGCAGGAAGAGGTGGATCTTGCGGCCCAGAAATTCCTCGAGCTCGGCGCGCGCCGCCTGCGACACGGCCTTGATCGTCTCGCCCTTCTTGCCCAGCACGATCCCCTTGTGGCCATCGCGGGCAACATAGACGATCTGGTCGATCCGGGCGGAGCCGTCCTTGCGCTCCTCCCACATCTCGGTCTCGACGGTGAGCTGGTAGGGCAGCTCCTGATGGAGCCGGAGCGTCAGCTTTTCCCGCGTCATCTCGGCGGCGATCATCCGCAGCGGCAGATCGGCGATCTGGTCCTCCGGGTAAAGCCACGGGCTTTCCGGCATCATGCCCGCGAGCCATTCCTTCAGGTCCTGAACGCCATAGCCCTTCTCCGCCGAGATCATGAAGGTCTTCACGAAGGGAAAGCCCGCGTTCATGTCCTGCGTCAGTTGGAGCAGCACGTCGGATTTCACCATGTCGATCTTGTTGATCGCCAGGGCGACTGGGCGCTTTCCTGCGACATCGGGCAGGTTCTGAAGGATGTTCTTCACCCCCTCGGTGATCCCGCGATGCGCCTCGATCAGAAGCACGATCACATCGGCATCCGCGACCCCGCCCCAGGCGGCAGCCACCATCGCGCGGTCGAGACGACGCTTCGGCGCGAATAGGCCGGGGGTGTCCACCAGCACGACCTGGCTCTCGCCTTCGATCGCCACGCCACGGATGCGGGCGCGCGTGGTCTGCACCTTGTGGGTCACGATGGACACTTTCGCCCCGACGAGCGTATTCGTCAGGGTCGATTTGCCCGCGTTGGGCTCGCCGATGAGGGCTGCAAATCCGGAACGTGTGGTCATTGGCAGGCCTTAGCTCATTGCCGGGCAAGGCGCTAGGGGTTTGCGTGTCCAGCCGCATAGGCGGCGCAGAAGATGTCGGCGCAGTCTGCCGCGTGCCTGGCCTGTTCGTCCGGGGGAAGGAACGATCCGTCGCCCAGAAGCATCGCGCGGCTGGTCGGTCCGCCCATGACGAGCCAGTTGAAGTGCTCGGCCGCACGGTCGATGTCGCAGGGGCGAAGCTCACCGCGCCCCGCAAAGACGTTGAGGATGTCGCGGATCCGGTCGATCGACCCCTGCGGCCCGTTGGAAAAGAGGCTCGCCGCAAGGTCGGGAAAACGCGCCTGTTCCCCGATCACGAGTCGCCGGAGCCCCATCAGCCTGGGTGTCAGCACCACCGCAAGGTCCGCGCGCGCGAAATCGGTGAGCGTGTCGCGCAGGTCGTCGCCCGGGCCGGGAAGCGGCAACCTGTGCCGGACAGCCGCCGTCGCGCCGCCGACGAGGTGGTCGATCATCGCGAGAAACAGCGCCTCCTTATTGGCGAAGTGCGCGTAGACAGTCTGTTTCGAAACGCCGGCCGTCTCGGTTATCGCATCCATCGACGTCCCGACATACCCTTGAGACAGGAACAATGCCTCGGCAGCGGCGAGAATCTTCTGCTGGCTCTTGGTACGGCGTGTTCCGGTCATGATATGTTTCTATGCGGGGGGCGTTGAGAAATCAAACTAGACGGTCTAGTTTGATTAGCGACTCGGGAGGGTCATGATGGAAACGACCGCCACCTGCCATTGCGGCAAGACCGCCATCGCACTCATCGGGGTGCCGATCATGTCGAATGCCTGCTGTTGCACCTCCTGCCAGACCGCGAACCACCGGTTCGAAACCATGCCGGGCGCGGGGAAGGTCGTGCATGACTCCGGGGCGACGCCCTATACGCTCATGCGCAAGGACCGGGTGCGGCTCTTGCGGGGCAGGGAATATCTCGAGCCTTACAGGCTCACGCCGAACACCAAGACGCGGCGTGTCCTTGCCACCTGCTGCAATGCGCCGATGTATCTGGATTTCAAGGGCGGACACTGGATCTCGGTCTACACCGACCGGATCCCGGAAGCGGATCGCCTGCCCGTCGAAGTCTATACGATGGCGGGTGACCTCGCGGATCCCAGCGGGCTCGCGGTGGGTATTCCGGCGCCCAGAACCCATACGCTCAAGTTCATGGTGCAGCTCATGAGCGCTTGGGTCGCGATGGGATTCCGGGTGCCCAAACTGGGTTGGGTAAAGGACTAGGACATGGTCGACGACAAGATCGAAGTGCGCAACATCAACTCGCCGGACCACATCACGCGTGTGGACCGGGCGAAATACGAGGACATGAAGCAGGCGCTTCTGGCCGTCCTGCCAGAAGAGGCGCCGGGCATGAAGGTACCGGAGGCGAAGGAGGCCTTGCTCCCGAAACTTGACCAGAGCCTCTTTCCCGGAGGTGACAAGGCGGGCTGGTGGCTCAAATGCGTTCAGCTCGACCTCGAGTTCAAGGGCGTCATCGCGCGGGCCGAAAAGCCGCCCGTCAGGCTCCGCCGGATCTAGCGAAGGTTCGGCGGGCCGGACTGCCCCTGCCGTTCCTGCACGCTCTCGAGCCCCCAGCGCAGACCTTGCCCGATGCGCTCGGCCAGCGCCGACATGCTCGCCGCTTTCTCGGGCGGAAGGACGTCACGGGCGGTTTCGTGGAAGACCTCGAGCCAGAGCGGGAAGTGCTCCGGCATCACCTCGCCGTTGGTCACATGCGCCTGCATCGGCGAGCCGCGATAGTCGCGGTCCATAAGGATGGCGTTGCGCCAGAAGCTCGCGATTTTTTCCTCATGCACCTTCCACTCCGGCCCGTTTTCGGGCGCGATCGCGCGGGCGAAAATCGGGCCCAGCACCTTGTGTTTACGGATGCGGGCATAGAAGGCCGTCATGAGGCGGTCGATGTCTTCGCGCTCCATGGGGAAGCGCTGGAGGGGCGATTGGTCGGTCATGGCGCCCTTATGCCCCTTCTTCCTTGCGCGGGGAAAGGGGGCGCGGTGCCGCAGCCCGGCCCGAGCGGATCAATGTGTATAGCCCTGACCCGACAATGAGCGCGGCCCCCGCGAAGGTGAGCGCATCGACCCGTTCCCCGAACGCGAGATAGGCGACGACGAGCGCGACGAGCAGCCGGGAATAGCGAAAGGGCGCGACCACCGACACCTCGCCCGTGCGCATGGCGGTGGTGAGCGCGTTGTAGGCGAAGGTGCCGACGAGCCCCGCCCCGGCCACGGCGGCCCATCCGATGGCCGTGCCCGTCGGCGGGCGCGGATCGAAGGCCCAGATGACGAGCCCCGCCAGCGTCACGACGATGAAACCAAGTGTTCCCAGCTGGCGGCCCGAGACATGCGGCGGTGCGGCACGGGTGGCCAGATCGCGCCCTGCGAAGCCGAGCATGCCCAGAACCGGCAGGATCACCAGCGGGTCGAAGTGTCCGGGCGTCGGGCGCAGGATCAGGATGACCCCAAGGAAACCCACCAGCATGGCGGTCCAGCGGCGCGGGCCGACCTTTTCGCCGAAAAGAACCGCGGCACCCAGCGTCACGACGAGGGGCGTGGCCTGCAGGATCACCGAAGTGAGCGAGAGCGAGACGAGGGCCAGGGAGAGGGTGAAGAACAGCCGCCCGACCAGCTCGATCCCCGATCGGATCAGAAGCCCGCGGGACAGGAACTCGCGCGGGAACACCCTTTCCCCGGCGATGAGCGACAGCGTCGCGCAAAGCGTGGCGGCGAGGATGCCGAAAACGGTGAACGCAAGGCCGCGGGGAATCGCCTCGAAGGCCGACTTGAGCAGCGCGTCCTCCGCCGCAAAGGCGCACATGGCCGCGACCATGAAGAGGGAGCCTTTGAGATTGGGTGTCATGGGTCCTCGCGCGGTGGTGCCGCACAGGAATGGCCCATGGTGGTCCTGGTCGCAAGCGCTGTCAGATTGTGCGCTCGCGCGCAAAGGGTTCGCCCGGCCCCGCCTTCGGCGTGGTCCGGGCGGTGGGTGCCTCTGTGCCTGTTGGGGAGTTTGCGCGGCGGGGAGAGCATGGAAGTGGTGGGAATGAGTGTTTGTGGAAAGATGAAAGGGCTTTGTCGATCAAGGCGCGAGAGTCATCATTTGTTAAGAGATTGTGATTCTTTTTATGGACCGGCCTTTGGAACTCGTCGTTTTTCTCCTCATTTCAGTGTTTGCTTATGTCTTCTTTGTCCCCGGCCGGCGCCGTCGGAAGCGTCCCAAAGGGCGCTACCGGCCCGTCGAGCGCCGTCGCCCGTCGTCTCCGCCGACGCAGACACAGACGACCAAGCTAGTCGTCCGTCGCCGCTATGAACGCACGACGGTCATTCGCAAGACACTCCCCGCCGATCCCGAGCGTCCCACAGTGCCCGCCAGGATCGTGGGGCCCGCCTATGTCGTCGATGGAGACACCATCGTCATCAACAAGACCAGCATCCGGCTCTTCGGCATCGACGCACCTGAGATGGACCACCCCTACGGGATCAAGGCCAAGTGGGCGATGGTGCATCTGTGCAAGGGACAGGTGGTCACCGCGGTTCCGGTTCTGGGCGCGTTTTCCTACGAACGTTGCGTGGCGCGGTGTTACCTGCCGGATGGACGCGACCTGTCCGCGGAACTGGTGAAACAGGGGCTCGCGATCGACTGGCCGAAGTTTTCGGGCGGAGAATACCGGCATCTCGAGGTCGAGGGGGTGCGCAAGAAACTCTGGCGGGCGCATAACCGGCAGGTGGGCGGGCCGATCCCGCCCCTGCGGCCCCGCGAAGGGGCGGTGGTGAAGAAGCTCTAGCCGCCCAGTTTCGACAGCAGGGTCTTCGCGGCGTCCTGTTCGGCCCCCCGTTTGGACTTGGCGGTGGCCGATGCCGACCGGCCGTTCTGCAGCGTCACCTCGATGGTGAACTCGGGCGCGTGGTCCGGTCCGGAGCGCGCCGTTTCGGTATAGCTGGGCGGCGGCATCTTGCGGGCCTGCGCCCATTCCTGAAGCGCGGTCTTCGGATCGCGGGCGTCTTCCTCGACCGTCTGGATACGCTCGCCCCAAAGGGTAAGGATCACCGCCTGCGCCGCCATGAGACCCCCGTCGAGAAAGACCGCGGCGATCACCGCTTCCATCGCGTCGCCCAGGAGCGCCTCCTTGCGACGGCCCCCGGACATCTGTTCGGAGCGACCGAGTTTCAGGACGGCGCCCAGATCCACCTGTCGGGCCACGTCGGCGCAGGTTTCCTTGCGCACCAGCGCGTTGAAGCGGGGGGCCAGGAGGCCCTCGCTGGCGCCCTTGTCGGCAGCCAGCAGCGCCTCGGCCATGACGAGGCCCAGCACTCGGTCGCCCAGAAACTCGAGCCGCTGATTGTCGGGGCGGGTCTGCGAGGACATCGAGCCATGGGTCAACGCGCGGATCAGAAGCTCGGGCCGGTCGAAATCGTGCCCGAGGCGTTTCGAGAAAGCCTGAAGGTCTGCCGAAAGTTTCATGCGCGTTGTTCCCTTAGCCGTCTCGACCGGAAGGAAGGCGCGGGGCGACGGCGCGCCCCGCCCAGCCTCAGTCGACCTTCTTGAAGAAGCGGTCGCCGCGCCAGTCCCAGAAGAAGAGGAGCCGCTTGCCGGCGGAGGAGAAGATCACCCGGTCGACGCGGCCAAGAAGGTATTCCTCGGAGACGAAGCCAACGCCGTTCGCGCGCTGGCTGACGCGGCTGTCGGTCGAGTTGTCGCGGTTGTCGCCCATGAAGAAATAATGGCCTTCCGGGACGGTGAAGACATTGGTGTTGTCCAGCCGCCCGTTGCCCGCGTTCAGGATCGAATGGCTCACCCCATTGGGGAGCGTCTCGACGAATTTCTCCTTCACGCAGGTGCCGCCCTGTCCGACCGCGCCGTTGATGCAGATCGGGAGCGTGCCGAAGCGGCCCTGGCTTTGGTAGATTTCCTCATAGGTGCCGTCGGGGACCTGTGTCGCCTCTTCCCCGTTGATGGAGAGGACGCCGTCGGTCACCTGGATCTTGTCACCCGGCTTGCCGATGAGGCGCTTGACGTAATCGGTGCCGAGTGTCGGGTGGCGGAAGACGACGACGTCGCCGACCTCCGGTTCGGAGCCGAGAATCCGGCCCGAGATCGGGCACATGGCGAAGGGACAGGAATACTGGGAATAGCCATAGGCCATCTTGTTGACGAAGAGGAAATCGCCGATGAGCAGCGTGTCCTTCATCGAACCGGTGGGAATCCAGAAGGGCTGGAAGAACAGCGTGCGGAAGACGCCTGCGATGATGAGTGCCCAGAAGACGGTTTTGACCGTCTCCATGATGCCTTCTTTTTTCTCGGCCATGTCTGCCCCGTTTGCTCCTGCTCGTTTGCCTTCGCGGTATGAAACCGGGGCAGGGCCAAGTCAAGTTACGGCTAGGCGATGGGGCGGGCCTCGATCAGCACGAAAGCCTGCGCCCAGGGGTGATCGTCGGTCAGGGTGACGTGGACGATGGCCTCGTGACCGGGCGGGGTCATGGAAGCCAGCCGTTCAGCGGCCCAGCCAGTCAGGTGCATGACGGGCTGGCCCGTGCGCAGGTTCGAGACCGCCATGTCCTTCCAGGATATCCCCATGCGTAGCCCGGTGCCGAGCGCCTTGGAACAGGCCTCTTTCGCGGCCCAGCGTTTGGCATAGGTGCCCGGCGTATCGGCACGGCGTTCGGCCTTGGCCTGCTCGATCTCGGTGAAGACACGGTTGCGGAAGCGGTCACCATGCCGTTCCAGCACGCCCGCGATCCGGTCGATATTGGCAAGATCGGTGCCGATGCCGAGGATCATGGCGCCCGCCGGGTCAGGCCGACTGCGGCGCGAGACGCAGGCCCAGCCGGTTGAAGCCGAACTGGATCACGATGAGCCCCACGGCCATGAGAGCGATCTGCGACGGCTCTCCGGCCATGGACATGAGCCGGCCCTGCATCGCGGCATTGACGAGGCCGGCGACAAGCAGGTTCACCCCCAATGCGACCGCTGTCATCCGGGCCGCGCCGAACAGGGCGGTCTGGCCGGTGGGTCGACCGCCCTTTGTTCGGGCATAGGCGTTGCCTTCCACGACCGAGGCGAGCAGCGGCGGCAGGGCGGCGGCGAAGCCGAGCGCGCTGGGCAGGCCGAGCATCGGGGGCGCGAGCGCGAGGATCACGGTCAGAAGGGCATAGATGCCGGCATAACGCGCGAAGTTGATCTGCATGTCTCGCCCTTTCCCTCTGTCGGCGAGACCCTAATCGGGGGGCGCGGGCTTGGCAATGCGGGGGAGGGGGAGACCTTCACCGCCGACGCGCGGTGGGTCACTCGGTGCGAAGGTCGAGCCGAGGCGTGATCGCGCCGGTTGCCTGATTGAGCGAGAACCTGAGGAGCGCGGCGGTGGTGCCTTCGCCTGTCGCCACGCGGGCGGGGATCGTGAACATGAGCCCGACCGCAGGATCATAGGCCGCTTCGAGCGCCGGGAAATCGAGCGCGGCGAAACCGAGGGTCTCTTCCCATGTGATCACCTTGCACTGGCGAAAACCCAGTTCGTCATGGGGTGGCGACAGCACGAGCAGGTGAAAGCCGCCCATCGCGGGCTCGATGGTGTCGAGCTTGGCGATCCGCACAGCGCCGTTCGAGAAGAGCGCGGCATTCTCGCTCCAGGGCTCGGCGATGTTGTCGGCCCGCGCCTGCCAGTCACAGTCGACCACGTCCTGAGCGGAGGCGGCGAGCGGAAAAAGGGCGAGGAGGGTGGCGAAGATGGGGCGCATGGGGACTCCGGGGCGGTTGCCGGGGGAGATTGGCCTATTCGCCCGGCAAATCCAAGTTCGTCGCGATTTCGCCGCTGCCCGCGTTGAGCGAGAAGGACAGCGTCGCCGGGCCGGTCGTCTCATCCGCCGCGCGCCAGATCGTGACCGGCAGAGAAAAGAGCAGCCCGGTGTCCGGATCGAAGGCCGCGTCATGGGCGGCCAGGTCCATGTTCGCATAACCCCAGTCCTCGGCGCCCGAGATGACCTTGCACTGGCGCGTGCCGTCATCGTTGTAAGGCGGCGACAGGATCAGGAGCCGGAACGGAACCGGCGCGGGGTCTCGAGTGTCGAGCAGCACCACGCGGATGTCGCCCTCGGGAAAGGCGCGGGTGGCACTGTCCCAAGGTTCGGCGATCAGGCGCAGGTCGACCTCTTGCGCGCAGTCGGTGACGGTCTGGGCGAGGGCGGGCGCGGTCAGGAGGGCGAGGGCGGCGGCCAGGCGGATCATGTGGCCCTCACGAGCAGGACCGAGACGGCGGCGAAGCCGAAGAGACCGGCAAAGGCGCCCTCGAACCAGCGGCGCGCCGAGAGGTAAAGCCCCGCGATCCGGGGCGACGAGAAAATGAACGCATAGGTGAAGACGACGAGGCTTGAGACCGTCATGCAGCCAAAGCCGACCTCGATGATATCTGTCACGGGAGCGGTGGGCGACAGGACCACGGCATAGAGCGAGCCCCAGAAGAACACTGCTTTGGGATTGGTGAGGTGGACGAGCGCGCCCTTGCGCCAGCCGCGCGCGAAGCGGATCGGCTCGGTCGCTGGCTGGAGCGCCTTCGCCCCGGGGCGAAGCGCGTTGCGGGCGGACTTGACCGCGAGGAACAGGAGATAGGCCGCGCCCGCATAGCGCAGGATCTCGATCGACCAAGCGTTGGCCATCATGACGGCGCCGAGGCCCAGGCCCGCCGAGATCGCCCAGAACGCCGAGCCGCACATGATGCCGAGCGCCACGCCAAGGGCCGCCCGGCGGCCGGCACCTAGGGCCGTCGAGATGAGCGTCAGGATCGCGGGGCCGGGCGAGGCCACGCCCACCGCCCAGACGACGAGGATGGGGGCAAGTTCGGTCAGCGTCACCGGCGCGCTCCGTCTTGAGCCTCGGCCCGCGCCTCGTCCATCAGGCGGCGCATTTCGCGGATGCTTTCCGGAAGTCCCCGGAAGATCGCCTCGCCGATCAGAAAATGCCCGATGTTCAGCTCCATGACCTCGGGAAAGGCCGCGACCGGTTTGACGGTGTCATAGGTCAGCCCGTGGCCCGCGTGAACCTCTAGCCCCATCGAATGGGCGAAGGCCGCCATGTCGCGCAGACGCTCCAGCTCGGCATCCCGCGCGGCGAAATCACCCGCGGCGTGGTGGTCACAATAGGCGCCGGTGTGAAGTTCGACCACGGCGGCTCCGATCCGCGCGGCGGCCTCGATCTGGGCGCGATCGGCGGCGATGAAGATCGACACGCGGCAACCCGCGTCCCGCAAGGGCGCGATGAAATGGGCGAGGCGGTTTTCCTGCTTGGCCACCTCCAGACCGCCTTCGGTCGTCACCTCCTGCCGCTTCTCGGGCACGATGCAGACGGCGTGGGGCTTGTGACGGAGCGCGATGGCCTGCATCTCGTCCGTGGCGGCCATTTCAAAGTTCAGGGGCAGCGACAGTTCCGCCATCAGCCGGTCGATGTCTACGTCCGAGATATGGCGCCGGTCTTCGCGCAGATGCGCGGTGATACCGTCGGCCCCGGCCTCTTCCGCCAGTTTCGCCGCCCGCACCGGGTCGGGATAGGCAGAGCCGCGCGCGTTGCGCACGGTGGCCACGTGGTCGATGTTCACGCCCAGTCGAAGTTTCCCGGTCATTCCGCTTTGTCCCCCCGTGCCTGTTGCGCGGCGCGTTCCGCCATGCGCTTGTCGTATTTCTTGCGGATGCGTTTCACCCTTTGCTTCTGGTAGGTCGTCAGGACCGGTTTTGACAGCCCGAAAGCGACCATTGCGGTTGCGATGCCGGGGAGGATCCCACCCACCAGGTAAGGCAGGAAGACCCGATCGAAGAACAGGGCGAGCCCCGACCACTCTGCGGTGTGATGGGTGAAGATCGACATGAAGTTGTGCCAGATGTCATAGCTCGCGCGCGCGAAGGCGTCGAAGACATAGGCCAGCCTTATGTCCTGCATCGGCAGGCCCAGGAACCGGTTGCCGATGCGCAGCGACATCGAGGCGATCAACGGGAAGGTGATCGGGTTGCCGACGAACGTGGCGAGGATCGCGGCGAGGTAGTTGCCGCGCACCACCCACGAAATCAGCGCCGCCAGAACGAAGTGCAACCCGAAGAGCGGGGTCCAGCACACGAAGACCCCCGCCGCCACGCCCCGCGCGATGCGGTCGGCGGGATCGGGAAGCCGGCGCAGGCGGTGCAGCACATAGCGCGTCGCGCGCAGCCATCCGCCGCGCGGATAAACCAGATCGCCAAGCGACTGAAGGTAGGAGCGCGGTTTGCGTTTGAACAAGCTCGCCCTCCTTTCCTAGGGTGCGCGGCTCAGGTCCCTGTGCCGTCGGATTTCCGCAACGTCGGTTTCGGCTTCGAGAACCAGCATGACCGCATGAAGATGCTCGATGTCGCGCAGGTCCACATCGACGCGGATCCGGAAGAAATCCGGTTTCCGGTCGATGAAGTGCAGGTCCGAGATATTGGCCTTCTGCTCGCCGATCAATGTGCAGATTCGTCCAAGGACCCCTGCATCGTTGGAAATCGTCAACTCGAGCGTCACCGTATGGACGGCGGCATGTTTGCCGGAGTGCCAGTGCACGTCCACCCAGCGGCTCGAATCCTCCGCCAGCTCTTCGAGCGCATGGCAATCGATGGAATGCACGACCACCCCGCGCCCGCGATAGGTGATGCCGACGATGCGCTCGCCCGGGACCGGCTGGCAACAGGCCGCGATGGTGAAGCTCTGGTCAGGTTCGAGGCCGATGACCGCGCGGTCCTGGGTGATCGTGGTGCCCGGGTCAATCGCGTCGGGATAGAGGATCGCCACCACGTCGCGGGCGGCAAGATCGGCCGACCCGAGCCGAGCCAGAAGATCGTCGGGCCCGCCGAGCGAAAGCTGTTTCGCTGCGGTTTCGAGCGCCTTGTCGGTGGCCTTGCGCCCGACGTGGTCGAAGGCGACCCGCGCCAGTTCGCGACCGAGCTTGATGAACCGCTCCCGGTCCTCTTCCCGCAGACGCCGCCGGATCGCGCTCTTGGCGCGGCCGGTGACGACGATGTCGAGCCACGTGGCCTGCGGGCTTTGCCCTTCGGCGGTAATGATCTCCACCGACTGGCCGTTCTTGATCCGGGTCCAGAGCGGCACGCGGATGTTGTCCACGCGCGCGCCCACGCAGCTGTCGCCGATCCGGGTGTGAATGGCATAGGCGAAATCGAGCGGCGTGGCGCCACGCGGCAATTGCACCACTTCGCCCTTGGGCGTGAAGCAGAACACCTGGTCGGTATACATCTCGAGCTTCACGTTCTCGAGAAACTCGTCGTGATCCTCGGCGTTCTCGAAGCGCTCGGTCAGCGTCGCGATCCATTTCGCGGGATCGACGGCGAAGGGGTTCTCGCTCTTTACCCCGTCCTTGTAGGACCAATGCGCGGCAACGCCCGCTTCGGCGACCTCGTGCATCTGGCGGGTGCGGATCTGGATTTCCACGCGCTTGCCGTCGCGGCCCGACACAGTGGTGTGGATCGAGCGGTAACCGTTCGACTTGGGCTGGCTGATGTAGTCCTTGAACCGCCCCGGCACGGCGCGCCAGCGCTGGTGGACGGCGCCCAGAACGCGGTAGCAATCGGCCTCGCTCTCGGTGATCACGCGGAAACCATAGGTGTCGGACAGACGCGAGAAGCTCTGGTCCTTCTCCTGCATCTTGCGCCAGATCGAATAGGGTTTCTTGGCGCGACCGAAGACCTGCGCCTCGATCTGGGCGCGGTCGAGTTCCTTGCGGATGTCGGTCGTGATCTTGTTGATGACGTCGCCCGATTCCTTTTGCAGCCGGATGAAGCGCCGGATGATCGACGAGCGCGCATCGGGATTGAGGACGTGGAAGGCGAGGTCTTCGAGTTCCTCGCGCATCCACTGCATCCCCATCCGGCCTGCGAGCGGCGCGAAGATGTCCATCGTCTCGCGGCTCTTCTGTGCCTGTTTCTCGGGTCGCATGGCGCGAATCGTGCGCATGTTGTGCAAACGGTCGGCGAGCTTCACGAGGATCACGCGCAGATCCTTCGACATCGCCATGAAGAGCTTGCGGAAGTTCTCCGCCTGCTTCGTCTCGGTCGAGGAAAGCTGCAGGTTTGTAAGCTTGGTCACCCCGTCGACAAGCTCGGCCACGTCTGGCCCGAACTTGTTGGCGATCTCGGTATAGGTGGAGCCGGTGTCCTCGATCGTGTCGTGCAGAAGCGCGGTGATGATCGTGGCGTCGTCGAGCCGCATCTCGGCCAGGATATGGGCGACGGCGACGGGATGCGTGAAATAGGGCTCGCCCGACTGGCGCGTCTGCCCTTCATGCATGCGCCGCCCGTAATCGAAGGCCGCGCGGATCAGGTCCGAGTTGGACTTGGGGTTGTAGGCGCGGACCTGCGCGACGAGCTCTTCAGGATCAAGTGCCGGCATTCAGGTCCGCCAAATTCTCAAGCGGGGGGTCGGATTACCGCTGCCCCTGTGCCTCCATGAGAGCACGAAGGAGTTTCTCGTCCGTCATGTCGTCGTCGTCGGGCTTGTCGGCCGATTCCTGACCCATGAGCAGGGCCATCTGGTCGTCTTCCGGCTCGTCGACTTCGATCTGGGTCTGGTTCGACTCGATCATGCGTTCGGTCAGGTCGTCGGCAGTTTGCGTTTCGTCCGCAATCTCGCGCAGCGCCACAACGGGGTTCTTGTCGTTGTCGCGGTCGACCGTGATCGAGGCACCCGACGAAATCTCGCGCGCACGATGGGCGGCAAGCATCACCAGATCGAACCGGTTCGGAACCTTGTCAACGCAGTCTTCAACCGTCACGCGGGCCATTGGGCACTCCAAAGCTGTTGGTGTGAAAGCGCTGTCTAGGGCCGTTCAACAGGAAACACAAGGGAAAACGAGGGCAGAATGCGCGCGAGCCGGGACCGAAAAGGTGGTGAAACACCCGTCCCGCCCGCTCCGCCGCTCTCGTACGTGAGTGGAATCGGCGGATGTCGGCCTATGTCGTTTGCAATGAAACGATCTCGGCCACATCCTCTGGCGGAAGGGCCGCGAGCATCTCGGCGATGGACGCACCAAGGAGTGGATGACGCCAGTCCGGCGCGACGTCGGCGGCGGGCACGAGCACGAAGGCGCGGTCCTGCATTCTCGGGTGCGGCACGATAGGTTCCGAGGGCGCGCGTTGTCGCTGAAGTTCTGGGCGAAGTTCGACCCATTCACGAAGCGTGGACTGGTCAGGCAGGATTTTTTCTTTATACGTAAGGAGGTCGAGATCGAGTGTCCGGTTTTCCCATCGTGCCCTGCGGGTGCGGTCAAAGGAGGCCTCGATATCGTGCAGACAGCCCAGAAGGGCCGCCGGGTCCAGGTCGGTTTCGACCGCGACCACGGCGTTCACCACATCGGGCTGGGTGCCCTTCGGGACAAAAGGAGACTGATACAGACGAGACCGGGCGAGGACCTTTATTGGCCCGGTATCGAGCGAGGAAATCGCCGCGCGCACCGTTGCTTCCGGCCCCCCCGCGGGCGACGTTGCGTTACTCCCAAGGCAAACAAGGATGTTGTCCCTAGGTAAACCGGTATTGTTTGCTTGCGACATGGTTTCGACACCCTATTTTGCCCCGCAGATTCGCCGCGCCCGCTTTTTTCGCACTTACCACTCACGGCACTCACGGCGAACACAATTCGGAAGGATGGATTATGTTCTACAAGGACGAACGGCTTGCGCTGTTCATTGATGGTTCGAACCTTTATGCAGCGGCGAAGTCGCTTGGCTTCGACATCGACTACAAGCTCCTCCGGCAGGAGTTCATGCGCCGCGGCAAATTGCTGCGCGCCTTCTACTACACGGCCTTGCTCGAGAACGACGACTATTCGCCGATCCGTCCGCTGGTGGACTGGCTCCACTACAACGGGTTCACCATGGTGACGAAACCGGCCAAGGAGTTCACGGACTCCATGGGGCGTCGCAAGGTGAAGGGCAACATGGACATCGAACTGACCGTCGATGCCATGGAGATCGCCCCGCATGTCGATCATATCGTGCTGTTCTCCGGCGACGGCGATTTTCGGCCGCTCGTCGAAGGGCTGCAACGCAAGGGCGTGCGTGTTTCGGTCGTCTCGACGATCCGTAGCCAGCCGCCCATGATCGCGGACGAACTGCGCCGTCAGGCTGACAACTTCATCGAGCTCGACGAGCTGCGCGAAGTCATTGGGCGTCCTCCGCGTGAAGATCGGCCCGAGCGCGTTGACAACACGGCGAACGAAGACGCGGACGCCTGAGGCATCCGGTCAGAGACAAGCGAAGGGCCCGGCGCATTGCCGGGCCCTTTTTCGTCGGACCTGTTCCCGACGAGGACCGGGGACTGCTCATGGAAAGATGAGGGCTGGCCCACTGGACCTCACGCCACATGCCCATTAGGTGTGGAGCGGACCAAGGAGCGCCGCGAACGCCATGACCAAACAGCCCCTGAACCTGTATCTCGCTGCCCCGCGCGGTTTCTGCGCCGGTGTGGACCGGGCCATCAAGATCGTCGAAATGGCGATCGAGAAATGGGGTGCGCCGATCTATGTCCGCCACGAGATCGTGCACAACAAGTTCGTCGTGGACAGCCTGCGCGCGCAGGGTGCGGTCTTTGTCGAGGAACTGGACGAATGTCCGCCGGACCGTCCGGTGATCTTCTCCGCCCACGGCGTGCCGAAAGCGGTGCCTGCCGAAGCGGCGCGGCGCGAAATGGTCTATGTCGATGCGACCTGTCCGCTGGTGTCCAAGGTGCATATCGAAGCCGAACGTCACCACGCCAATGGGCTTCAGATGGTGATGATCGGCCATGAAGGTCACCCCGAAACCATCGGCACCATGGGGCAACTGCCCGAGGGCGAGGTTCTGCTTGTGGAGACGGTCGCGGATGTCGCCAGGATCACGCCGCGCGACCCCGAGCAACTTGCCTTCATCACCCAGACGACGCTCTCGGTCGATGACACCATCGACATCGTCGCGGCGCTGAAGGCCCGGTTCCCGGCGATCATCGGCCCACACAAGGAAGACATCTGTTACGCCACCACCAACCGGCAGGAAGCGGTCAAGGCCGTCGCGCCCAAGGTCGATGCGCTGCTGGTGATCGGGGCGCCAAACTCGTCCAACTCCCGCCGTCTGGTCGAGGTCGCGCGGGGGCAGGGCTGTGCCTATTCCCAGCTTGTCGGCCGCGCGGATGAAATCGACTGGCGCGCGCTCGAGGGTGCCCGCGCGATTGGCGTGACGGCGGGTGCCTCGGCCCCGGACGTGCTCATCCAGGAGGTGATCGACGCCTTTCGCGACCGTTACGACGTGACGCTGGACGTGGTGGAAACCGCCGTCGAGAACGTCGAGTTCAAGGTGCCGCGCGTGCTGCGCGAACCCGCCTGAGGCGGGCCTCCGCGTGCGTCCTGACCCGGACACCATCGCCTTCTACAATACGGCAGCCGCACGGATGACGGATGTCACCGCCGAAGGACCGCCCTCGCCGGCGCTGGCCGCCTTCATGGCCCTCTTGCCCGAAGGCGCGCAGGTGCTCGATTTCGGCTGTGGCCATGGGATCGCTACCGCGCAGATGAGCTGGGCCGGGTTTCGTGTGACCGGGCTTGATGCGTCGCGCGGGCTTTTGTCGGTCGCGCGCCGTCTTGCCCCCGACGCGGCATTTCTGGAGGCCTCGTTCGATGATCTGCGTGCCACCGCCACTTACAACGGAATCTGGGCCAACTTCGCGCTCGTTCATGCCCCGCGTGCGACCTTGCCCGCCCATATCGCCCGGCTGCACACGGCGCTGAAACCCAACGGCGTGCTCCATCTGTCCATGATCCTCGGAAGCGGCGAAGAGCGCGACAGCCTGCAGCGGGCCTATACCTATGTGACCGAAGCCGAGCTCACCGCCTTGCTCGGCGATTTCGACATTCTCGCGTCCGAGACGGATGTGAAATCCGGCGCGCTTGGCAACCATCCCGTGATCCGCATCCGCGCGAGGAGAGGCCCATGATCGGCATTCCCCGCACCCCGCTTCTTCTGGGCTTGGCCGGGCTGATCCCCTTCGTCTGGGGGCTGATCACGAGTTTCGAGCGGATCGACGGGCTCGACGACTACTGGCAGGGTTGGCCGCTTCTCGCCGATTACGCGATGGTGATCCTGCCCTTCATGTCGGGCGTGATCTGGGGCTTTGCGACGAACGCCACGGGCAAACAGGCCGCGACGCTCTATATCCTGTCGGTCATCCCGGCGCTCTGGGCCTTCTTCTTCATCCTCGAAGATACCGCCCTTCTCTCGGCCGCCGTGGGGTTCGTCGTGCTCCTTCCCATCGACTACGCCTGCACGCGCGCCGGGCTTGCGCCGCTTTGGTGGATGCGGCTGCGCCTGATACTGACCGCCGTGGTCGTGCCCTGCCTCGTCATCGGTCATATCGTGGCCGCGCCCAGCTTCCTGTCGTGAGCGCAGACGCCGAAACACTGGCCGTCTACGACGCCCGCACGGGGGATTATGCCCGGATGGTCTCTGCGTGGAATACGCCGGGCCTCGACGGGTTCTTGGATCGCCTGCCGCGCCCCGGAGTCGTGCTCGACCTCGGCTGCGGTCCGGGGCTCGATGCCCGCAGGATGATGGACGCGGGCCTCGATGTGGACGCGGTGGACGCAAGTGCGGCAATGGTCCGCGCGGCGCAGGAGATCGGCGTGCCCGCGCGACAATCGACCTTCGCCCAGATAGACGGGAGCGGTCTCTACGACGGCATCTGGGGCAACTTCTCGCTCCTTCATGCGCCGCGCGCGGATTTTCCCGACCACCTCGCAGCGCTCGCCCGTGCCTTGAAACCCGCTGGCCTCTTGCACATCGGCATGAAACTGGGCGAAGGGGAAGGCCGTGACGCCCTCGGGCGGTTCTACACCTATTACGATGAGGACGAACTCCTGCGACATCTGACCACCTCCGGCTTCACGCCCACTGCCCGCTGCGAGGGAACCGGCAAGGGCCTTTCCGGTGAAGCGTCGCCCTGGATCTGGGTGCAGGCGACGAAAGCGCATTCCGATGGTTGATCTCGTCGCACATACCGACGGCGCCTGTTCCGGCAATCCCGGCCCGGGGGGCTGGGGCGTGCTCATGCAGGCCAAGGACGGCGTCACGGTGGTCAAGGAACGCACCCTCTCGGGCGGCGAAGCGGCGACGACCAACAACCGGATGGAGCTGATGGCCGCGATCATGGCGCTCGAAACGTTGGAGCGGCCCGCGACCATCACCATCGTGACCGACAGCGCCTACGTGAAGAACGGGATCACGGGTTGGATCCACGGCTGGAAACGCAACGGCTGGCGTGCCTCGGGTAACAAGCCGGTGAAGAACGTCGAGCTTTGGCAAAGGCTGGAAGAGGCGACGAAGCGCCATCAGGTCACTTGGAAGTGGATCAAGGGCCACGCCGGCCACGCGGAAAACGAACGCGCCGACGAACTGGCCCGCGAAGGCATGAAGCCCTTCAAGTAACTACTTGCCCAGGTAGGTCTGCCAGAACCAGATCAGGAACACAGCCCCCAGAACGGCCCCGATGAAGCCGAAGGCCACGGCGGCCACGGTCACCAGCGCCCTGAGCAATAGCCCCCCGATCAACGCGCCCAGCACCCCGACACCCACGGTGACGATCACGTTGGTATCGACCTTCATGATCCGCGTGGCGATGAAGCCCGCGGCGGCCCCGATGATGATGAGAAGCGTGACTGCCATGCGTTCAATATGGTCATCCCGCCAGCGCGCTCAATCCCTCCACTGCGTCATGAATGCCTTGGCGATGCCGCGTCAGCGTCAAACGGAAGGACTAGGCCGCGACCGGAAAGGCCTTGTCCCGCCCATGCGGCTCGTCCCAGTCGATCACCGGGTTGATCGGGATGATCCGGTTCGGGTTCACCATGTCGTGGCTGTAGTGGTAGTGCCGCACGTAATGGTCCGGGTGCACCGTGTTGGCCACACCCGGCCATTGATATAGCTCGCGGGTATAGGCCCAGAGGTTCGGGTATTCGCGAAGCCATTTCCGGTTGCACTTGAAATGCGTGTGATAGACCGGATCGAAGCGCACCAGCGTCGTGAAGAGCCGCCAGTCAGCTTCCGTGATCCTGTCGCGCACCAGATAGCGCTGACCCGAGAGCCGCTCTTCCAGCCAGTCGAGGGCATGGAACAGCGTGACCACCGCCTCGTCATAGGCCTCCTGCGTGGTGGCGAAGCCGGCCTTGTAGACGCCGTTGTTGACCTCGTCATAGACCCGGTCGTTGACCTCTTCTATCTCTCCGCGCAGCGCCTCTGGCCAGAAATCCTGTGTGTCCCCGGTGATCCCGTCGAAGGCCGAGTTGAACATCCGGATGATCTCGGCCGATTCGTTTGAGACGATGGTGCCGGTCTTCTTGTCCCAAAGGACGGGCACCGTGACCCGGCCGGAAATCTTCGGGTCTGCCTCGGTATAGATCTCGCGCATGAAGCGTTTGCCGAAGAGCTTGTCCCCGGTTGCGCCGACGAAGTCGGTGTCGAAGGTCCAGCCGTCTTCAAGCATGTCCGGGTGCACCACAGACACGTCGATATGGTCCTGAAGCGCCTTCAGCGTGCGGAACACGAGCGTGCGATGGGCCCAGGGGCAGGCAAAGGAGACGTAGAGGTGATACCGCCCCCTTTCCGCCGCGAAGCCGCCATCCCCCGAGGGGCCGGGCGCGCCGTCCGGCGTAACCCAGTTGCGAAACTTTGTGGTGGAGCGCACGAATTTGCCGCCATGCGCCTTGGTGTCATACCAGTTCGTGTTCCAGTCGCCGTTCTCGAGATAGCCCATCGGGTCCTCCTTCGTTGCCTCCCAACATAGGGAAAACGCGACGCTGTGCGAATTGGTTCAGTGGGCGCATGACCTGTGCGCCCTGACACATGTCGCGGGTCTCTCCCCAGGCGTCGCATGGCGCATTTACCCGCGCCAACGGTTCCTGTATGCCCTGTCGCGACGATGCCCCGACCGGGGCCGGAGAGGTGGGCTTTTCGGATCGACCCAATCGGGGATCCTCGCAGGCCGTCGTCGGCGAAGCTGCCGCGCCCTCTTCCGTTCCGGTCCAAGCCACGCGAGGACCACGATGAAGTTCACCATTGCCGCTCTCCTGCTTTTGTTGCCCGGCATGGCGCTGGCGCATCCCGGGCATCTGGCCGATGCGGCCGGTCACGACCACTGGGTCGCCGGAGTCGCCATTGGTGTGGCCATCGGCGTCGCCGTCTGGGGCGCGCTGCGGGGACGGGGCAAGAAGGTTGAAGACACGGCGGCGGACGAAGCAGAGACCGCCGAACCGCAGGAGGCCTGAACCATGTCGAAGATCGGTGTCATGATCTGCGGCCACGGGTCGCGCAGCCAGTCCGCGGTGGACGAGTTCAAGGTGCTTGCCGAGAAGCTCCCCGCCTTCTTCCCGGACGACTGGATCGTCGACTACGGCTATCTCGAGTTCGCGAACCCGGTGATCCGCGTCGGTCTCGACAACCTGCGGGAGGCGGGCTGCGACCGGATCGTCGCGGTGCCGGGGATGCTCTTCGCCGCGATGCATTCGAAGAACGACATTCCCACTGTGCTCAATACCTATGCCGCCGAACACGGGATCGAAGTCTCATACGGCCGTGAGCTTGGCGTCGATCCGAAGATGATCGCAGCGGCCGGCGACCGTATCCGCGCCTCTCTGGCCGAGGCAGATGCGACGCAGGGACCGGTGGATATCCACGACACCTGTCTCGTCGTCATCGGGCGCGGTGCGTCGGACCCGGATGCCAACGCCAATGTCGCCAAGATCGCACGCCTTCTGCAGGAAGGCATGGGGTTCGGCTGGCTCGAGGTTGGCTATTCCGGCGTGACCTTCCCGCTCGTCGAACCCTGCCTGCAACACGCCGCGCGGCTTGGATACAAGCGCATCGTCGTCTTCCCTTACTTCCTCTTCACCGGCATCCTGATCGACCGGATTTACGGGTTCACCGACCGCGTCGCCGAGGCGCACCCAGGCATCCAGTTCGTCAAGGCCGGTTATCTCAACGACCACCCCAAAGTGCTCGAGACCTTCGCCGAACGCGTGACCGAGCAGCTTGGCGCGGTGCCGCCGCCCAACTGCGGCACCTGCGGCTACCGCGAGCAGGTTCTGTCGCTGTCGGCAGGCAAACACGTCCACGTGAAACCCGAGGATCGGGCCGGACACCCCGCCTATGCCGAGGTGCCGCCGCCGACCTGCGTCATGTGCAAATACCGGGTCGAGGTGTTGGGTTTCGAAGCCGAAGTCGGCGCGATCCAGGAAAGCCATCACCACCACGTCGAAGGGCAGGGGGCCTCGGCGCCGGGGTCCAACGTCGAGGATTGCCGCTTCTGCACCACCTTCTGCACCGGCGAGTGCCGGCTTCATCTGCACGCCCATGACCATGGCCACCATGACCATGACCATGATCACGACCACGGGCACCATCGCGACCACCATCACCATCATCATGGTAACGGGCACGATCACGGGCATGACCACGGCCACCACCACCCGGTCTATCCCCATGCGAAACATCCGCACGGGCCAGAATCGGCGCGTCGCAAATGACCCGCCCGCCACTTCGCTACACGCGCGACCCTGCCGCGATCTACCGCGAGAGCTTCGCTACCGTGGAGCGTGAGGCGCGGCTGGATCGGTTTCCGGTGGGCATGGCGGCGCTCGCCACGCGGATAATCCACGCCTGCGGCATGGTCGAGGTAGCCGACCGGCTGTCATTTTCGGATCGCGCCTATGAGGCGGGCCACGATGCCTTGCTCGCCGGTGCGCCGATCCTGTGTGATTGCGAAATGGTCGGCGCGGGGATCATTCGCCGTTACCTGCCGCGCCAGAACGAGGTGATCGTGACGCTGAACGATCCTTCCGTTCCGGACCGTGCGAAGTCCATCGGCAACACGAGGTCCGCAGCCGCGGTCGAGCTTTGGGCGGATCGGCTGCAAGGCGCCGTCGTCGCCATCGGCAACGCACCGACAGCGCTGTTCCACCTGCTCGAGCTCCTGGACGCCGGCGCGCCGAAACCGGCGGTGATCCTCGGGTTTCCCGTGGGCTTCGTCGGCGCGGCGGAATCCAAGGCCGAGTTGTCCAACAACCCGCGCGGCTGCGACTTCGTCGCCCTGCGCGGGCGCAGGGGCGGGTCGGCGATCGCCTCGGCCGCCGTCAATGCGCTCGCCGCGGGCCTTCCGGAGAAACTGCAATGACCCAACCCTGGCTCCATATCGTCGGGATCGGCGAGGACGGCATGGACGGGCTGACCCCCGCCACCCGCGCCGTGGTCGAGGCTGCCGAGGTGATCATCGGCGGCGACCGTCACCATTCGCTGTCGGATGGTGTGACCGCCGAGCGCGTCTCCTGGCCCTCGCCCTTCGATGCGCTGATCGACACGCTTCTCTCTTACCGGGGCAAACGTGTCGTGGTGCTGGCGACCGGGGATCCGCTCTGGTTCTCGGTTGGTGCCCGGATCGGGCGTGGCATTCCTCCCGGCGAGATCACCTATCACCCGCAGCTTTCGGCCTTCCAACTGGCCTCTGCCCGGATGGGCTGGTCCATGGCCGACCTCGAAACGCTGACCGTCCATGGCCGCCCGGTCGAGCAGATGATCGCTTTCATCCAGCCCGACGCACGGCTCCTGATCCTGACCACCGGCAGCGAGACGCCGGGGCAGATCGCGCGGTTCCTGACCGAACGGGGTTTCGGCCGGAGCCCGATGACGGTCTTCGCCAATATGGGCGGCAAGGACGAAGCGCGGTTCGATGGGACGGCGGAAAACTGGAGCCACGAGGTGCCCGCCTTCAACACGCTCGCGGTCGAGTGCATCGCGGCCCCCAACGCCGCGCTCCTCCCGCGCGTGCCGGGCCTGCCGGACGACCTGTTCCAGCACGACGGCACCATGACGAAACGCGAGGTGCGGGCGCTGACCGTGGCGAAGCTTATGCCGATGCGAGGGGCGCTTTTGTGGGACATCGGGACCGGCTGCGGCTCCGTCGCGGTCGAGTGGATGCGTGCCGCCCGCTATGCCCGCGCCATCGGGATCGAACCTCGAGCCGACCGACGCGCCATGGCGGCTGCCAATGCGCTGGCGCTTGGCGTGCCGCGACTGGAGATCATCGACGGCATGGTGCCCGCGGCTCTCGAGGGGCTCGAGGCGCCCGATGCGGTCTTCATCGGCGGCGGGTTGTCGGAAGGCACATACGTATCCGCATGGTCGGCGCTGAAGCCGCTCGGGCGGATGGTTGCAAACGCCGTGACGCTCGAAAGCCAGGCCGTGCTTCTGGAGCTTTACAAGACTCATGGTGGCGAGTTGATCCAGCTCGGCATCTCGCGCGCTGACGACCTGGGGCCGCGCACCGGGTGGCGGCCGGCTATGCCCGTGATGCAGTGGAGCCTGATCAAGCGATGAGCGGAACCCTGATCGGTGTGGGCCTTGGTCCGGGCGACCCGGACCTGATGACGCTGGCCGCGGTGCGGGCCATCGCTACGGCCCCCGTCGTCGCCTATCCGGCGCTGCCCGACACGCCAAGCCTTGCCCGCTCCATCGCCGCCGAACATATCGCGGCGGGGGCGCATGAGATCGTGATCGAGGTCCCGATGACCAAGGCGCGCGAACCGGCACAGGCGGCCTATGACCTTGGAGCGGAACGGATTTCTGCGGCACTGTCCAGCGGGGCGGACGTCGCGGTCCTCTGCGAAGGGGACCCTCTGTTCTACGGGTCCTTCATGTATCTGCACGCGCGTCTCGCCCGTCGGTTTCCGACCCGGATCATCCCAGGTGTCACTTCGGTCTCGGCCGCTTCGGCACGAGCGGCACGGCCCCTCGCGGCACGCAACGAGGTGCTGACCGTCATCCCCGGCCCGCTTCCGTCCGACGAAATCGGGGCGCGGATCGAGGCGGCCAGTTCGGTCGCCATCATGAAGGTGGGCCGCCATCTTGGGCGCATCCGTGATGTGCTGACCACACTCGGACTGGCCGAAAGCGCCACCTATGTCGAGCGCGCGACGCTGGCCGAAGAACGTATCCTGCCCTTGTCGGAGGCGCCCGATCCGGCCCCCTATTTTTCGATGATCTTAGTGACGAAAGGTGCCGACCCATGGCTGTGACCCCCGTCGTGCTCTGTCTCAACCGGTCGGGTGAAGCGACGGCGCACCGTGTCGCCGTGGCGCTCGGTGCCACCATTCATGGCCGTATGGATCGTGTGGAGAGGGCCGATGTGTTCTTCGCCAATGCGCTCGATCATGCGCGCGATCTGTTCGCCGCCGGGACGCCGGTCGTTGGTGTCTGTGCCTCTGGCATCCTGATCCGCGCCGTGGCGCCGCTCCTTTCCGACAAGCGGAGTGAGCCACCCGTTCTGTCCGTCTCGGACGACGGATCGGTGGTCATTCCGCTTCTGGGGGGACACCGGGGTGCGAACCGGCTCGCAACCGAAATCGCTGCCGCATTGGGTGCCAAAGCCGCCGTCACCACGGCAGGCGACATTGCCATCGGCGCGGCGCTCGACGTGCCGCCGCCGGGCTACCGCCTGGCGAACCCGGAGGACGCCAAGGGTGCCATGGCCGCGCTTCTGTCCGGGTCGGGCGTGAGCGTCATTGGCGACAACATCTTCGGGCTCGAGGACACGGACGGCGGGGTGGAACTTGCCGTGACCGAGACGTCGCTTGACGGGTCGGAAGCACGGCTCGTCTATCATCCGCAGGTCTTCACCCTGGGTGTCGGCTGTGCCCGCAATTGCCCGCCGGAGGAGCTTTGGGATCTGGTCCTGTCCACGCTGGCGGACGCCGGAATTGCTCCCGGTGCCATCGCCGCGGTGGGCACCATCGACCTCAAGGCCGATGAACCGGCGATCCTGTCGCTCGCCGCCCGTCTGGGCGTTCCGCTGCGGCTCTTCCCAGCCGCCGAACTGGAGGCCCAGACCGGGCGCAGCGCGAACCCGTCAGAGGTGGTCTTTGCCGAGGTCGGTACCCACGGCGTGAGCGAGAACGCCGCCCTGTGCCTTGCGGGCGAGGCGGGCCAGTTCGCGGCAACAAAGCGCAAGACGGCCAATGCCACCTGCGCCCTTGTTCGGGCGCCAGCGCCGATCACCACCCTCGCGGGCCGGCCCCGTGGACGTCTGTCGATCGTCGGCATCGGTCCGGGTCAATCGACCTGGCGCACGCCGGAAGTTTCGCGTCTGGTGGCCGATGCCGAGGAGCTTGTGGGGTATGGGCTTTACATCGACCTGCTCGGCCCGCTCGCGGCGGGCAAGGCGCGGTCGGACTTCCCGCTTGGCGGGGAAGAGGACCGGTGCCGCTATGCGCTGGAGCAGGCCGGGCTGGGCAAGAACGTCGCGCTCGTCTGTTCCGGGGATGCCGGGATCTATGCCATGGGCGCGCTGGTGTTCGAGTTGCTCGACCGGGCGCCCGATTTCGGGGGTGTCAGCGATGCCGCACGGCGCGTCGAGGTCGTCTGTTCGCCTGGCGTCTCCGCGCTTCAGGGTGCCGCAGCGCGCGCCGGTGCGCCGCTCGGCCATGACTTCTGCACGATCTCGCTCTCTGACCTGCTGACACCCCGCGACGACATCATCCGACGGCTGAACGCGGCCGCCGAGGGCGATTTCGTCATCGCTTTCTACAACCCCGTGTCGCGCACCCGCCGCACGCTTCTGGCCGAGGCGCGAGACATCCTGCTAAGGCACCGGCCGGCCGATACGCCTGTCCTGCTCGCTTCCAACCTTGGCCGTCCGCAGGAAAGCATACGCTACCGTATTCTCTGCGACCTCGAGGTGGACGAGGTCGATATGCTGACCGTGGTGCTCGTCGGGTCGTCCAATACCCGGCTCGCGCAGCTTGGCGAAGGGCCGCGCATGTTCACCCCGCGTGGCTATGCGCGGCGAATCGATGGCGATCTCAAGGACGTGGGCAACCGGCATCTGGAAGAGGAGAAGGCGCAGTGACCGTCTATTTCATCGGTGCGGGTCCGGGTGACCCAGAGCTTCTGACGCTCAAGGCGCAGCGCCTGATCGCGGCCTGTCCTGTCTGTCTTTATGCTGGCTCACTCGTGCCGCCCGAGGTCGTCGCCGGTGCGCCGGACGGGGCGCGGGTGATGGACACGGCACCGATGACTCTCGACGACACGCATGCCGAAATCCTTGCCGCACACCGGCGCGGCGAGGACGTGGCGCGGGTCCATTCGGGTGACCCGTCCCTCTACGGGGCCATCGCCGAACAGATCCGCCGGTTGCGTGCCGACGATATCCCCTATCAGATCGTGCCGGGCGTGCCCGCCTATGCTGCGGCTGCGGCGGCGCTGGGACAGGAACTGACCATCCCGGAGATTGCGCAAAGCATTGTCCTGACACGGGTTTCGATGCAATCGACGGCGATGCCCGAGGGCGAGACGCTGGAGAATTTTGCCCGGACTGGCGCGACGCTCGCCATCCACCTGGGCGTGCGCAACA
Organism: Maritimibacter sp. DP1N21-5; assembly: GCF_019218295.1. NCBI lineage: Bacteria > Pseudomonadati > Pseudomonadota > Alphaproteobacteria > Rhodobacterales > Roseobacteraceae > Maritimibacter > Maritimibacter sp. DP1N21-5. The sequence goes on from NZ_JAHUZF010000004.1 coordinate 253,448, forward strand.
TGCGGGAAATCGAGCGTGTGCTGACGCCACATTACGGTGCGGATTGTCCCGTGGTGGTCGCCTATCGCGTGGGTTGGCCGGACGAGATGCTCATTCGCGGCACGCTCTCGGACATCCGGTTGAAGGTCCGTGCCGAGAAGATCACGCGCACCGCTCTTATCCTCGTGGGCCCCGCGCTGGGCACGATCCGTGACTTCAAGGACTCGGCACTTTACGACCCGGAAAGGCCCCATGTGCTGCGCCCCGTGGTCGGTGTGACATTGGTCGAAGAGCACAATACCTGAGCCACAGGTTCAGGATATGGAAATGAACCGTGGAACCTTTCAACGAACTTTTCTGTTAACCTGAGATTAATCGTGGTGTTACCATGATTTAGGGGAGTAACGGAGGGTGTCATGGACGTTGTTCGTGATGAGTTGTTGCAAGGGCTCGACGCCGCGCGTGTGCGGCAGAAACGCCGGTCGTCGCGGCTGAAGGTCGCCGTGGGCGAAACGATGTTTCCCGTGCTGGAGTTTCGCGAGGGTGGCTTTGCTCTCGCGCAGGAAGACGCGCCGAAGTTGCGCGGGCTGGTCGACCTCTACGCCGGGGACAACCATCTCTACCAATGCCTGATCGTGGCCTCGGAAGAGGATGGGCCGCTCATGCGCTATGAGTTCAAACGTGCGACGGCCGCCTCGGACCGCGCGCCACTCGATTTCGCGCGCGACCCGGATGCGCCCGTCGGGCTGATCGAAGGCCCGCGCTAGACGGGTCGTCTAGTCGGTTCAGCCAGCCGGGTCACTGCAGGTCCGAAAAGGCCGCCTGTACCCGTTCCACGGCCTCCACCACCAGCGAACGCTGGGTTGCGAAGTTGAACCGGAGAAAGCTCTCGCCGCCCGTGCCGAAGGTCGCGCCATGGTTCACCGCGATCCCCGCGCCTTCGACGCGACGCGTGAATTCGGACGGCTCCATCCCGGTGCCGGCGAAGTCTACCCAGCCAAGGTAGGTCGCTTCCAGCGGCATCGACCGCACGCCGGGGATCGCATTCAACCCCTGATCCAGCAGACGGCGGTTTCCATCGAGGTAATTGACCAGCGCATCGACCCATTCCGCGCCCTCGGGGGAATAGGCGGCCTCCGCCATGATCATTCCGAAGCTGTTGGGCGAAATGCCAAGCGCCATCATCCGCGCGGCAAAGGCGGCGCGCAGCCTGTCGTCTGGAATGATCACGTTACCGGAATGGGTGCCCGCGATGTTGAAGGTCTTCGTGGTGGCGGTCATCATCACCAGCCGATCCTCGATGTCAGGGAGGGTCGCCATCGGGATATGGCTCGCGCCGGGGAAGACGAGGTCGTGATGCACCTCGTCCGAAATCAGGACGAGGTCATGGCGGCGGGCGAAATCGGCGATCGCCTCAAGCTCGGCCTGCGTCCAGACGCGCCCGCCCGGATTATGCGGCGAGCAGAGGGTAAGGATCTTTTCGTTCCCGGTCATCTGCGCGTCCCATGCGGCGATGTCGAGCTCGTACCGCCCGTCGACCAGCGCGAGGGGGCATTCGACGAGCTCGCGCCCCGCGGCCCGGATGACACGGTGGAATGCATGGTAGACGGGCGTCATCAGGATCACGCCGTCGCCGGGTTTGGAGAAGGCATCGAGGCAAAGCGCGTAGCCGTTCACCAGCCCGTGGGTCGTGAAGATCGCATCGGGGTTCACGGTCCAGCCATGGCGGCTGTCCATCCACCAGCAGATCGCAGCGAGATAGCCGGCATCGTCGCCGTAGTAGCCATAGATCCCGGGCTCCATCATGCCTTTCAGTGCACGCTGGATCGGGGGCGCTGCCGGGAAATCCATATCGGCCACCCACATGGAAATACCGGTCTCGGGCGACACGCCATAGAGCGCTTCCATCTTGTCCCACTTGGCGGAATGGGTGCCGACGCGGTTGTGGACGGTGTCGAAATCGTAACTCATGGGGCCTCCTGATCGTCGGGCCAAGCTACGCCAGTGGGCTCCGGGCGCAAGGGGCGTTGCGCAAGCCGCGCGGCTGTCCTATCTGATTGCCATGTCGATCAAGCCTATTCTCATTCACCCCGATCCACGCCTGAAGAAGGTGTGCGACGCCGTGCCTGATGTCTCGGACGAGCTGCGCAAGCTTGCCGATGACATGCTCGACACGATGTATGACGCGCCGGGCATCGGACTTGCTGCGCCGCAGGTCGGTGTGCTGCAACGGGTGATCGTGATGGACTGTGTCAAGGACGATGCGGAACCCCCGCGCCCGATGGTGATGTTCAACCCCGAGGTGCTCTTGTCGTCAGACGATACCAGCGTCTATGAGGAAGGCTGCCTGTCGATCCCCGAGCAATACGCGGAGGTGACGCGTCCCGCCGAAGTGCGTGTGAAATGGCTCGACCGGGACGGCAACGAAAAAGAGCAGGACTTCGAGGGGCTCTGGGCCACCTGCGTCCAACACGAGATCGACCACCTCAATGGCAAGCTCTTCATCGACTATCTCTCGCCCATGAAACGGCAGATGATGACCCGCAAGTCGGCCAAGATGAAACGCGAACAGGCGCGCGCCTGAGCCCTACGTCCTGAAATCCGAGGTGCCCATGGCCGCCCACCGCCCCTTTGTCATGTATCCGGACAAACGGCTGCGCACGCCCGCAGCGCCGGTCGACACGATCGACGACGACGTGCGCGCGATCTGGGACGAGATGATCCGTGCCATGGACGCGATGCCAGGTGTCGGTCTTGCCGCCGTGCAGCTTGGTATCATGCGCCGCCTTGCCGTGGTGGACGCGAGCGAAACTCGCGGGCAGGCCGTGCGCATGGCCAATCCCGAGGTGCTTCACGCCAGTGTGCAGATGCGCGATCATGACGAGGGCTCACCCAACCTGCCCGGCGTCTGGGCCACGATCTCGCGCCCTCGTGCGGTCAGGGTGCGGTTCCTCAACGCTCAAAGCGAGGTCGAGGAGCGGGATTTCGTCGGTCTCTGGGCGACGAGCGTGCAGCACCAGATCGACCACCTCAATGGCAAGATGTATTTTGATCATCTGTCCAAGCTGAAGCGCGACCGTCTGGTGGCCAAGGCACGGAAGGCAACGCGGTGAAACTTGTCTTCATGGGCAGCCCCGATTTCTCGGTTCCGGTGCTCGATGCGCTGGTGGAAGCGGGGCACGAGGTGCTTTGCGTCTACTGCCAGCCGCCACGCCCCGCCGGGCGCGGGAAGAAGGACCGCCCGACCCCGGTGCAGTCGCGGGCCGAGGCACTGGGGCTTCCCGTGCGCCATCCGAAGTCGCTGAAGGACGCCGAGGCGCAGGCTGAGTTTGCGGCACTGGGCGCCGAAATTGCCGTGGTCGTGGCCTATGGCCTGATCCTGCCGCAGGCGGTGCTCGACGCGCCGACGCATGGCTGCCTGAATATCCACGCCTCGCTCCTGCCGCGCTGGCGGGGGGCGGCACCCATTCACCGCGCGATCATGGCGGGCGACCCGGAAACCGGCGTTTGCATCATGCAGATGGAGGCGGGGCTCGACACCGGGCCCGTGCTCTTGCGCGAGGCGCTGACCATCGGAGACGAGGAAACGACAGGCGCATTGCACGACCGGCTGTCGGCCCTTGGGTCGCGGCTGATCGTCGAGGCGCTGGATCGCCTGCCGACGCTTTCCCCCGAGCCGCAGCCCGAGGCGGGGGTCACCTATGCCGCGAAGATCGACAAGGCCGAAGCGCGCGTCGACTGGACCCGCACGGCCGGCGAAGTGGGCGCGCTGATCCGGGGGCTGTCGCCCTTTCCCGGCGCCTGGTGCGATATGGATGGCGAACGGATCAAGCTGCTGGGTGCACGGCTGGTCGAAGGCATCGGGGACCCCGGGGTGGTGATCGGACCGCTGACCGTGGCCTGCGGACAGGGGGCGGTCAAGATCACGCGGGCGCAGCGGGAAGGCAAACGGGCAATGGAGGCCGACGAGTTCCTGCGCGGCACCCAGATGCCGGAGCGGCTGGGCTAGGTTTCGGCTGTCGCTGTCGCGACATCCGACCTGCTGGGCAAGGCTTTGCTTCCCCGTTGCCATTGTATCTCCCGACCATCGACGCGACAATGGCGATCCCCTCCAAGGTATTTGTGAAGCAATGATGGGGAGGCAGAAGGAGAGAGGCAGGGGCTAGCGATTGGCGCCTGGCACCCAGAGCACGTCTTCCGCGCCGTCCTTGTTCGCCACGCGCGCTGCGACGAAGCACCAGTCCGACAGGCGGTTGAGGTATTTGATCGCGGCGGGGTTCACGTCCTCGGTGGTGGCGAGTTCGGTCGCCAGCCGCTCGGCCCGGCGCGACACCGTGCGCGACAGGTGGAGGTGCGCAGCAAGCGCCGTGCCGCCGGGAAGGATGAAGCTCCTGAGCGGCGCCATATCCTTGTTCATGGCGTCGATTTCCGCTTCCAGCCGCTCGACCTGGGCGTCGATCATCCGGAGCGGCGGATACTCGGCTTCGTCGTCCGCCGCGCGATTCGGACGGCAGAGATCCGCGCCGAGGTCGAAGAGGTCATTCTGGATCCGCGCGAGGGCGTCGTCCATCTCGCCTGTCGCATGCAGACGGGCCAGACCAAGCGTGGCGTTGGTCTCGTCGACCGTGCCGTAGGCCTCGACCCGGGCCGAATGCTTGGCGACACGCGAGCCGTCGCCAAGCGCGGTTTCGCCCTTGTCCCCAGTGCGGGTGTAGATCTTGGACAGGACCACCATCAGCCGCGGCTCCGGAACCAGATGTAGCCGAGGATCACGGCGATCGCGACGGCCTGGGCATAGATGCGCCAGCGCATCAGCTTGTTGGCGTTCTTGCGGTTGAACTCGCCGCCCTTGGCGAAGCCGCCGATGCCGGTGAGCAGGATGAGCGCGACGACGAGGACTGCGCCGATGGGGATGAAGACGAGCGGGTCGTCGAACATGGGTGGCCTCCCTTTCTGGCCGGATGGATCGCCCTCGGGATACAGGAGCCCTGCGGGAATGGCGAGGGGTCAGGCCTTGGCGAGGAGCCAGTCGGCCAGACGCGTGGGCAGGAGCCTTCGCCCCCAGTAGGCGACATGGGTCGGGGTCGTCACGAAATAGCGCGGACGCGGGCGGGTGCTTTCCAGCGCGCGGGCGAGTTTTTCGGTGACGGCGGAGGCGGGCAATTCGAAGGGGTCGCGGGCGTCTATGTCGCGGGTCAGCCGGGGCAGGACCTGTGCCGCGTATTGGTCGCGCAGGGCCGAGGTTTCCCAGTCCACCCATTTCTCGAACATCTTCTTCGAGTTCAGCCGAAAGTGCGAGGTGATCGGACCCGGCTCGATCAGGATCGCCTGGATGTTCGCGGGGCCGAGTTCCAGCCGCAGAGTGTCGGTGTAGCCCTCGAGCGCGAATTTCGACGCCGCGTAGGGTGCGCGCCAGCGGATGGTCGAAAGGCCGAGGGTCGAGGAGCAGTTGACGATGCGGCCGTGGCCCTGTGCGCGCATGACCGGGATCACGTTGCGGATGACCTCATGCGCCCCGAAGAGATTGACCTCGAAGACCTCGCGCAGGGCACCCAGCGACAGGTCCTCGGCCGCGACGGGAATGCCCACGCCCGCGTTCACGAAGACCGCGTCGAGCGTGCCACCGGTGCGGCGGGTGGCTTCGGCAATGGCGTCGGCGATACTCGTGGCATCGGTATGATCGAGGCGGAAGCTTTCCAGTCCTTCGGCCCGCAGGCGTTCGCAGTCCGCTTCGGACCGGCAGGTCGCGAACACGCGCCAGCCGCGCGCCCTCATGCCGTGGGCCGCGTCATAGCCGATGCCCGTGGAGCAGCCGGTGATCAGGAGGGATTTGTCGGCCAAACGACCTCGGTCGGAATTGGGGCCAGTGCGCGGGCGGATGCCCTACGGCGTGGCGGTCAGGAACTGGCCCGACATGTAGCCCGTTTCCCCGGTTTCCAGAAGCCGGATTTCGCGCCAGCCTTCGCCGGCGTCGCCAAGGTCCTGGACAGGGGTGCCATATCCGAGCGCGTCGATCACGCCGAAGCTGGTTGATGGGCCACCCCGGACGTTGACCGAGCTTCCTGAGACGTAAAGCAACGCAAGCTCGATCTCTTCGGGTTCGGGCTCTTCGGGTTCGGGGGCGACATCGGCCACCTCTGCGGTCGGGTTCTTGGCCGAAATCACTGGCTCGACTTCGGGCTCGTAGGACACGAGGGCGAGCTGCGTCGCGCTCTCGGGGCTCGCGTCCGAAGCCAGGGCCAGCATGAGCGCGTCGCTTTCCTTCTCATTGCCGCCCCCAGCCAAGGCAGGCCCACCCAGCAGGCGTGGCGATACGAGCGCCGTGTCGCGGCCCAGAGGGTCGTCGGGCAGGCCATCGTCCCGTCCGTAATGATACATGGCCGCGCCAAGCGCGGCAGTCGCGATCAACGTCAGTCGCAGCAAAGCCATCGTTACATCCCCTTCAGTGGTCCTGAGTGTAACGCGCCGGGCGCAATTTTGCTCCGATTCCTTTTGCTCTTTCGAGTGTGTCATCTGCGCACCGGGGCGCTGACGGTCCTTTACCGCGATTCCGCGGTCGTCTATTCCGGGTCACATGAGCGATCTCATCGACGACGAAAACACCGGCTCGGAAGTGGCCGAGCCGCTGCGCCGCGCGATTGGCGAGCGCTACCTGACCTATGCGCTATCCACGATCATGAACCGGGCGCTGCCCGATGCGCGCGACGGGTTGAAGCCGGTGCACCGGCGCATCCTTTACGCGATGTATCGACTACGGCTCGCCTCGAACGGGCGGTTCCTGAAGTCGGCCAAGATTTCTGGCGACACGATGGGGGATTTCCACCCGCACGGCGACGCCGCGATCTATGACGCGATGGCGCGGCTCGCGCAGGATTTCAACGTGCGCTACCCGCTCGTCGACGGGCAAGGGAACTTCGGCAACATCGACGGGGATAACCCGGCAGCGTCGCGCTATACCGAAGCGCGGATGACCTTCGTGGCCGAGTCGATGCTCGACGGACTGGAAGAGAACGCCGTCGATTTCCGCCCCAACTACGATGGCCGTCTGGAAGAACCCGCGGTGCTGCCCGCGACCTTCCCGCATCTGCTCGCCAATGGCGCGGCAGGCATCGCGGTCGGCATGGCCACCAACATCCCGCCGCACAACATCGCGGAACTGGTGGATGCCTGTATTCACCTGATCCGGACGCCCGATGCCCGTGACGACACGCTTCTGAACTATATCCCCGGGCCGGATTTCCCGACCGGCGGCGTCATCGTCGAGCCCCGCGAGTCGATTGCCGAGGCTTACCGCACCGGGCGCGGGTCGATCCGGCTGCGCGCGAAGTGGGAGGTCGAGGATCTGGGCCGTGGCCAGTGGCAGATCATCGTCACGGAAATTCCCTACCAGGTTCAGAAATCCAAGCTGATCGAAAAGATCGCGGAGCTGATCCAGCTCAAGAAAATCCCGGTTCTGGGCGACGTGCGCGACGAGAGTGCCGATGACATCCGCCTCGTGCTGGAGCCCAAGAGCCGCGCGGTGGACCCCGAGGTTCTGATGGGGCTCATGTTCCGCAACTCGGACCTCGAGACACGCTTTTCGCTCAACATGAACGTGTTGATCGACGGTCTGACGCCCAAGGTCTGTTCGCTGAAAGAGGTGCTGCGCGCCTTCCTCGATTTCCGGCGCGAGGTCCTGATCCGTCGCTCGAAACACCGGATGGACAAGATCGACCACCGGCTCGAGGTGCTCGAAGGCTTCATCATCGCCTTCCTGAACCTCGACCGGGTGATCGACATCATCCGCTATGACGAAGACCCCAAGGTCGCGCTCATGCGCGAGGACTGGGGGATCGAACACGCGCGTGCGACGAACGAACACGACTACGTGCCGCCGGGGCCGGGCGAGGGCGAGCTGACCGAGGTGCAGACCGACGCGATCCTCAACATGCGCCTGCGCTCCTTGCGGCGGCTCGAGGAGATGGAGCTGGTCCGCGAACGTGACGCTCTGATGGAAGAGCGGGCGAGTCTCGAAGACCTTCTCGAGTCCGAAAGCCTGCAATGGGACCGGATTTCCGAGCAGCTGCGCGAGGCCAAGAAGAAATTCGGCAAGGACTACGAACACGGCGCCCGGCGCACGCAGTTCGCGGAAGCCGCCGAAGTGCCCGACGTGCCGATCGAGGCGATGATCGAGCGCGAGCCGATCACGGTGGTCTGTTCGCAGATGGGCTGGATCCGCGCGATGTCGGGGCATATCGACCTGACCCGCGAGCTCAAGTTCAAGGACGGCGACGGCCCCCGCTTCGCCTTCCACGCCCAGACGACGGACAAGATCCTGCTCTTCGCGGCCAACGGGCGGTTTTATACGCTGTCGGGCGCGAACATGCCGTCAGGCCGGGGGATGGGCGAGCCGGTCCGGCTCATGATCGACCTGCCGAACGATGTCGAGATCATCGACATGTTTACACACGAGGCCCGTCGCAAGCTCATCGTCGCGTCGAAAGAGGGCAACGGTTTCATCGTGCCCGAGGACGACGTGCTGGCCCAGACCAAGAACGGCAAGCAGGTTCTCAACGTCGGGGAAGACGTGGCGAAGCTGGTGCGTGTCGTCGCAGGCGACCATGTGGCCGTGGTGTCCGACAACCGCAAGCTCCTCGTCTTCCCGGTCTCGGAACTGCCCGAGATGAACCGGGGCAAGGGCGTCAGGCTTCAGAAATACAACATGGCGCGCGGGCGGCAGGGGACGCTGGCCCTCGACGGCGGGCTTTCGGACCTTACCACCTTCGATCTGGACAAGGGTCTGTCCTGGGCCGCCGGCGGCGACCGCACGCGTACCGAGGTGGACATGACGCCGTGGATCGGCAAACGTGCAGGCGTGGGTCGCTTGCCGCCGCACGGATTTCCGAAGTCGAACACCTTTACCTGATCGAGCGCCGATGGCCTTTGTTGACCTCAAGACGGATTATGCGGGCGAGAAACCCCGGATCTTCAACTTGGCGCTCATCACCGGGCTCTTCACGGTGCTCACGGCGGGGTTCTACCGCTTCTGGATGAAGACCCGGATGCGCCGCTATTACTGGAGCGCGATCCGTCCCGGCGGCATCCCGCTCGAATACGTGGGCACACCAACCGAGAAACTTCTGGGGTTCTTCACCGCCGTCGTGTTCCTCGCCTTCTACATCGGGATCGTGAACCTGATCCTCATGTTCTTCTCCTTCTCGCTCTTCAAGGGCAATGCACCGGCCTATATCGTCTCGGTCATCGGCCTGACGCCCATGATCTTCTTCGCCCAGTATCGCGCGCGCCGCTATGTGCTGGCCCGGACCCGCTGGCGCGGCATCCGTTTCGGACTGGAACCCGGTGTGGCGGGCTTCGTGTGGCGGTCGATGCTGCATTGGGGTCTGACGGTCGTGACGCTGGGGCTCTACTGGCCGGTCAAGACCTACTGGCTCGAGAAATACCGTGTCGACCGGACCTATTACGGCGACCACCGGATGCATCAGGGCGGGTCTTGGAAGCTGCTGGTGAAGCCGATGATCCACGTCTACCTCGCCATTCTCGCTTCGGTCGCCATCGGGGTTCTGACCTATGTCACCGCCGATCCCCGCTATTCGCCCCTCGGCACACTGGCCTTCGGCTGGTTCGTCTTCGGCCTTGCCCATTGGAAAGCGCAGAGCTTCAAGGCCCTGACCGAGACCAAGACGCTGGGCGATGTGCGGCTGCGCACCGCGCCCCGGACCGGGCGGGTCATCGGCATCTATGCGGGCGGCTGGGCGGCGATGATCGGTATCTTTCTCGGGGCGAGCATCGCCCTCGGCGCGGTGGTGGCCGCAATCCTCGCGGCGATGGGGCCCGAGGTGCTGACAAACCTCGAAGAAGGCAACTTTGGCGCCTTGCCCCGTGCCTTGCCGATCCTTTTCGGCGTGATGGTCTATTTCGGCTACTTCGTCTTCTGGTCGGTGCTGAAGGAGACCTTCATTTCGCTGCCGATGGCGAAACACTTCGCGGAAGTGACCGAGATCGTGAACCCCGAGGCGCTCCGTGCCGTGCGTCAGCGCGCCCGTGACGAATTTGCCGAGGCCGAGGGCTTTGCCGATGCCCTGCCGCTGGGGGATGCGTTTTGAGCGACTTCGAGAATCCCAACGTGTTGCCCGAACCCGAGCCCGCGAAACCCGTCGAGGTCTTTGCGGATTACGTGGACGGCATGACGGCGAGCGTGCTGCGCATGTCGATCTGGTCCAAGCCTGGCGCGATCCTTCTGCGCTTTCCCAATGGCGACGAGTTGACATGGCCTCTGGACGACCTCCGGGAGCTTCCCGATCAGGCGGACGCCAAGGGGATCGTCGTGAAGCCGGGCCACGACAGCCTCGAACGGTTGATCGTGCAGGATCCGGGGATCGCGATCCATATTCGCGAGAATGCGAAACACCTGCGGCTGCGCCCGCCGGTGACGAACCTTCCGCGGATCGGGGCCTGGGCGAGCGGTGCCGTGGCGAGTGTCGCGCTCATCATCTTCGTGCTCGTGCCGATCATGGCCAATCAACTGGCTACCTACCTACCGCCCGAGGGCGAGCGGGCGCTGGGCGATGCGACGTTCGAGCAGATCCGCGCCGCGCTTTCGGTCGATGCGAGCCCCGTGTCGCTCTGTGAACGCCCCGCCGGCATGGCGGCCATGGCCGAGATCGAGCGGCGTCTGTCGGCCGAGGACGACCTGCCCTATCCGGTGGAAATTGCGGTGCTGGACCATGAACTCGTCAATGCCTTCGCCCTTCCCGGCGGTCGGGTGATCGTGTTCCGCGGTCTCATCGACTCGGCGGAAACGGCGGAAGAGGTCACGGCCGTCATCGCCCATGAGATCGGCCATGTGGTGAACCGTGACCCGACCCGCGACGCGCTGCGCTCGGCTGGGTCGATCGGCGTGCTGGGGCTGCTCTTCGGGGATTTTGCCGGCGGCACCGTGGTCCTGTTCCTGACCAACCAGCTTATCAATGCGCAATACAGCCAGTCTGCCGAATCCGGGGCCGACACCTATGCCCACGGGCTTTTGAGCCGGGCGGACATCGATCCGAAATGGATCGGGACATTCTTCCAGCGGATGAAGGACGAGCACGGCGATATGGAGGGCTTCGCGGCCCATCTGTCGTCGCATCCGCAGATGGCCGCGCGGATCGAAGCCTCGGCTGTCGCCTCGGGCGGGCGGGAATATCGCAACGAGGTTCTGACCGCCAGCCAATGGAGCGACCTGCGCGAGATCTGCGGCGTGCGGGACAATGCCGACGAGGCCGAGGGCGCGAAGGACGATGGATCTGCCGAAGATGATAGCGACGCGGGTTGGGAAGAGCCCGACACCGACAACCGTCGGGCGCCCACGGGTCTCTCGGGCGACAACTAGGCCGTCTTCAGCTCGTCAGACCCATTTCGCCAGCGGCGGCAGGCTCATCAACACGGCGGTCGCATCGTGTCCCGTTGCCAGCCCGAACTTCGTGCCCCGGTCGTAGACGAGGTTGTATTCGGCATAGAGGCCGCGGTGCACGAGTTGAGCGTCCTTGTCGGCCTCGGTCCAGGGCGTGTCGCGACGGCGTTCCGTGACCGGCAGGAAGGCCGGAAGAAACGCGCGGCCCACGTCTTGGGTAAAGGCGAAATCCGCCTCCCAGTCGCCGGTGGTGTGATCGTCATAGAAGATCCCGCCCACACCCCGGGCCCGATGGCGGTGGGGGATGAAGAAATACTCGTCCGCCCAGGCCTTGAACCGGTCGTAGTAGTCCGCCCCGTGCGGATCGCATCCGGCCTTCATCGCGGCATGGAAATGCGCGGTGTCCTCGTCGTATTCGAGGCAGGGGTTCAGGTCCGCGCCGCCGCCGAACCACCAAGCGCCCGGGGTCCAGAACATGCGCGTATTCATGTGGACGGCGGGGGCATGCGGGTTCTGCATATGCGCCACGAGCGAGATGCCCGAGGCCCAGAACCGCGGGTCCTCCGTGATCCCCGGCACGCCGCGCGCGGCCATGGCCTGTTGCGCCGCCGCGCCGAGGGTGCCGTAGACGGTCGAGACGTTCACGCCGACCTTTTCGAACACGCGTCCTCCGCGCATCACCGACATGAGCCCGCCACCCGCATCGCTGCCATCGTCCGATGCACGGCGCGTTGCCGTCACCTCGAACCGCCCGGCGGGCAGGGTGGCGAATGGCCCGCTGTCCAGCGAGTCCTCGAGACCCTCGAAGGCCGCAACGATCTGGTCGCGCAAGGTACGAAACCACGCGCTCGCGCGGGTTTTTTCGTCGTCCATCATATCGGCCGTCACGACAGTCTCGCTCATCTGCGCTGCTCCTCGAATGTCGCCTGTCTCTAGTGGATCGGGCATCGGATGTGAATGTCCTGCGGCGTCCCACCGCAGGCGCGATCAGTGGCTCACGGTGTCCACGGCGTCGATCACGGTGCGCCCGCCGTCGACCGTCACCACTTGGCCGGTCACGAACTGGCTCGCGTCGGAGGCCAGGAAATGCGCGGCCTCGGCCACTTCGCTCGCTTCCGCGATCCGGCCAAGAGGGGTGCCCTGAATGACCGTGTCGCGCACCGTGGAGTCGTTCAGGATCGATTCGCGCAACGAGGCACTCATCACCGAGCCGAAGCAGACCGCGTTCACCCGGATTTTTTCGGGAGCAAGCGCCACGGCCATCGAGCGCGTCATCTGTTCCAGCGCGGCCGAGGCGATGGAAAAGGCCATCAGGTTGGAGCGCGTGCGATGGGCGGCGATCGAGGTCAGGTTGACGATCGAGCCGATGCTCGCGCCGCGGTCGTCATTTCCCTCGGCCTGCGCGATCATCTTGCGCGCAACGGCCCGCGACAGGCGCAGAGCCGTCATCAGGTTCTGGTCGAGCAGCGCCTCGACCATCTTGTCGTCGGGGTCGAGCGGGTCGGAGGCGGCGACCTGCCGGCTCGCGTTGACCAGAATGTCGACGCGGTCGAAAGCGTCGAGCGTCGCTGACAGAAGGTTCGCGATGGTCAGCTTCTTGCGCAAGTCGCCCGCGAAGATCCGTACGTTCGAAGGCTCGGCACCGTCTGCCTCGGGCAGGATGTCCATGTCCGGGTTCGCGCCGAATTCCTCGGCCAGTTTCAGTTCGTCCATGTCGGCGCAGATCACGTTCGCGCCCTCGCTGATGAAGTGCCGCGCGATGGCGAGGCCCACGCCATTGGCGGCCCCGGTGACGATGGCGGTCTTGCCGGCGATGGAAAAGGACATGAGAAGCTCCTGCTACCTTTGGGAGAGCTTAGGGCCGGTCAACGACGCAACCGAAGCGGTTTCACCGCGCGAATGACCTTGAACCCCGAAGTGCCGCCGATTTCGGCATGTTCGCGGAATCGGGTGGCGATGAGGTCTTCGTAGGGAAGATGGCGGTTGGCCACCAGCACCATCTGGCCCGTGGGTTTGAGCATGTCGGCCGCCGCGTCGATGAAAGCGCGCCCAAGGTTCGGGTCGCCCGCGCGGGTGGTGTGGAAGGGCGGATTGGTCACGACCCAGTCGGCCAGTGCGCGGGGCTCAAACGCCGTGGCGTCAGCCCAGAAAAAGCGGGCGCGGGGATCGGTCACGTTCTCACGGGCGCAATCGAGTGCGGTCAGGTCGGCTTCGACGAGGTCTAGCTGCGTCACCGCTTCGTTTTGAAGGATATGGCGCGACAGGAACCCCCAACCGGCGCCAAGGTCCACCACATGCTCCGCAAGGGTCGGCATGGCAGCGACCAACGCTTCCGACCCCTTGTCCGGCCCGTCGGCGGAGAAGACGCCGGGCCGGGTGACGAAACCGCCTTTGACGGTGCGCGGCGTGGCCTTCCAGAGGGCAAGATCAGGAGCGGCGAGCCAGAAGATCTTGCCATGCGCCTTGGACTGCACGGCGTCCGGTGTCGCAACCGCCTTGACCGCCTTCAGGATCGAGTCGATCCCGTCGGTTTTCTGACCATCCACCACGATCAACGCGGCATGGGCGGCGGCTTCGGACAGAAGGCCTTTCGCGGCGTCCTTGGCCCGCGGGATGTGAACGATGGCGGCGGCATACGTGCCTTCCGGCGCTTGCAGCACCCTGTAACCCAGTCCCTGCCAATAGGTGGCATCGGGGGCGAAGCGGCTGATCACCTCGACCCGTTCGCGGGGCAGGGCTGACAGATCGGCGCCCATCACCGGCGAGAAGACCGCGATACGCCCCTCGGGCAGGGCGAGCGAGCCGCTGTCGAGCGCGGCGGTCAGTCGGGAGGAGGACATGGGAGCCTGTCAGGGGGCGGGAGCTATTCCCGCTCCATCGTGCATTGAAGGGGGTGCTGGTGCTGGCGCGCCATGTCCATCACCTGCGCGACCTTGGTTTCGGCGATCTCGTAGGAAAACACCCCGACCACCGCGAGGCCCTTCTTGTGAACTGTCAGCATGATCTCGAAGGCCTGCGCGTGGTTCATTCCGAAGAAGCGTTCGAGAATGAGGACGACGAACTCCATTGGCGTGAAATCGTCGTTGATGAGCAGGACCTTGTAGAGCGGCGGGCGCTTGGTCTTGGGCTTCGTCTTGGTGGCGATGCCGGTCTCGTTGCCGAAATCGTCGTCGGACGGTCCAAGCCGCGCCGGCCGGGTCCGGGCCGGAGCCGCAGCCAGGGTTTCCCCGGTCGCCGTCGGGGCGCATATGTCCACTTGCTTCAGATGCACTCGGGCCTCTCCAATCAGGGCGCATGTGCCCCCGGAACATGCTCGTTTGAAGCAGACAATATAACGTAAGATGCGCATAAATAAAGAGGTTCGACGGAAGGAGCGGCCACTGTGGCAGTAAAATTGACGACAATCGCATTCGATGCCGACGATACGCTTTGGCAGAATGAGCAGTTCTTTCGCCTGACGCAGGATCGATTCGCCGAGCTCCTCGCGGATCATGCCGAACGCGACCATCTCGAGCAGCGTCTCATCGCGGCAGAACGGCGCAACGTCGGGCGTTATGGCTTCGGGATCAAGGGGTTCGTGCTGTCAATGATCGAAACGGCCATCGAGGTGACCGAACAGAAAGTGCCCGCCAGCGTGATCGCCGAGTTGATCGCCGCCGGGCAGGACATGCTGGTGCATCCCATCGAACTTCTGCCCGATGTCGAAGAGGTTGTGGGGCGGCTGGCCGCCGACTACCGCATCCTTCTCATCACCAAGGGCGACCTTCTGGATCAGGAGCGCAAGCTCGCGCAGTCGGGTCTGGGCGAGCTTTTCGACGGGGTCGAGATCGTGTCGGACAAGTCCGCGCCGGTCTATGGCGAGATCTTTGCCCGCCGGGGTGTCGCACCCGAGGACGCGATGATGGTGGGCAATTCTCTCAAGTCCGACGTGATCCCGGCGATCGAGGCCGGGGCCTTTGGCGTGCATGTGCCGCACGATCTGACCTGGGCCTTCGAACATGCCGAACCGCCGACGACGCACCCGCGTTTCCACGAAATCGCGCGGCTGGGTGTGTTGCCGAAGATTATCGAAAGCCTCGGCTAACTAAGCCACATTTTCGCCATTTTCAACCTTTGGGGGTGTCCCAAGCGGGACACTCAACATGTGGTGTCCGGGGGCGTGGCCGGTCGCCAAAGATATTGTTTGTAAGGTGTTTTCCGATCTGGGGACCCGTGCTAGGCTGATTTCAAATCAGAAAAATAAACCGGATACCCAAAAAACAATCGTCCGGGGAATGAGGCAGACCATGGTAAGCGACGTCCTTGGGCGTTACGGGCGTAGTGTCCGGTATCTCCTTTTCATTCTGATCGTGGCCTTCATCGGCGCGGGACCAGCGCATACCGCGCCCTATGCCGATTACGTCGTCGATGCCCGCACCGGCGAAGTGCTTCACGAACGCAATGCCAACACCCAGCTACACCCCGCGTCGCTCACCAAGATGATGACGCTCTACATCGTCTTCGAGGCGATCGAGAACGGGGAACTGACGCTCGATACGGTCGTGACCATCTCGGCCAATGCCGCCGCCGAACCGCCGTCGAAGATCGGGTTGGCCAAGGGCCAGAAAATCGCCATCCGCCACCTGATCCGCGCCGCCGCGATCAAGTCGGCGAACGACGCGGCGACCGCGCTGGGCGAGGCCGTGTCCGGCTCGGAAGAGGCCTTTGCCGCGCGGATGAACCGCACCGCCAAGGCGCTGGGCATGTCCCGGACCCATTTCGTCAACGCGCATGGCCTGACCGCGAACGGGCACCTGTCGACCGCGCGGGACATGACGATGATGGGGATGCACCTGTTCTACGACTATCCCGCCTATTACAACCTCTTCTCGCGCCGGAGCGAGAACGTGAACGGCCGGGCGATCAACAACACGAACCGCCGGTTCCTCGACGCCTATGAAGGCGCGGACGGGATCAAGACCGGGTTCACCAATGCGGCGGGCTTCAACCTTGTCGCTTCGGCGCAACGTGGGCAGGAGCGGATCATCGCGACGGTCTTCGGCGGCCAGTCGACGGCGGCGCGCAACGCACAGGTGGCTGAACTCCTCGACATCGGGTTCCAGAAAGCGCCGTCGCGGGCCAACATCCGCCCGACACAACGCCCGCCTTACCTGGGCAATCAGGGGCTGGGTATCGGATCGGCGCCCGCGCTGGTCGCGGGTCTGGGACCGGACGACGAGGAAGGCGGCGTGGGCAAGACCATCCGCATCGTCGCTGCGCCGATCAAGTCGATCCGCCCGAAGCCGCGACCCGGCGCGGGCCTGTCGGAGGAAACCGGCGAGCAAGTGAACGAGCTGATCGCGGGGCTCCTCGCCCCGACCCCGCCGGAACCCCGGCCTGAGGACCTTGGCGTGCCGGAGGAAGTCGTGGCGGAAGCGGAAACCGACGGGACGCCGGGAGACGTCGAAGTCGCGGAAGTCATCGAAGACACCACGGAAGTGCCGCTGGAAGACACGCTGAACGAGCTTGTGGCCGAAGCAGGCGAGAACGACACCGCGCCGATCGCGGCCGAGGCCGAGACCGAGGGTGCCACGATCATCGCAGCCTCCATGGCCGCTCCAGAAACGGCCCCGGCGCCGCCCGCACGACCCGACAATGTGATCCTCGCGAGCGTCGAAGGCTCCGGCGCCGCGACGATGGCGACGCCGGAAGTCGTCACGCGGCTGTCGACCTCGGGCGGGCATCATTTCGGCATCAACGTCGGCACATACGGGTCGAGCTATGAAGCCGAGCGGGTGCTTCTGCGCACGGCGCTGGCCGAACTTGCCACTCTGGGCGAGGCCCTGCGCAAGGTGCAGAACGGACGGCAGGGCTGGAACGCGAATTTCGTGGGCATGACGCAAGAGGCCGCGGATCTGGCCTGTCGGCGGCTCACGGCGCGGGGCACGAGCTGTACGGTGATCGAAGCCGGACAGGGGTAGGTCGTCCAAGGCCTCCGGACAACGGAAAGCTCTACGCGCTGGCCCCTTCGACCGCCGCCAGATCGAAGGCCGCTGCCATCAAGGCACGGGTGTAAGCCGTGCGCGGGTTGTCGAAGATCTGGTCCACGTCGCCCTCTTCCACCACGTCGCCCGATTTCATGACCATGACCTTGTGGGCGAGGGCGCGCACCACCTTCAGGTCATGCGAGATGAAGAGATAGGCGAGCCCGTATTTCGCCTGTAGACCGCGCAGGAGCTCCACGATCTGCACCTGCACCGTCATGTCGAGCGCCGAAGTCGGCTCGTCCAGCACCACGAGCTTCGGGCGCAGGATCATCGCCCGCGCGATGGCGATCCGCTGCCTCTGCCCGCCGGAAAACTCGTGCGGGTAGCGGTGCATCGTGGCGGGGTCGAGCCCGACCTCGCGCATGATCTCCGCCACCATCTCGGTCTTGTTGCGCCCGGGTTCCAGCCCGTGAACGCCCAAGCCTTCCGCGATGATCTCCTCGCAGGTCATGCGCGGCGACAGCGACCCGAAAGGGTCCTGGAACACGATTTGCATGTCGCGCCGGAGCGGACGCATCTGTTTCGAGCGCCAACCCTGAATGTCGTTGCCAAGGAAGACCACCGGCCCCTCGGACGAAATGAGTCGCATGATGGCGAGCGCGAGCGTGGTCTTGCCCGAGCCGCTTTCCCCGACGATGCCGACCGTCTCGCCTTCGCGCACGGAAAGCGTCGCGGCGTTCACGGCTTTGACGTATCCAACCGTCTTGCGCAGAAGGCCCTGGTAGATGGGGAACCAGATCTTGAGGTCCTGGGTCCGCGCGATTTCCTTGGCGAAATCGGGCACGGGAGCGGGGCTCCCCGAAGGTTCGGCGGACAGGAGTTTTTGCGTATAGGGATGCTGCGGCGCGTCGAAGATCGACTCGGTCGGGCCGGCTTCCACGATCTCGCCGTCCTTCATGACGCAGACCCGGTCCGCGATCTTGCGCACCACGGTCAGGTCGTGGGTGATGAAGAGAAGCGACATGCCCAGCGTGTCCTTCAACTCCATCAGCAGATCGAGGATCTGCGCCTGAATGGTGACGTCGAGCGCGGTTGTCGGCTCGTCCGCGATCAGAAGGTCGGGACCGTTGGCGAGCGCCATGGCGATCATTACGCGCTGACGCTGGCCGCCGGAAAGCTGGTGCGGATAGGCGGAGAGGCGCGAGGCGGGATCCGGAATGCCCACCTTCTCCAGCAGTTCGATGATCTTCGCGCGCACCGCGTCGCCGGTCAGGCCCTGATGCAGTTCGATCGACTCGCGCAGCTGCTTTTCCAGAGTGTGCAGCGGGTTGAGCGAGGTCATCGGTTCCTGGAAGATGAAGGAGATGTCGTTGCCGCGCGTGCGGCGTAGTTCCTTGTCCGACGCGCCGACCATCTGGCGGTCCTTGTAGGTGATCGACCCTTCGATGATCGCGCTTTCGGGCAGGAGCGACACGGTGGAAAGCGCGGTGACGGACTTGCCCGACCCGGACTCGCCCACCAGCGCGACCGTCTCGCCCTTCTGGATGTCGAAGGACACGCCCTTGACGGCCGGGATGATCCTGCCGTCCTGCCGGAAGGAAATCCGGAGGTTCTCGACGGAAAGCAGGGTCATTGGAAGGTCTTTCTGGGGTCGAAGGCATCACGCACGCCTTCGAAGATGAAGACGAGAAGCGACAGGAGCACCGTGAAGGTTACGAAGGCCGTGAAGGCGAGCCAGGGCGCCTGAAGGTTCTGTTTGGCTTGCCGTGTCAGTTCACCCAGCGACGGCGCCGAAGACGGCAGGCCGTAGCCCAGGAAGTCCAGGGCGGCCAGCGTGCCGATGGTGCCCGTGATGATGAAGGGCAGCATGGTCACGGTCGCCACCATCGCGTTGGGCAACATGTGCCTGAACATGATCGTGCGCGACGACACGCCCAAGGCCTTGGCCGCGCGGACGTATTCGAAATTGCGCGCGCGCAGGAATTCCGCCCGAACCACGCCGACAAGCGCGGGCCAGCCGAAGAGGATCGTCACAAAGACCAAGAGCCAGAAACTTCGGCCCAGAATGGCGAAGAGGATGATGATCACATAGAGCGACGGGGTCGAGGCCCAGATCTCGAGGATCCGCTGAAAGACGAGGTCGATCCAGCCGCCGAAATAGCCTTGAATCGCACCCGCCGCGATGCCGACGATGGAGGTCGCGATCGTCACGATGATGGTGAAATAGACCGACAGCCGGAAGCCATAGATCACCCGGGCCAGCACGTCGCGGGCGGTATCGTCGGTGCCCAGGAAGTGGTTCGCATCGGGGGCCGAGGGAGCGGCTTTGCCGATGTCGTTGATGGTGTTGAAGCTGTAGGGGATCGGCGGCCAGAGGAGCCAGCCCTCGTTGATGACCGTGTCCCCGAGCATGCCGTCCTGCGCATCGAGGATGGTGCCGTCGGGGTCGTCCCAGCAGGCTTCTGACCCCGCCGCGATGATGAGGCATTTGACCTCGATATCGCCATAGACGGCCTCGGTCCTGAAATCGCCCCCGAAGGCGGTTTCGGGATAAAACTGGACGACCGGGAAGTAATAGCGGCCGTCATATTTCACCATGATCGGTTTGTCGTTTGCCAGAAGCTCGGCAAAGAGCGACAGGCCGAAGAGCACGCCGAAGATGATGAGCGACCAGAGCGCCCGGCGGTTGCGCTTGAAGTTGCGCCAGCGGCGTTGATTGAGCGGCGAGAGCCACATTCGGCTGCGCGCCGGGACAACGGGTGCAGGCGCGTCTTCGCCGGGCATGCGGGCGTTCGGGTCGAGGCTCATGTCACGCCTCCCGCTTCTCGAAGTCGATGCGGGGATCGACGAAGACATACATGAGATCCGACAGGATGCCGATGAGCAGGCCCAGAAGCGAGAAGACGAAGAGCGTGCCGAAGATCACGGGGTAGTCCCGTGCGACTGCAGCCTCGAAGCCCAGACGCCCGAGACCATCGAGCGAGAAGATCGTCTCGATGATGAGCGAGCCCCCGAAAAAGACTGACACGAAAAGCGCCGGGAAGCCCGCGATCACGATGAGCATGGCGTTGCGGAAGACGTGGCCATAAAGCACGCGGCTTTCCTTGACGCCCTTGGCGCGGGCGGTGATGACGTATTGCTTCTTGATCTCGTCGAGGAAGCTGTTCTTCGTGAGCAGGGTCAGGGTCGCGAACCCGGAGATCGAACTTGCGATGACAGGAAGGGCGATGTGCCAGAAGTAATCGGCGACCTTGCCGACGAGAGAGAGGCTTTCCCAGTTGTCGGAGGTCAGACCCCTCAGAGGGAAGATCTGCCAATAGGTGCCGCCCGCGAAGAGGACGAGGAGCAGGATTGCGAAGAGAAACCCCGGAATCGCATAGGCCACGATGATCAGGCCCGAGGTCCAGGTGTCGAAGGTCGAGCCGTCGCGCACCGCCTTGCGAATGCCCAGTGGGATCGAGATCACATAGGACAGGAGCGTCGACCAGAGGCCCAGCGTGATCGAGACGGGGAGCTTTTCGGCCACCAGTTCGAAGACCCCGATCGACCGGAAGTAGCTCTGCCCGAAGTCGAGCCGCATGTAATTCCAGATCATCGTGAAAAAGCGTTCGACCGGCGGCTTGTCGAAGCCGAACTCCCGTTCGAGGTCGGCGATGAAATCGGCGGGAAGGCCGCGCGCGCCCACGTATTCCGACCCGCCCTGCGCCGATTCCCCCGAAGTGACGGAGGCACCGAAGTCGCTGCCACCGCCCGAGATTGCACCGAAGACGTCGCCTTCGCCCTCGATCCGGGCGATGATCTGTTCGATCGGGCCGCCGGGCACGAATTGTGTCAGGGTGAAGTTGATCACCATGATCCCGAACAGTGTCGGGATGATCAGCAAGAGCCTGCGAAGGATATAGGCGCCCATTGGGTTTCGGGTCTTTCTCTAGGCGGTCGCGGGCGGGTTAGCGCAACACGCCCGCGGCCACGAGCGCGTCGTGTTTCGCCTCGTCATACCACCAGAAATCCATGTAGCCCAAGGCATAGGGCGGCATATTTTCGGGGTGCTCGTATTGGTCGTAATAGGCGACGGTATAGACCGGTTTGAACCACTGCGGCACCATGAACCCGATGGAGCGCAGCACCCGGTCGAGCGCGTGGACGGCGGTTTGCAACTCGTCCAGATCCTTGGCCGCGACCACGGCGGGAATGAGCTTGTCCACCGCCTCGCTGCGCAGGCGCATGAGGTTGCGTGAACTGTCGTCGGCCGTCTTCGAGGCGAACCACTGCTCAAGGTCGATGCCCGGCTCGAAGCCCATGCTGAAGCCGTGGCTTACCATGTCGAATTCGCCCGCGCGGCGGCGTTCGACATATTGCGCGGTGTCCACCCGCTCCAGTTTCGCGTTCACGCCAAGCTGTTGAAGGTTCTCGATATAGGGGTTGATGATGCGATCAAAGCTCGGGTCGTAGGACACGATGACCAGGTCGAGCATCTGGCCGTCCTTGCGCAGCTTGCCATCCGACCCCGGCTCCCATCCGGCTTCGGCCAGAAGCGCGCCCGCCTGACGGAACATCCCACGGTCCGGGCGGTTCTGGGCGGCCGCGTTGACGGGCGGCTCGGGGGCCTCCTCGGCCAGGATCGCGGCATCCAGAAGTCCCTCGTCCACGAGCGGCTGGAGCAGCGCGACCTCAGCCTCCGATGGCGTTCCCGTCGCGGCGAGTTCGGAGCCGGGCCAGAAGCTGTTCACCCGGGAATAGAGCCCGTAAAACAGCGCCTCGTTGGACCATTCGAAGTTGAACATCATGCCGATGGCATCGCGCACGCGCTTGTCCTGCCAGGTCGGACGATCAAGGTTGAAGACGAAGCTTTGCGCCGTGCCCACGGTCCCGTCGGCAAACTCGGTCTTGATGACGTGGCCGTCCTGAAGGTTCGGGAAATTTTCGTAACCCGTGGCCCAGATGAGCGAGGAGTTCTCTTCGCGGAAGGTGAAAGCCCCAGCCTTGAAGGCTTCGAAGGCGGCCTGGCTGTCGGCGAAATACTCCACGCGGATTGTGTCGAAGTTGGACTGCCCGATCTGAAGCGGGTGATCGGCGCCCCAATAGTCGGGATTGCGCTTGTAGATGATCTGACGGTTGTAGTCGAAACTGTCGAGCACATAGGCGCCGGTGGACATGAAGGGCTGGTCGGAGCTTTCATCTAGCCGCTGGCCCGTTTCCTCGAACCAGGCCTTGGAGAAGACGGGCGTGCCGCCGGCAAAGGTGATCCTCTCGCGGATCGGCGCCTGATCGGTGAAGGTGAAGGTGATGGTGTGGGGATCCAGGACCTCTACGCCTTCGATAAAGCCTTCGACGATGGCGCGGTATTCGGTGATGCCCTGTTCGAGAAACAGGTTGAAGGAATAGAGCACGTCCTCGGCGGTCATCGGCGTGCCGTCGGAAAACGTCACATCGTCGCGCAGGTTGAAGGTCACCCACTTGAGGTCCTCGGGATACTCCATCGTCGTGCAGAGCAGGCAATAGGCGCTATAGGCGTCGTCGGCCGTGGCGGCGAGGATCGCCTCGGACCCGATGGTGTTCAACGCCGCCGGAACGCCCTTTCGGGAATACTGGTTGAAGCTGTCGAAGGTCCCCATGGAAGAGATCGAGATCTCTCCGCCTTTGGGCGCGTCGGGGTTTACATAGTCGAGATGGGGGAAATCCGGCCCGTATTTCACTTCGCCGAAGTTGGAATAGGCGTGGGTGACGGTGGTTTGGGCGTCCTGCCCCGCATCCTGCCCCCGGGCGATGATGGTTCCGGCGAGCACCACGGCGCCTGAGAGCGCGAGGGTCAGCGCCACGGAGCGCAGATCGGAGAAGATACGGGTGGCGGCCTGTGCCTGACCGCGCGGGGCCGGGTTGCGGGGGTCGTTGCGGCGCGAGGCGTGCGGCGTCATGGGCTCTCCTTGATCGCGAATTCCCTGTTTCATGCAGGCTACGGCCCGCCGCCCCCCAACTTCAAGGCGAGAATTCGTGAGGCAGGTTGCAGGGACATTACATGCTTGTCCCTTTGCCAACGGAAAAGGGCCGCTTCGGTTCCCCGAAACGGCCCTTGTCAATCACTGGTTCGCCCCGATCAGTTCTGCGTGGCGAGCCAGGCGATCAGGTTCGCGCGGTCCTCGATGTCCTTGAGACCGGAATAGGTCATCTTGGTGCCGGGGACGTCGCCGCGCGGGTTCTCGAGGAAGGCGTCGAGCGCTTCCGGGGTCCATTCACCGCCATGCGCGGCCATGGCGTCGGAGTAGCCGAAGCCGTCGACGGCGGCGACCGTGCGGCCGACCACGCCATCGAGATGCGGGCCGGTGCCGTTGGAACCGTCGACCTTGTGGCAGGCCTTGCACTTGTTGAAGACCGATTCACCGGCGGCCGCATCTGCCGAGGCGAAGACTTCTTCGAACGAGGGGCCGGCTTCTTCCTCGGCGCCACCGGCTTCGGAGGCTTCGAGGTTCGCGATCACGTAGCCCTGCGTGGCATGAGCCTCTTCACCTTCGGCGGCTTCGCCATGGCTTTCCGACGCCGTTGCATAGAGGCTGTCGGCGGCCCAGTTTCCGAAGAGGAAGATCAGCAGAGCGGCGCAGACGGCGGCGCCGGCCTTGGTGAAGGTCATTGTGTCGAACATGTCGCGATCCGTTCCTGGCTAATTCTGGCGGGTGTCTACACGCTTTAACTGGCTGAATTCAAGCGCTATGAGGCGCGACGATAGGCCCCATGGGGCGTATTTTCAGGAATGTGAGCGAAGGTGAGCGAGATGGCGGGCAAGATTGCGTTTCAGGGCGACCTCGGGGCCTATTCCCACGAAGCCTGTCTCGCGGCGCGGCCCGATCATGAGCCGTTGCCCTGCGCGACCTTCGAGGACGTCATCGCGGCGGTGAAATCGGGCGAGGCGGACCTAGCAATGCTGCCGGTCGAGAACTCGACCTATGGCCGTGTCGCTGATATCCACCGGCTGCTTCCCGAAAGCGGGCTGCATATCCTGGACGAGGCCTTCGTCCGAGTGCGCATCGCGCTCATGAGCGTGCCGGGACGCAAGCTTGAAGACATCCGGGACGTGCGCGCGCACCTGGTGCTTCTGCCCCAGTCGGCCGCCTTCCTGCGCGCCCATGGTATCCGGGGCCATGCGGCGGCGGACAGCGCCGGGGCGGCGGCGGATCTGGCGGCGCATCAAACCGAGGGCGAAGGGGTCCTCGCCTCGGCGCTCGCCGCCGAGATCCACGGGCTCGAGGTGCTGGCGCGAGATATCGAGGATCACGGCCACAACACGACACGCTTCCTGATCATGGGGCGCGACATCGACCTGACCCGGCGCGGGCCCGGTAAGATGATGACCACCTTCGTTTTCGAGGTGCGCAACATTCCGGCCGCGCTCTACAAGGCGATGGGCGGGTTCGCGACCAACGGCGTCAACATGACCAAGCTCGAAAGCTACATGATCGACGGGAATTTCACCGCGACCCGCTTCTATTCTGACGTGGAGGGGCACCCGGACGATCCGGGGCTGAAGCTCGCGCTGGAGGAACTGGGGTATTTCACGACGAACCTCGACATTCTCGGGGTCTATCCGGCCGACCCGCGTCGCAACGGCTGAGGTCGTTTAGTCGAGCTTCGCACAGGACTTGCGCCGCTTCGCCTCCGGCGAGGACGGCGCGGTGTCTCGCCCTGTGCGAGCCAGGATGGGGGCTTCGCCCCCGCTGCCTTCGGCAACTCCCCCAGAGTATTGGGAAAAGATGAAAGCTCAGAAGCCGCGGGCGTGGCAGCGTTCCTCGAGTTCCGCCGCATATTCGGCGACGCGGCGGCGATAGCGCTTCAGGATGTTCGTGCGCGCCAGTTTCGCCGACTGGATCATCAGGCGAGCGGGGATCGTCTTGGGCGTCGCGTCCATGGTCACGTTCATGCGCGTGCGGCTGCGCGACATGGCGACGAAGTCGATCAGCGCCTCGACCTCGAGCCCGGCGGAGCGCAGGATGAGCTTCATCTTTTCGGGCGGGTCATAGTCGGCCAGATCAACATCGACCTTGCGGTCTCGGCCGCGCAGGCTGAACTCGGCGTGCCAGGACATGCCGGTGCCGGTTGTCGTGAGGCTGTCGGTGCGCACCACGTCGACGCCGCGGCGCATGGCGGCGCGTTCGAACCAGGCGAAGTCGGCGACATTGGCGAAAACCGCTTCGATCGGCGCGGCGATATCCTCGCGCGTGGTGAGTTTCATGATGTGACCTTCTGACTGCTCGCTTCGTTTTTCAGCGCGGACTGTGCGGACTTGGCAGGGTTCCCGCAAGCCAATTCTTGAGCAATACCTGCGCGATAGCCCCCCGGCGCGGCTTGCGGATCACAGGGTGGGCGCCAGAGAAGACGAGGGCAAGGTCTTCGCGGCTGACCCAGAGCGCATGTTCCAGTTCCACCGGGTCGAGCGTGATTTCGGTGGAAGTCGCTTCCGTCCGTGTGCCGATCATGAGCGAGGCCGGGAAGGGCCAGGGCTGGGAGGCGAGCATCTCGACCGGGCCGCAGTTCACGCCGGTTTCCTCGAACACCTCCCGGCGGGTGGCGGCCTCGATCGTTTCGCCGGGTTCCATGAAGCCCGCGAGAAGCGAATACATGCCCGGAGGCCAGCCGGGCGAGCGCCCCAAAAGGACCGAGTTGCCGCGCGTGACCAGCATGATCACCACCGGGTCGGTGCGGGGAAAATGCGGGCGGCCGCAAGCAGGGCAATCGCGGCGCCAGCCGGCCTGGCTCATCTCGGACGGCTGGCCGCAGTTGGCGCAGAAGCCATGCGACCGGTGCCACTCAAAGAGGCCCCGCGCGGTAGCGGCGACTTCGCTTTCCCAGGGGTCGAGGCCGTAGAGCGCGGCGCGAAGGTCGGCGAAATGGGCGTCGGGCGGAAGGTCGGGCGCCTCTACCGGAACGGGTTCGCCGCCGAAGCCGGGGCCGCCGTCCGCACTTTCATGGGGCGGGGTCCAGGAGGAGATGTCGGCCGCGAAAAGCGGGCGGTCACCACGCTGGCCGAGAAAGAGCCATTCGGGCTGGTTTTCGGCGATGAGCGGATGGGCGGCATCCGTGAAGACGAGGTCGAGCGCGCGGTCTTCTCCCTGAAAAAGCGGCCGGCCCCGCCAGAGCGGCAGAACATGCGCCGCGCCCGAGGACCAGAGCTCGTCAGCGCGCGGTCGCAGGTGCGCCGCGCGGTTGAGGCCACCGCCGCCGAAGGCGAGATCCGTGAGGTCCATTGTGCGCTCCCTGACGTGTCGCGAGAGGGGTAGGGGGGTGACTTGTGGATGTCCACCGAATCCTTGCGTTCCGGTTTCGGGTTTCCTATATGCCCCTTCGAGAGGTTGGCGCGGGCGAGCACCTCGCCAACCCGGTCAGGTCCGGAAGGAAGCAGCCGTAACGAGTCCCGCTTGGGTCGTTGTCCAGCCTCTCACCTTATCCCTTTGAAAACCGTCATCCGGCCACGATGGCCATGGCCGTCATGAGGTCGAGATGGGCACCGCCTCCGTTCTTGAAGACCGTGATATCGCGGTCGCTGACGCGCCCGATCTTGCCCGCCACGAGATCGTAGAAATCCCCCAGAACGTCGTCCCGCGTGATCGTGCCTTCGGCAAGCGGGATCGAGAGCTCGCCAATATGCGCGAGCGTCGTGTCGAAGCTGTCGACGAAAAGGCGGCCACGCTTCAGGAGCCTATCGTCGGCTTCACGCATGTCTGATTTGAACGCGCCGATCAGGTCGACATGGGTGCCCTCGCGGAGCCAGTCGCCATTCAGGATCGGTGTCTTTGCCATGGTGGCACTCGTGATGATGTCGGCGGCAGCGGCAGCGGCGGCGAGATCGGACGTCGCGCGCACCTCGAACGGGAGGTTGCCGTTGTTCATTGCCAGCGCTGCCGCGTTGTCGGGATTGCGGCCCCAGATCGTGATGCGTTCGAGCTTGGGGAACATCTCGCCATAGGCAAGGATCAGGCTGCTCGCGACGATACCGGTTCCGACGACGAGGAGATGGCGGCTGTCGGGCCGTGCCAGCAGAAGAGCGCCGAGTACCGAATCCGCCGCCGTCTTCCAGTAGGTCACCACGTCCGAGGCCACGAGAGCGACGGGTGCGCCGGTCGCTTCGTCAAAGATCTGCATCGCACCTTGAACCGAAGGGAGCCCCTTCGCGGCATTGCCGGGAAAGACGGTGAAGGATTTGACGCCGATCCCCAGCCCTTCGATCCAGGCGGCACGGGTCATGAAGGCGTCGTCGCCCCGGCTCAGGAACTGGTCCTTGATCTGGGCTTGGGGTAGGCGATGCCCGGCTTTCAAGGCCGCGACGGCCTTGGCCCAGCCGAAACTTGCGGGAACGTCGCTCTGGGCGATCTGCTTGATTGTGGATGTCATGTGCGCCGTCCATCGCCGCGGGGGGCGAAACGGCGGCTAACGCTCTGGAAACCTTTGATCCGGGGCATGCGGTCCTCCCTGAGACGGTCGGAGCGACCCTAATCCACCGTATGGGGTCAGCGCCAGTCGAAGAAGTTCGGGCCCGCCTGCGCCAGCAGTTTGCGCGCCATCTCGGTCCCGATTTCCGGCCCGTCCTCGATGGCGCCGGTCATGTCGTCGGCAAGGGCTTCCGACCCGTCGGTGCGCAGGATTTCCCCGCGCAGCCGCAGCGTCGTTCCATCGAGCGTCGCGAGCCCGGCGATGGGGGTCTGGCAGGAGCCGTCCAGCGCGGCAAGAAACGCGCGTTCGGCGCCGAGGCGCTGGCCGGTGGCGGTGTCGTGGAGCGCTTCGAGCATATGGATGGCCCGGGCGTCGTGACTGCGCCGTTCGATCCCGATGGCGCCCTGCGCCACGGCAGGCAGCATGTCCTCGGGCGCGATGGGGGTATGGGGCACATCGCCGAGCATCCCGAGCCGCGTGAGACCGGCCATTGCAAGGAAGGTCGCCTCGGCCAGATTGTCCCCGAGCTTGGTAAGCCGGGTCTGCACGTTGCCGCGAAATTCGACCACGGTCAGGTCGGGACGGCGATTGAGAAGCTGCGAGCGGCGGCGCAGCGACGAGGTGCCGACCGTCGCGCCTTGCCGCAGGTCGGCCAGGGGGCTTCCGTCCAGCGCCACGAATGCGTCGCGGGTGTCTTCGCGCGGGAGGTAGCAGTCGAGCGTGAGACCGGCGGGTTGCGCCACCGGCATGTCCTTCATCGAGTGCACGGCAAGGTCGATGCCGCCCGACAGTAGCTGATCCTCGATCTCGCGGGTGAAGAGCCCCTTGCCGCCGAGCGTCTTGAGCGGTGTGTCCGACGCGATCAGCGCCCGGTCGTCTCCGGTGGTCTTAATGACCACGATCTCGAAGGCCGCCTCGGGCAGGTCGAAGGCCGCGGCGAGCCGGTCGCGCGTCTCATGCGCCTGCGCCAGCGCGAGGGGCGAGCCTCGGGTGCCGATCTTGAGCGGGTTCAGCGGGTCGGGGAGCGTGATGGTCATGGGGCGAGTGAATAGACGCGACGGATTGTCCCGTCCAGACCTGCGCTTGCTTGACAATCGCGGCCCGAGACGTGACGTGAAGCCGCAGAGGAGACCACGATGACCAAGACGATCCTACGCGCATTGGCCGGAGAAACGCTGCCCACACCGCCGATCTGGATGATGCGGCAGGCGGGGCGCTACCTGCCGGAATACCGCGCTACGCGCGCCATGGCCGGGGATTTCCTGTCCCTCTGCTATACACCCGATCTGGCCGCCGAGGTGACGTTGCAGCCGATCCGACGCTACGGGTTCGACGCCGCGATCCTCTTCGCCGACATCCTGCTCTTGCCGCAGGCGCTGGGCGCGGACCTGTGGTTCGTGACCGGCGAGGGTCCGCGTCTGTCCACGATCAACCGGCAGGCGGAATTCGATGCGCTGAAGGGGGCCGATGACATCCACGATCATCTGGCGCCGGTCTATGAAACGGTGTCGATCCTGTCGCGGGAATTGCCAAAGGAGACGACGCTGATCGGCTTCGCCGGTGCGCCATGGACGGTTGCCACCTATATGATCGCCGGGCGCGGCACGCCGGATCAGGCGCCGGCCCATGCGCTGAAAGCGGAAAACCAGGCGCTGTTTGCGGCGCTCATCGACCGGATCACGGACGGCACCATCGAATACCTCTCGAAACAGATCGAGGCCGGGGCCGAGGTGGTAAAGCTCTTCGATAGCTGGGCCGGGTCGCTGCGCGGTCAGGACTTTGACGACTTCGCGCTGGCACCCGCCAAGCGGATCATCGCGGAACTGAAGACCCGCCATCCGGGCGTGCCGATCATCGCCTTCCCGCGCGAGGCGGGCGACCGTTACGTCGGTTTCGCCAAGGCGACAGGGGCCGATTGCGTGGCGCTGGACAATTCCGTGTCGGCCGAATGGGCCGCGGCCAATGTGCAGGTCGACGGATGCGTTCAAGGCAACATGGCGCCGGGCCACATGGTCACCGGCGGGCAGGCGCTGGTGGACGAGGCGCGCGCCATCGTCGAAGCCTTCCGGGGCGGTCCGCATATCTTCAACCTGGGCCATGGCATCACACCGGATGCCGACCCCGAGAACGTCGCCTTGATGATCGAGGCGGTGCGCAACGCCTAGTCGGGCAGCACCTTGCCAGGATTGAGGATGCCCGCAGGATCGAGCGCGGCCTTGATCGCGCGCATCACATCGAGCGCGACGGGGTCCTTGTGGCGTTCCATCGAGGGGCGCTTGAGCACGCCGATACCGTGTTCGGCGGAGAAGCTGCCGCCAAGCTCGGCCACGACGCGGTCCACCTCGGTCACGAGGGCGGACAGGTGGTCGGGATCCGCGCGTCCGGCGTAGATCACGTAGTGAATGTTGCCATCGCCCAGATGCGCGACGGAGATGTCCGTGGCTTCGGCGTCGAGCTCGGGCAGGCGCGCGGACATGCGGGCGAAGAAGACCGGCACCGCGTCGAGGGGAAGCGAAATGTCGTTCATCGCTTTGGCTCCGGGGGCGAGCATGATTTCGGCCGCTGCTTCGCGACGGTGCCACATGGCGGCGCGCTGGGCTTCGTTCTGGGCGATCACCGCATCGGCGATGAGACCTTCCTCGAGAGCATCCGACAGAACCTGCTCGAAGACCTCGCCGATCCCCGCGCCCCCACCGAGCTCGAGAAGAACGTTGACGTCCTGCGGGGTATCGAAGGGTTCCGGCATTGCGCGGGCAAGGCTGCGCTCGATGTAACTGCGCGGCATGTATTCGCAGGCTTCGACCATGCCGCCCGTCGCTTCCTGCAAACGGTTCAGGAGGGTGAGTGCCGCAGGGAGCGTTACCGGGGCGACCATCGCCGTCGTCAGGTGGCGGGGCAGGGGAACGAGCTTGACCACAGCGCGGGTGATAATCCCCAGCGTGCCCTCGGACCCGATAAGCAGGTCGCGCAGGTCATAACCCGAGTTGTCCTTGTGCAGCTCCGACATGAGGTCCATCACGCGGCCATCCGCCAGCACCGCCTCGAGCCCCAGCACCTGTGCCCGCGTGTTGCCATAGCGCAGGACATTCGAGCCACCCGCATTGGTCGCAAGCATGCCCCCCAGCATGGCAGAGCCGCGTGCCCCGAAAACGACGGGAAAGGTCAGGCCATGCTCTGCCGCCGCATCGCGCAATCTGTCGAGGATCACGCCGGCCTCGATCACAGCCAGACGGGCCTCGGGCTTCAGGGCAAGGATATGGTTCATCCGTTCCAGGGACAGCATCGCCGCGCCCTGGGTCGATGTGCCGCCGGACACGCCGGTGTTGCCCGACACCGGGACGATGGGTTGGCCGTGCCGGGTGGCCAGCGACAGTAGCGCCGAGACTTCCTCCGTAGAGCCGGGGCGCAGGACGCAGAGCGGTGTGGACAGGTATTTCCCCGCGGAATCCTGTGCGAACCGGGCGGTGTCCTGACCGGTCAACACGTGATCGGCCCCGATGACGAGCCGTGCCGCTTCCATGAAATCCATGCTGCCCTCCCTGACTGAAGGCGCAGGCTAGTCGCAATCAGACCGCTTGGCTATGGCCGGCCTCGTTCATCTCGTAGGCGTCGAAGTAGCGCGCGATCATGCGGGCGAGCGGGCGTGCGTGATCCTGAATGGCGAGCACGCCGTCCGTCAGTGTGACCGTGTCGGGCATCGCCTGATCCAGACCGTCGACCATGGCGATCACGCCGGCGGGCTCCACGCCATGTTTGCGCGCGATGGCGGTCAGGTCGGCGCGGAAGTCGCACAGGAGCGCCTCGATGATGCGACCGCGCAGCCGGTCGTCGCCCCGGAAGGCATGGCCGCGCGAAATGGCGAGCTGCCCGCCGCGCACCGCGGCCTGATATTTCGAGGTAGCTGGAGCGTTCTGGGCGTAACCCTGCGGATAGCGGCTGATCGAGGAGGCTCCGATACCGATCAGGATGCCGCTGCCGTCCTCGGTGTAGCCCTGGAAGTTCCGTCTGAGGGTGCCCTCGCGATGCGCCCGGGCCAGCCCGTCGGCAGGCTTGGCGAAATGGTCGATGCCGATTTCGGTGTGGCCAGCCGCCACGAACATGTCGCGCGCTGTGTCGAAGAGGGCGAGCCGTTCCTCGGGTGACGGCAGCGCCTCGATCGGGATGAGGTTCTGGCGCCGGGCCATCCAAGGCACATGGGCATAGCCGAAGAGCGCGATCCGGTCGGGATCGAGGGACAGAACCTGATCCACCGACCGCCGCATCCGGGTCAGCGTCTGGTGGGGCAGGCCGTAGAGCAGGTCGACGTTGAGCGAAGCGATGCCGCGGGCGCGCAACCCGTCGACGGCCGCCTTCGTCACCTCGTAACTCTGCGGGCGGCCGATGACTTCCTGGATCATCGGATCGAAATCCTGAACACCGATCGACGCGCGGTTGAGGCCGATTTCCGCCAGGGCGTCCATCCGGTCGTCGTCGATTTCGTTGGGGTCGATCTCGACCGAGAACTGCGCGCCCGGTGCGAGAGGCGCAGTGGTGAAGATCGCCGCCCCAAGCCGTCGCATCATGTCCGGCTGAAGGAGCGTGGGCGTGCCGCCACCCCAGTGCAGATGGCCGAGCTGAACGCCCTCGGGCAGTATGTCCGCCAGAAGTTTCAGCTCCTGCATAAGCGTACCTACATAGGCCTCGACCGGCTCTGCCGTCGTCGTGCCCTGCGTGCGGCAGGCGCAGAACCAGCACAGCCGACGGCAGAAGGGCACGTGAAGGTAGAGCGAGATGTTCGACCCCTCCGGGATCGTCTTGATCCAGTCGGTGACCGTCTCGGTCGTGACGCCGCCGGCGAAATGCGGAGCGGTCGGATAGCTCGTGTAACGCGGCACACGCGCGTCAAAGAGCCCCAGCTTGCGAAGTTGCACAATGTTGTTCATTGGGCTAGCTTTATAGGTGCTTTTGGCGCGCGACATTGACACGGATCAAAAAGGCCCCCTCGCGATGGGATCTCTTCACCTTGACCTCAAGGACTGTTCCAATTGTCCGATCCGGCACCGCGCCGTGTGCTCGCGTTGCGAGCCGGACGAATTGGAAACTCTCGAGGAGATCAAGTATTACCGGACCTACGAAGCGGGTCAGCCGATCCTGTGGAAGGGCGACCACATGGAGTTCGTGGCTTCGGTCGTGACCGGGATCGCGACCTTGTCGCAGACGATGGAAGACGGGCGCACCCAGATGGTCGGCCTGCTTCTGCCTTCGGATTTCATCGGCCGTCCGGGCCGCACCGAAGCCCCCTTCGACGTGACGGCGGTGAGCGATGTCACCGTCTGCTGCTTCCGGCGTCGGCCCTTCGAGGGGCTCATGACCACGACGCCCCATATCGGCCAGCGGCTTCTGGAAATGACGCTGGACGAGCTCGATTCGGCACGGGAGTGGATGACGGTCCTGGGCCGCAAGACGGCGCGCGAAAAGATTGCCTCGCTCCTCGTCATCGTGGCACGGCGCGATGCGTCGCTGCGCAAGCAATCGCCCAAGAATGGCATGATCTTCGACCTGCCCCTGACCCGGGAGTCGATGGCGGACTACCTCGGGCTCACGCTTGAAACGGTAAGCCGCCAGATCTCGGCCCTGAAGAAGGAAGGGATCATCGAACTCGAGGGCAAGCGGCGCGTGATCGTGCCGGATTTCGAGACCCTGCTTCTGGAAACCGGCGACGATGTGGACGGCGGGTTCATATCCTGATCGCTGTCCCCGAGGGTCCGCAGGGGCCGGCCATTGGCCATCCCCTGCGTTTTTCCGTTCGAAGACGGGCTAGGCGTTAGGTTCGACCGTCTTGAAGACCAGCCCGCAGTTCTTGGATTCCGAGGCGATCTGGCGCGCATTCATCTGGCCCTTGTAGAGGGCAAGCTGAGACGCAGCCTGGTCGTTGCCGCCCACGAAGAAGGCCGCTGGCCAGAACAGCACGACCGCCACGCCCGTCGCGATGGCGTCCCGTGACGCGTTCTGGTCCTGAACCCCAGCGGCTGCGCTGGTCTGAGCGGCGACTTCCCGCGCTTTCGTTTCGATCTGACGACATGACAGCCCGCTGTAGGTATCCGCCGGTATGTCGATGGCCTTCACGTTCGAAGACGAACCGGCGCATCCCGTAAGTGCGGCCGCTAGAAGAACTTGGCAAGTTCCTGATCACTAAAAGTAAGTTCGGATTATCGGAAAGAAAAAGGCCGGTGGAAAACCACCGGCCAAGTCGTTCAGGGAGGGGTGGACGTGTCGTCCGTCACGTCCTCAATGCGCGAGGAAGAGCGGAAGTTCCGCGGCCTCGAGCATGTTGCGCGTTGCTCCGCCCATGATCGATTCCCGGAACCGCGAATGGCTGTAGGCGCCCATGACGAGCATGTCGGCGTCCACATCCGAAGCGTGACGCATCAGGACGTCTGCCACACGCGGCATGGTCTTGGACAGGACCGACACTTCGGCACGGATGCCGTGGCGGGCGAGGAACTGCGACAGCTGGCCGCCGGGGTCCGACCGTTCCGGTCCGTGCTTGGGCGGGTCGATGATCGCCACGCTCACCGTATCGGCGGCCTTAAGGAAGGGCAGCGCGGCGCGGGTGGCGCGCATCGCCTCGCGGCTTTCGTTCCAGCCGATCACGACGCGGTCGATCTTATCAGGGAATGCCTTGCCGTCCGGCTGCACGATCACCGGCACGTCGCCTTCGAACATCGCGGCCTCGACGATGGCTTCGGTGTCGTGCCCGCGACCCTGACCATAGGGGCGGGGCAGGATCACGAGATCGGAGAAGCGGGTGCGATGCGCAACGAGGGCGTTGAGCCCGATCATTTGCGCGGAAATGCCGGTGGCAGACCAGTTGAAGGTCACGCCGGCGAGCTTGGAACGGGCGTGGTTTTCAAGCGATAGCGCCTCTTCCCGCGCCGCCTGTAGCGTGTCCTGCATGACGACCGCGGTCGCCCCGGCATAGTAGAAACCCGGCTGTGTCCGGTCGAGTCCCAGGCACAGCACGTCGAGATGCGCCTCTTCCTGCTGGGTCAGCGCGATTGCCGCCTGAAGGGCCGACGCGGAGCCGTCGATGTCAGTGATCACAGTGGTGATGGAGCGAAAGGCCATGTCCGCCTCCTGTTGGTAGGGCCTTTCCTGAGAAAGACCGGGTCAAGGGTAATTGTTCCAACATTGCGGCGCAGCCACGGCCATCGCCTTGATTTGGGTCAAACCCGTTTTTTCCGGTCTCATAGGAAGCTTTTGACATGGATCAAGGTTAATGGACGGCGAAACGTTCAAATCCCCAGTCAGTCGAACAGCGCGGACTGATGGGATTCGTCTCTCGGATGTCTTGCGCGATGACAGACAGAAGGGACGAAAAATGTGGGATTATCTCAAGCTGGTAATCTTCGGCCTCATTGCAGTGCTGGCCGCGATTGCCACGACCTATGCCCGCGATCTTGCTTACCTGGTCCACGCCATTCTGGTCGTGGCGATCGCAGGCGGCATGTTCATCTTTACCCTGCGCCGCATGGGTCATGAACCTGCTCCGAAATCCGGGTATCTCGACGGGCCGATCCGCTGGGGTGTGGCTCTCACCGCCTTCTGGGGCGTCGTGGGCTTCCTCGTCGGGACCTATATCGCGTTCATGCTCGCGTTTCCGCAGATGAACTTTGCCTGGGCCGAGGGCTTCCTCAACTTCGGCCGCCTGCGGCCGCTGCATACCTCGGCGGTGATCTTCGCCTTCGGGGGCACGGCGCTCATCACTTCGTCCTTCTACGTGGTCCAGCGGACCTCGGGCGCGCGCCTGTGGAATGACGGGCTCGCCTGGTTCGTCTTCTGGGGCTACCAGATCGTCATCCTGCTCGCCGCGACCGGCTATGTGCTGGGCTCCACACAGGGCAAGGAATACGCCGAACCGGAATGGTATGTGGACCTCTGGCTCACCATCGTCTGGGTCGCCTATCTGCTGGTCTTCCTCGGTACGCTGATGAAACGGAAAGAACCCCACATCTACGTGGCGAACTGGTTCTACCTGTCCTTCATCATCACCATCGCGATGCTTCACGTGGTCAACAACCTGTCGATCCCGGTGTCGATCTTCGGCTCGAAGTCGGTGCAGGTCTTTGCCGGTGTGCAGGACGCGATGACACAGTGGTGGTATGGCCACAACGCCGTGGGCTTCTTCCTGACCGCGGGCTTCCTGGGCATGATGTATTACTTCATTCCGAAGCAGGCCGAGCGCCCCGTGTTCTCCTACAAGCTGTCGATCATCCACTTCTGGGCGCTGATCTTCCTCTACATCTGGGCCGGTCCGCACCACCTCCATTACACCGCGCTGCCGGATTGGGCCTCGACCCTCGGCATGGTGTTCTCGGTCGTGCTCTGGATGCCGTCCTGGGGTGGCATGATCAACGGCCTGATGACGCTCTCGGGCGCCTGGGACAAGCTGCGCACCGACCCGATCATCCGCATGATGGTCATCTCGGTGGGCTTCTACGGCATGTCGACCTTCGAAGGCCCGATGATGTCCATCAAGGCTGTCAACTCGCTCAGCCACTACACGGACTGGACCATCGGTCACGTGCACTCGGGTGCTCTGGGCTGGAACGGCATGATCACCTTCGGGATGCTCTACTTCCTGTTCCCGAAACTGTGGAACAAGCAGGGTCTCTACTCCCTCAAACTCGTGAGCTGGCACTTCTGGCTCGCCACCATCGGGATCATTCTCTACGCCGCCGCCATGTGGGTGTCGGGGATCATGGAAGGCCTGATGTGGCGCGAAGTGGACGCACAGGGCTTCCTCGTGAACTCCTTCGCCGACACGGTTGCCGCCAAGTTCCCGATGTATGTGGTCCGCGGTCTGGGCGGGGTGCTCTACCTCACTGGTGCGCTGATCATGGCCTACAACCTCTGGATGACGGTGCGTCGTGCCCCGCTGGCTGAGCCCAGCACCACTGCCGCCGTCGCCGCCGAATAAGGGGAACCAGATCAATGGCAATCCTTGATAAACACGCCGTCCTCGAGAAGAACGCCACGCTCCTGCTGGTCTTCTCGCTCCTCGTGGTCACCGTCGGCGGCATCGTCGAGATCGCGCCCCTCTTCTACCTCGAGAACACCATCGAGGACGTGGAAGGGGTGCGGCCCTACTCGCCGCTCGAGATGGAAGGCCGGAACATCTATATCCGCGAAGGCTGCTACGTGTGCCATTCGCAGATGATCCGGCCGATGCGCGACGAGGTGGAACGCTACGGACACTACTCGCTGGCCGCGGAGTCGCAATACGACCATCCGTTCCAGTGGGGCTCCAAGCGCACCGGTCCCGACCTCGCCCGTGTGGGCGGACGCTACTCGGACGAATGGCACGTGGATCACCTCGTGAACCCGCAGTCCGTGGTGCCGGAGTCGGTGATGCCGAACTACGCCTACCTGCTCGACCGTCCGATCGACGGGCGCTATGTCGAGGACGTGTTGCGCACCAACCGCTTCGTCGGCGTTCCCTACACGGACGAGCAACTCGAGATGGCGGTCGCGGACTTCAAGTCCCAGGCCGACCCTGACGGGATCGTCTTCGAGGACAGCGACGCAGGCGGGGTCGTGGAACGCTACCCCGGCGCACAGATCCGCAACTTCGACGGGCAGCCGCAGCTGACCGAGATGGACGCGCTCATCGCCTACATGCAGATGCTGGGCACGCTCGTCGACTTCTCGGAATTCGAGCAGACGCCCGAAGACTGGATCCGGTGAGGCAGAACCATGGACACCTATTCCATCTTTCGGGAAATCGCGGACAGCTGGGTGCTTCTCGCCATGTTTCTCTTCTTCGTTCTCATGGTTGTCTGGGTGTTTCGCCCCGGCTCCCGTGCGATCCACGAAGACGCGGCGCTGGCCCCCTTCCGTAACGATCAACCCGCGCAGAGCGCGGACAACTAAGGAGGCCTGGACATGAGCGACAAGAAACAAGACGTCGGCACCACCGGCCATGAATGGGACGGCATCAAGGAGTTCAACAACCCCTTGCCGCGCTGGTGGGTCTGGACCTTCTACGCAACCATCGTCTGGGGCATCGGCTATACCATCGCCTATCCGGCCTGGCCGCTGATCAACGGGGCGACACGCGGTGTTCTCGGGTATTCGACCCGCACCGAGGTGGCCTCCGAGATCGACCGCTTCGCCGAGATGAACGCGGGCATCAAGGCCGAACTTGCTGCGATGGACGTGACCGAGATCGCGGCCAACGAAGCAGTGAGCAACTATGCGATCCAGTCCGGGCGTGCCACCTTCGCCACCTATTGCTCCCAGTGCCATGGCGCGGGGGCGGACGGTGTGGCCGAAGGCAACGGCTATCCCAACCTGCTGGACGACGACTGGCTCTGGGGGGGCGATATCGAGGCGATCACCTATACGGTGACGCATGGTATCCGCAACGGCACCGACGACGATGCCCGCTTCTCGGAAATGCCCGCCTTTGGCGACGACTACCTTTCGGACGAGGAAATCACCAACGTGGTGGCCTATGTCCGCTCGCTCTCCGGCATGGAGAGCATGGGTAACGTCGAAGAAGGCGCCGTGGTCTTTGCCGACAACTGCACGGCCTGCCATGGCGAGAACGCCCAGGGCGACCGCGAGCAGGGTGCGCCCAACCTCGCGGATGCGATCTGGCTCTATGGCGGCGACGAGCAAAGCGTCGAGCATTCGGTCCGCGTCGGTCCGAAAGGCGCGATGCCGAACTGGAACGCCCGTCTGGACGAAGCCCAGATCAAGGCCGTCGCGGCCTATGTTCACCAGCTGGGTGGCGGCGAATAACGCCATCCTGCACCCGAGATCCCCAAGGCCTCACTCCTTGGGGTGACGGCACCGACCCCTGATCCTGTTCGCGCGTTTCTCCGGGGTCGGTGCCAACCAAACAACTGGCCAGGGGGTGACCCCTGGCTTTTTTCATTATCGGACAGACTATCCGGAAAACATGTCCGAAAGATCTGCATTACGTAACGTCAACTTGCGCATGAAAGGCCGCCCGACTGTGAAATGTTGATGCAAGTCAAAGTTTGCGGCTTTTCGGATCGGATAGATGACACGGTAATGACAAGCGCGACGGAAGATTCCATGGCTACGACCGACTCACCCGAGAGCCCGCAGAAGCTCTATGCGGCCCGCGAACCCGTGTTTCCGCGACGCGTGCGCGGCAAATTTCGTGCGCTGAAATGGTGGATCATGGCGCTGACGCTTGGCGTCTATTACCT
Source organism: Maritimibacter sp. DP1N21-5 (assembly GCF_019218295.1). Taxonomy (NCBI): domain Bacteria; kingdom Pseudomonadati; phylum Pseudomonadota; class Alphaproteobacteria; order Rhodobacterales; family Roseobacteraceae; genus Maritimibacter; species Maritimibacter sp. DP1N21-5. Next base: position 292,423 of record NZ_JAHUZF010000004.1, read on the forward strand.
GACGCCGTGGATCCGCTGGGACCGCGGGCCGAACCTGCCCGACCAGGCGGTACTCGTGGACCTCGCCGGGCGCCGCTTCTTCTTCTTCTGGATCGAGATCTGGCCGCATGAATTTTATTTCATCGCGGGGCTTCTCATCATGGCGGGGCTTGGGCTCTTTCTCTTCACCTCGGCGCTGGGCCGGGTCTGGTGCGGCTATGCCTGCCCGCAGACCGTCTGGACCGACCTTTTCATCCTGACCGAGCGCTGGATCGAGGGCGACCGCAACGCCCGCGTGCGCCTGTGGAATGCCAAGTGGAACCTGCGCAAATGGCGGCTCCGGCTGTCGAAATGGGCGGTCTGGCTGTTGATCGGTGCGGCGACCGGCGGGGCCTGGGTCTTCTATTTCACAGATGCGCCGCAGCTTCTGGGCGATCTCTTTACCGGGAACGCGCATCCGGTCGCCTATACCACCATCGCGATCATGACCTTCACGACCTTCTTCTTCGGCGGTGTCGCGCGGGAACAGATCTGTATCTATGCCTGCCCCTGGCCGCGCATCCAGGCCGCGATGATGGACGAGGACACCGTCGTCGTCGCCTACCGCGACTGGCGGGGCGAGCCGCGTGGTCGGGGTAAGCAGCGCGAAGGGCTGGGCGACTGCATCGACTGCAACGCCTGCGTGAACGTGTGCCCCATGGGGATCGACATCCGCGACGGTCAGCAGCTCGAATGTATCACCTGCGCGCTCTGCATCGACGCCTGTGACGAGATGATGGACAAGGTCGGCAAGCCGCGCGGGCTGATCGACTACATCGCGCTGAAGGACGAGGTCCACGAACGCGCCGGCGGGCACAAGCGCTCGCTCATCAAACACGTCCTGCGCCCGCGCGTGCTGCTCTACACCTTCCTCTGGGCCGCCATCGGCGTGGCGCTGACCGTGATGCTCTTCGTGCGTCCGGTGATCGACCTGACCGTTCGCCCGGTGCGCAACCCGACCTTCGTGACGCTCTCGGACGGGTCGGTGCGCAACACCTACGAGGTGGGCGTGCGTAACAAGCATGGGGAAAGTCGGCCGTTCTACTTCACGCTCGGCATCGACAGCCCCTTCATGGTAAACGTGGAAGGCACGGTCGAGACGATGCTCTCGGTCCCCGCCGACACGGAAGGCAAGACGCGTCTTTACGTGACCGCCCCGGCGGGAACCGACATGGCGCGGGACGACAGAACCGAAATCCGCATCTGGGTCATCGACGGGGTCACGGGCGACCGGACTTTCCATGACACGGTCTTCAATGGGAGAGGGCAATGAGCGTGGTTGAACAGGAACACTCCGGCCGCAAGCTGACCGGCTGGCACGTGCTGGCGATCTTCGTGAGCGCTTTCGCGGTCATCATCGGGGTCAACGTCTTCATGGCGGTGCAGGCCGTGAGCACCTTTCCGGGCCTCGAGACGAAGAACTCCTATGTCGCGAGCCAGCAGTTCGACGCGGACCGTGCGGCGCAGGAGGCGCTGGGATGGACGGTCGAGCCGGGGATCCTCGGCACGCAACTGTCGCTCCGGATCACGGATGAGACGGGTCTTCCCGTCGAAGTGGCCGAGATCGGCGGCATCCTTGGCCGCGCGACGCATGTGCTCGACGATCAGGAGCCGGAGTTTATCCGGACCATGACCGGCGCCTATGTCGCCGAGGTCGGCCAGCTTGACTACGGCAAATGGGAAATGCGCCTGTCCGCCACCGCCGCCGATGGCACCCGCTACCGCAAGCTCATCGAGCTTTTCGTTCCGAAGTCCTGAGATCCGATCATGGCCGCACCCGTTTCCGCCTGTCCTGCCTGCGATGCAGCCGCGCTTGCCGAAAGCACGGCGGGGCGGGGTTATGCCGGCAACGGCGGTGAAGCGAAACGCATCATGCTCTCGCTGCCCACCGCTCATTGCGCGGCCTGTATCGTCGGGGTGGAAAGCGGGCTCGCGACGCAACCGGGCGTGCGCTCGGCGCGGGTGAACCTGACGCTCAAGCGCGCGACGGTGGAAGCGGACCAGGGGATAGAGGCGGAAGAGCTTGCCGCCTACCTGACCTCCATCGGCTACGAGGCTTATGAGCTAGATGCCGGGGCACTGTCCGCGACCGAGACGGACAAACGCTCGAAGGACCTTCTGATGCGGCTGGGCGTCGCGTTTTTCGGCATGATGAACGTGATGCTCCTGTCCGTCGCGGTCTGGTCCGGGGCGTCGGACGCAACGCGCGACATGTTCCACTGGGTGAGCGCAGGGATCGCGCTGCCCATCGTCGCATTTTCCGCGCAGCCCTTTTTCATCTCGGCCTGGTCGGCGCTCCGCGTGAAGCGGCTCAACATGGACGTGCCGATCTCGCTCGCCATCCTGCTCGCTTCGGGCATGTCGGTCTACGAGGTGATGAACCATGGCGAGAACGCCTATTTCGACGCTGCGATTTCGCTGACCATGTTCCTGCTCGCAGGCCGCTATCTCGACCACCGGACCCGCGCCGTGGCCCGATCGGCGGCCGAGGAACTGGCCGCGCTGGAAGTGCCGCGTGCGCACCGAATCGTGGGCGACAGGGACGAGGTCGTGCCGGTCGCCGAGCTCGCCATCGGCGATCTGGTCCGCGTCACCCCCGGCAACCGTGTTCCGGTGGACGGCATGGTCGAAACCGGCGAGAGCGAGGTGGACCGTTCGCTCCTGACGGGCGAAAGCCTGCCCGTCTTTGCCGGGCCGGGTGCCATGGTGAACGCGGGCGAGCACAACCTGACCGGGCCCTTGACGGTCCGGGTCGCTGCTGCGGGCAAGGACAGCTCGCTCCACCGCATGGCCGACCTCGTCGCCATCGCGGAAACCGCGCGCAACAAGTACACGTCGCTCGCGGACAAGGCGGCGGCGTTCTATGCGCCTGTCGTGCATCTTCTGGCGCTGGCGGCTTTCGTCGTGTGGCTGGTCATCTCGGGGGGCGACGTGCGCCTCGCGCTCAATATCGCTGTGGCGACCCTCATCATCACCTGTCCCTGCGCACTGGGTCTTGCCGTGCCGGCGGTGACGACGGCGGCGTCCGGGCGGCTCTTCAAGCGCGGGATGCTCCTGAAAAGCGCGACGGCGATGGAACGTCTGGCCGAGGTCGATCACGTGGTCTTCGACAAGACCGGCACGCTGACCGAAGGCAACCCGACGCCGGACAATCTTGGCGATCATACGGACGAGGATCTGGCCGTTGCGGTCGCGCTGGCCCAAGGCTCGGCGCATCCGCTGGCCCGTGCCATTGCCTCCCATGCGGGGGTGCCGGCGGCGGTTGTGTCCTCCGTTCGGGAAGTGCCGGGCCACGGGATCGAGGCGCTGCACGACGGGCAGGAGGTTCGCCTTGGCCGCGCCGAATGGGTGGGTGCTGCCCAGATCGGTCGGACCGCGACCTATCTCAAGATCGGCAAGCGGCCCGCGGTCGCCTTTACCTTCACCGACGCGCTGCGCGACGGCGCGGGCGAGGCGGTGACGGCGCTGAAAGCAGCGGGATACGGCGTCACGCTGGTCTCCGGCGACGCCCAGGCGGCGGTGCGCGACGTGGCGCATCGTTTGGGCATCGAAGATTACCGTTCGGGCATGCTCCCTGAAGGCAAGGTCGCGGTGCTGGAGGCGCTCGCGGCCGAAGGCAAACGGGTGCTCATGGTGGGCGACGGGCTCAACGACACGGCGGCGCTGGCGGCGGCGCATGTGTCGATCTCGCCGGCTTCCGCGCTCGAAGCCGCGCGCGTGGTCAGCGACATCGTGCTTCTGGGCAAATCGCTCGCACCGCTTCCCGACACGCTGGCCACGGCAAAGAAAGCCACGCGTCGGATCAAGGAGAACTTCGGTGTCGCGGTCGTCTACAACGCCGTGTCGATCCCGCTCGCGCTGATCGGCCTGGCCACGCCGCTGTCGGCGGCCTTGGCGATGTCGACCTCGTCGATTATCGTCTCCCTCAATGCCCTCAGACTGCGTGTGAAATGAACGTTCTGGTCTTCCTCATCCCGGTTTCCATCTTCCTCGGCATGCTGGGGCTGGTCCTCTTCGTCTGGACCATGAAGCGCGGTCAGTATGACGACCCCGAGGGCGCGGCCCAGCGGATCCTGTCGGGGCAGTACGACGACAAGCCCGCCGAGGACTGAGGCATGCCGGGCCAGCGCGCGCCCGGTTTTCATTTCGCCCCTATTTTGTGCGGTCAGCTCATTTCATGAGCGGTCGCATTCTGTCGCGACGGTCCGTCGTTCGGAATGAACTGCGACCGCCTGACTTCCCCCGGCCCCTCCTGTCTGATCAAGTCCGGTGCCACCGGAGGAATCATGACCGCTTTGACCGCCGCTCCGATCACGGAAGCCGCCCAGCCCCGTGCGCGCGGCGCGGTGCGGCTGAGCGCGAAGCTTCGTGGCAAGGCGAGCGTGATCGACGACCTGTCGATGTCGGGCTCACTGAAGTGCCTGTTTCCCCGGACCTTCGCGGACCATCTGGACGCCATGCTGATCAACACGGCGGGCGGCGTCACCGGAGGGGATCGCTTCTTTCTCGAGGCACGCGCGGGCGAGGGCACGACGCTGACCCTGACCACGCAGGCGGCCGAGCGCGCCTATGCCGCCCGGGGCGAGGCACCGGGGCGGGTCGAGACCATGTTGACGGCCGGGGCGGGCGCCCGGCTCAACTGGCTCCCGCAGGAGACGATCCTGTTCAACGAGATGAACTTCGCGCGTCGCCTGACCGTGGACCTGGCCGATGATGCGCGGTTCCTGATGGTCGAGCCGCTGGTGCTGGGGCGCGTCGCCATGGGAGAAGAGCTGTGCGAGGGACGGTTCATGGACCGGGTGACGATCCGGCGTGGCGGTGTGCCGCTCTATGCGGACGGCGTGAACCTGTCGGGCGATATTGCCGGACACATGGCCTCGCGCGCCACGATGGGAGGTGCGCGGGCGATGGCGGCACTGGTCCTCGTCGGTCCCGAGGCAGCGGCGATGCTTGACCGTCTTCGGGCCTTGATGCCCGGGACCGGGGGTGCGAGCCTTCTGGCAGATGACATTCTGGTCGCCCGCGTGGTGGCCCCGGACGGCTGGCGGCTCAGGCAGGTCATCGTGCCCGCGATCCGGCTGCTCAACGACGACGAAATCCCAAGACCCTGGATGCTCTGACATGAACCTGACCCCGAGAGAAAAAGACAAGCTGCTGGTCTCGATGGCCGCCATCGTGGCCCGCAACCGGCTGGCGCGTGGCGTGAAGCTCAACCATCCCGAGGCGATCGCGCTGATCACCGATGCGGTGGTCGAGGGCGCGCGGGACGGGCGCTCGGTGGCCGAGATGATGCGTGCGGGCGCACAGGTCATCACCCGCGATCAGTGCATGGAGGGCGTGCCCGAGATGATCCACGAGGTTCAGGTGGAAGCGACTTTCCCGGACGGCACCAAGCTCGTCACTGTTCACAACCCCATCAGGTAGGAGACCGATATGCGTGCCCTCATCGTCCTTGTGCTGACCACGACGCCCGCGCTGGCGCATCCCCTTGACGCTCCGCATCTGCACGAGTCGGACGGCTTCTGGATCGCCGCCATGGCCGCCGTGATCGGTGTGGCGTTGTCTTCGGTCGCGGTGGTACGGGCGCTGGCCGAAGCCCGGCGAGGCGACCAATGATCCCCGGCGAGGTCATGGCCGCTCCCGGCGAACTCACCCTCAACGAGGGGGCCGAGGTCGTCACGATCATGGTTGCCAATACCGGGGACCGCCCGGTCCAGGTCGGATCGCATTACCATTTCTACGAGACGAACCCGGCGCTCGACTTCGACCGCGAGAAGGTGCGGGGCATGCGGCTCGATATCGCGCCGGGCACCGCCGTCCGGTTCGAGCCGGGGCAGTCGCGCGAGGTCAATCTGGTGCCCTTGGGCGGCACGCGCACGGTCTATGGCTTCAATCAGAAGGTGATGGGGAGCCTCTGATGACCGTGACGATCGAAGGCGGATGTCAGTGCGGCGCGGTGAACTTCACCGTCGAGAGCGCGACGCCGGTTCCTTATCAGCGGTGCTACTGCACGATCTGCCGGGTTTCGGCCGGGGGCGGGGGATACTCGGTGAACATCGGGGCCATCACGGAAACGCTGTCGGTGGACAACTGGGAGGGGATGGACAGCTTTCAGGCCAGGCTCGACACGGGCGGCCATTCGGGGGCCGAGCGGTATTATTGCAGGGCCTGCGGGACGCAACTCTGGCTCTTCGATGAGCGCTGGCCCGAGCTTGTCCACCCCATCGCTGGGGTCATCCGCACGCCGCTTCGCGCGCCGCCCAGCATCACCCATATCTTCATGGGCGAGAAGCCCGACTGGGTTAAGGCGGAGGTGTCCGAGGGCGATCAGGTGTTCGACAGCTACCCCGACGTGTCCCTTGTCGACTGGCACAAGGCGCAGGGAGTCTACGCCGGATGAGACGCCTGCCGACCCCGATGGACTATTGGGCCAATGTGATTGAGGCCGGAATGATCGTGGGCGAGGCCAACATGGTCATTGCCATGCGGCTCTGGGGGATGGCCGGGCTCTGGTCGGTAACCCCGTCCGAGAATGCGCGGATGCTGTCGGAAAAGACCGGCGCCTATACCCGCGCCATCATGAACGCCAGTGTGGCCGCCGCGACCGGGGGCGACGCCGCCAAGGCCGCGATGAAGCCGATCCGGCAGAAGACGAAATCAAACGTGAAACGGCTCGCGAAACGCGGGCCAAGACTGCCCTAGGGTGGGATGAACGGACGCGCCAGAGACGGATCTCGGGCGCGAAACAAGGATGCAAGGCGAGGACGGCTAACATGCCCGCGAAAATCAGACGCTCCGACTATGCCGCGATGTTCGGCCCCACGACCGGCGACAAGGTGCGGCTTGCCGACACCGACCTGATCATCGAGGTCGAGCGCGACCTGACCGCCGAGGGGGGTTATGGCGATCAGGTAAAGTTCGGCGGCGGCAAGGTCATCCGCGACGGGATGGGTCAAAGCCAGGTCACGCGTGGCGATGGGGCCGTCGACCTTGTCATCACCAACGCGCTGATCGTGGACCACACCGGCATCTTCAAGGCCGATGTCGGCATCCGGTCGGGGCGGATCGTGGCCATCGGCAAGGCGGGCAATCCCGATACGCAGTCGGGTGTGACCATCATCATCGGACCGGGGACCGAGGTCATCGCGGGCGAAGGTAAGATCCTGACCGCAGGCGGGATGGACAGCCACATTCACTTCATCGCGCCGCAGCAGATCGAGGACGCTCTGCATTCGGGCCTGACCACGATGCTGGGCGGCGGCACCGGTCCCGCCCATGGCACGCTCGCCACCACCTGCACGCCGGGGCCCTGGAATATCGGGCGGATGCTCATGGCGCTCGATGGCGTGCCGATGAATATCGGTCTGGCTGGCAAGGGCAACGCCTCGCTTCCCGCCGCGCTCGAAGAACAGGTGATGGCCGGGGCCTGTTGCCTCAAGCTGCATGAGGATTGGGGCACCACGCCCGCCGCCATCGACACCTGTCTGTCGGTCGCCGACGACATGGACGTGCAGGTGATGATCCACACCGACACGCTGAACGAATCCGGTTTTGTCGAAA